>JBAZZR010000001.1:0-491959 GCA_041658665.1 Patescibacteria group bacterium
AGCGACGACGAATAATCGAGCGACGATAAACGCGACCTAAAAGAGCGTTTAGCGGCTACTCTGGACAAGTGAGCTTTTCGCTTTCTGGCGAAAAGCGAGCGCGAAATTCCCGTTACCCGCTCACAAATAAAAAAGACAGGATGAATCCTGTCTTTTTTATTTGATAGTTAAGTTTCGGGAATCGAACTAGTAGCGAGCGAGATATGAGGAGGAGCGGAAGCGACGACGAATAATCGAGCGACGATAAACGCGACCTAAAAGAGCGTTTAGCGGCTACTCTGGACAAGTGAGCTTTTCGCTTTCTGGCGAAAAGCGAGCGCGAAATTCCCGTTACCCGCTCACAAAATAGAAGCAGTCCGAAAGGGCTGTTTTGTGTTTATATTTTTATCACTTAGACTTGCAAATAGAACGAGATAGTAGGTATTGACGTATTTGTTAAAATATGTAATTATTATGACAATTCGTGCGGCTTAACGGGTGGCACGTAAAAGTTATTCAGATTGGATAACCTCATACGATTAAAAGTATTGAGAATACTCCCGAATTCTTTAACAAAATTTATAGGAGTCAAAATGAAAAAGCTAAATTTAACAGCTTTATGGTCCGAAGTTTACGCTTCAATAACATTTCCGACGTTTCTTACTCTTTTTTATTTCCTGTTTGTGTCTGTCTTTGATCTTTCTTTTATCGAAAAAATAGTTGTTGTAGTTGTCTTTTCAGCAGCTCTAACAATTTTTATGGTAGAAAAGAGATGGGACTCTAGAAATAGACCGGAAATAATGGTTCTCAGGAGGTTGGTACTGCTCGCTACCGGTGCGATTATTTTACTTTCTTTAGGCCAAAATAATTCTAACAAAACCAGTTTCGACATCTTCTCCTGGCTAATACCTGCAGCATTATTCATAGTAATGTCTTCATTTTTTGTGTCATTTAGGGACGCCAGGTTCTTTAATAGTATCTTTAATAGTAATCATTATTACTCAGAGATAAGCAAATTGCTGGTATTTTTCCTTACCGCAGTCTGTGTTTGGCAATATTGGGTTAATTTTGGGACTCAATATGTATGGATTCCGGCGGCAATATCGTTGTCTTCGATTTTTACTTGGCATGGCGATGTCGATTTCCCCGCAAAACGTCTTTTTTCCTTAGGGGTAGTAATTGCGAATATTATTGTCTTAGCAGTAAGCAATCTTTACTACTTAGGATGTTTATTTTTTGCGGAGATTAAAAAAGGTTTTCGTCCTCTTGAACATCCATGGATTGCGAAAACGGCGGAAATTTTGGTGATTATTATCGCAATTATTTTAGTCGTATTTGCAGCTATTAAAATTACATCCAAAAGAAATGAGAGAAAAATAAAAAAGTTGGCTGCGAAAGAAGCCGAGGAAAGGCAGACTCAAAAGCTCGCTGCAGATGCAAAAGCTCAAAAGCAGTTGGAAGAGATAAAGGAAAAAATAATTTCTGGGCACGGGAATAACTGGAAAAATATTTTAACGGTCGCTAGATATTATAATTTAGACAGATATTATAATTTTAACATTGATAAATTTCAAGAAATCTGTGAAGTAATTTATACCGTCCCTCTGTCCGAAGTAGTAACGGTATCAATGATCAAAAAACAAATTGTTTGGAATCAAGACTTCTCGTCAGCCGTTAAACTGATTGAAAAAATTGTAAGAAATACTTATAGGGATGAAAAAATTCGGTCCCACATACATCAAGTCAATAGCTTTATACAATTTCTTAAACCATATGAGCAATTTGTTGGTTATAAGGAGATTAAAGGTGAGCTGGAAAAGAATTGTCCAACGATTTGGGATCTCATTTTTTCCCCTGCTCTTGTAGAAAAAAATGAAATAAAATAATAATTTAAGTGAATAATTTCATTTTAAGCCCTCGTACATGCGACGAGGGTTTTTATATTTCTGAATTTAAAGTTAAACTGCCAAATGAGCTCCAAACGAGAAACACCATTTTATTGGTGTTTTTTGTTGTCTATTCATCAATTAAGGTTTAGCCGTAACGGGAATTGAAAAGCGTTTACTTAAACGTTATAATTAGATTATGAATAAAGCAGTGATTATTAAAAAAACCGCAGCATTTGCCAAGCAAAAATTATCCGGCGAAGGTAGCGGGCATGATTTTTGGCATGTTTATCGAGTCTGGAAAATGGCAGTATATTTAGCTAAGAAAGAAAAAGCGGACTTGTTTACTGTGCAGTTAGTCGCGCTATTGCATGATATTGCCGATTGGAAGTTTAATGATAATGATAAAGAGGGGAGTATTTTGTCTAAAAAATGGTTGCAAACACTACAGGTCGACGATGAACAGATTAATAAAGTTTGTAATATTATTGATCGGGTTTCTTTTAAAGGAGCTGGTGTTGTTAATAAAATAGAAAGTGAGGGCATGGTAGTCCAGGACGCCGATCGGCTCGATGCGATTGGAGCCATTGGTATCGCCCGAACATTTGCCTACAATGGGTTTAGGCAGAGAGAAATATATAATCCAGATATAAAGCCTAAATTTCATAAAACTTTTGCTTCGTATAAAAAAAATAATAGTACGGCGATAAACCATTTTTATGAAAAGCTCTTACTTTTAAAGGATTTAATGAATACCAGAACAGCTAAAAAAATTGCCCGACATCGTCATCAAATCATGAGCCAGTATTTAAAAGAATTTTTTCAGGAATGGAACGCCAAGACGTAGAATTTATAGCCAAACTCCAAACTTCAAAAGGAGCTTAATAATAAAAATAGACTAATATTAGTCTATTTTTATTATTAATGAAAATACATTTTAGTTGTGATTTATAAAATATTGACAATATGATATATAAATGATATAATTATTTAATTCTTTAATAAACACTATTAGTGGCCATAACCAAAAAATGCTGATTCTATCGGCGTTTTCTGGTTATGACCAACAACGGTCATAATTCCTTCTCGGATGAGAGAAAATAAAAGGCGCAAATTAGCGCTAGGAGATTTATCATGGATAAAAGTGAATTTATTATTTCTGGTTTGACGGGTGGCCAGCTCAATGCTTTGGTCAAAAATATTATGTCACAAACAGGAGCTAGCACTCCTGACGAAGCGGTCAGGAGAATTAACGCCGGTGAGTGCGTTATTAAACGTTGGCGGAAAGACATAGAATCTGGAAATATTTTTTTAACTATTGAATCTAAAGGATATAATGGTTTCAGCTGGGCGGTCACTCTACAAAATGAGGGTTTCTATTTAGATGATTCTGTTAGAAAAGTATTCTTTTCAGACGATTTTAAGTCACACACTATTTTCATGGACGGCATTGTATCGAAGATTATTATTACTAAAGGATGGGTTCATGCAGAGGAAAACCACGGCAGGAGAATTCGCACGAAGAATGGTTGGCGTAATTTAACCGCGCCATCTATTGATGCGATCTGCTCTATTTTAGATGATGCTGAAGATATTATGGTAAACATGGGCTTATCTTCCATTATCGTCATGCATAATCCTATTAAAATTTCATCCGGCGAAGAGATTAATTTTAATATAATTCGTCATGGCCCTTCTTTTGGCATTGAGGCTTGCAGTGACATTATATATTATAGATCTTTACGGACCGATGTCGGTTTTGCTTGGCTCATTTCGTAAGTTATTGTCAGATAGTTTATTAAGTTTGAGTAATCAAACTACTGAGCGTTAGTGATAACGCTCTTTTTATTTCTCTAAATTTATGACCAAACCGCCAAAGGAGCCCACAAAACATTAACAGACAGAGATGCCTGTTTTTGTTTGAACTTTTAATTTATATTTGGTATATTTGTTTTATAATCAGTAGAAAATATGAATGAATTCGCCGAAAAATACGGAGTAACGGAAGATGAAAATACGGTCACCTTTCATCAAAGTCGTAGGATGTTTTGTGTACATCAAAATATTTTATTTATCGCAGAGCAGAACCTTCCTTATTCTCATGCGGTTTGGTTCGAAAAAGAAGATTGGTTGCCAAAAGTCGAAGTCGACCTAATAATGGAAATAGTCAGAGGAGTTGTCGATAGTCAGGGGGATATATATTTTTATATTGGTTATAATTTTGAGATAAATAATGATTGTGAACATGTATTTTTTTCTCATCTTAAAGAATTAGTTGACAAGCTGAAATTAAGCCCCGAGGCTAAAATATTTGGCGGTTTGATAAAATCGGAACCGGGTCAAATTTGGTCACCAGTTAAAAGTTATGGTAAGATTTCTGAAAATTTATAACCAAACCGCAGAAGGAGCTTAATCTAGAAAAAACACCAGGTTATTGGTGTTTTTTTGCTTCTCTAGACTAGTCTCTTCGATATTTGTCTATTTCCTGTTTTATGATAGCCGTAACTTTGTCTGGCGGCAGATTTTCGTCATAAAAAATATTATGGTAGTTATTGGGTTCAATACCCAGGACTCTGAGTATTTCCCAGACTTTATCCTGCTGCTTAACAAAATGATCCGGCAAAACTACTAGATGGGATATTTGTAAATTTTCCGGTTTTAAATAGGACGAAGCGTCTAAAGCCTCGCACATCCAACGGCCATTTTTTGTTTTTAATGTAATTTCTGAATATTCTGGATTTTCGGCGTCGGGGTTAATAAATTTAATTGCCTCTCCGTTCTTCTGTAAATAATTTTTACCATTAACATTCTCTAATCTAGCCACCAATTGCTCCGCTTCCTTCACCTTTTCGCTTTCCGATATCAAAAGGTAATTTTTTCCGGCGGCATCATCATTTTTTAGGACGCCTCGGTGTTGTAAAATATTTTCAATATTCTTTTTAAAATTAATTTTAGCCGTGTCGGAAATTGGCAATTGCGGCGCATCACGTAGTGGTAGCCCGCGAGCATCAGAGGAGTCAGACATTTCACTATTATATTCATCATATAAAGAAATCATTCTGGCTTCGGGAAATTCTTCACGCAGGGTTTTGGCCACGGCGAGGCCGATCTCATCGGATTTTACTAACATGTTTTCCCAGATATCTCCGGTCTTGCGATTATAGTCGGCTAAATAGGGGCTGAAACTTTCAAACTCTAAAGGTCGCCCTGATTTACATTCTGCCAGTAAAGTATCCATCTGGCACTTGGAGAAATTTACACCGTCAATTGTCGCCTCTTTTTCCGTAAACGTCAGTTCTTCGCTCATTTTTCCGATTAAGTTCGGTCTAGATTCATGGAAAGAATTAATAATTTTTCGATAATTATCTCTTATTCCTCCCATTATTCGCATAATTTCCGAGGGCCTTTTTAGAACTACCCTCTCCGATAGAGCAACATTTTCCTTTATTGTTTGAGCGTCAACCTCATTAGTCTTTTTAAGTTCGGCGTTTTCTAATTTTTCTTTAAACATATAATTATCTCTGTTTTTCTTTATAATAACATATTATTTTTAACGGCACTATTATCTAATACTATTTGTTAAATTTATAATCAAACCGCAGAAAGAGCTTACACAAAAAATGTCTTATCCTTAGGGCATTTTTTGCTATTCTAGAGACATTCTTCCAAGAGGTTTACGCATTGCCAGATTTTGTTGAATTGTATAACATATTTATATATAATAACGTAAAAAATATGAAACAGATTTTTCTAATAGGTTCGAGCTTTGTTTATGGAGTTGGAGGAGAAAACGGAGGCTGGGGTGACTACCTTAAACAAGCCTTGCACCAGAAAATGTATTCTGAGGGCGGAGTGGGAGAAAAATACGAAGTATATAATTTTAGTAAACCGGGAGCTACTATTGATTTTGCTATTAAAAATTTTCCTACCTGGCTAGAGCAATATGGAAGAGACGGGGAAATAATTACGATAGTTTCTACCGGTGGTAATAATGTAAAAGCTAAAAATACTCCTGATAATTTTGTTTCCACGGTAGATGATTATATTAACCAAATGTCCGAGTTGTTGGATATTCTAAAAAAAGGTAGCAGCCATGTGATAGCAGTCGGCGGCGGATTTTATGATGAGTCTAAAACAAATCCTAAGTCTAGTCCGTTTGACGGAGAACAATCTTATTTTAAGAATGACCGGAAGCAATTATTTGAATCTCATTTCAAGCAGCTCTGCCAAGAAAAAGATATTACATTTATTCCCTTAGATATTGATGAGAATAGTTGGAAAGCTAACTATTTGTACAAAGATGGTCTACATTCAAATATGGCTGGGCATAAATTAATCAGTCAGAAAGTATTAAATGAGGTAGAAAAATTATTATAATATAATCATGAGAATTTTCTATTCTGATATGTCGCCCTTATATACTCAAATTACAGAATCCTCACTCTTTAAAAAAATTATAAAGCAATTTTTTCAATCCGAAGAATACGAAATTGTAGAAAGACCAGCCAGTTTTTCTGTCCGTTTAAAAGAAGAAAGTTCGGAGATAGTTAAAAGAATAATTTTACTCCCTCCACATGGCTTTACGGCCGATAAGATTAATTTATTGAGTCCTCATCCGGAGGCGCGTAATGCTAAAATAAGAATTCTTGGAAAAATTAAACCACAGAATAGGGGTCTTGCCCCAGTTAAGCAAGAAATAAAATTTGTTTTTTCTTTGATTAGAGAGATTCCGACGGAAAAAGACTCATCTTATTCCGATTATTTTAAGTTTTCTAAGGAATACTATAAAAGTCAGTTAAAATCTTGGCGGAGTTGGTTTTACGTAGTGAAAGAGAATGGTTGGGGTAATTTCCATAATTTAATTAATCTCTCTGATGATTGGGTTATCCTATTACTTGAAAAAAATCTAATAGACAGAAAAGAAATAAATATTGATAAATTTTTAAAGCAGCTAACGATAATTGAAGCTGAAAGACTAAAAAGCAGTTTGAAGCAGATAGAGAGGGACGGAGATAAGATTTTTAGAGATGTTACTTTAGTTGAAAATATTTTAATCCTTGATCTTAAGATATTAGTCCCCATCTTAATTCGGATGTTAAATTCTTCAGAGACCGGCAAACATGAACCTTGTACTTTTTTTGCGCTTTTATTGAAAGCCGTTAAAAAGGATAAAAAATTAGTTTTAAAAGAAGTAAATAAATCGATTAAAATGAAGATCGCGCCGCGCTACTATTTAGAAGATTTAAAGAATAAACTCGTTAAGCATTAGTAAATGTTATTATATAATTAATGAATAATATGGATATAATAATCAAAAAAGCTGTAATAGAAGATTTATTTAATGTTCAAGAGTTAAATCTAAGATTTTTATGTCCATAGAATCATCCGTTAATAAAATAGAATTATCAAGTAATCCAGAAAAATTTGGCAGAAATGTTAATATTAATGCGATCTTTCTTCGGCACGGGGAAAAAGTTTTGTCGACTAGCTCATCGCATACGGGGTTGGCCGAAGAAGGGGTAGAGATGGCGATTGATTTTGGCAAGCAACTTACGAAAAAAGACGTCATCAAGCCGTATTCTAGCGATACCGAGCGGACAATCGATACGGTGATTTTGGCTATTGACGAATCACCGACTGAGAAAAAATTATCTTTAGCTATTAAGGATGATTTAAAGCCGGAGTATGATGAAAAGGGAACATTCATGACTAGCGTGTTAGCTCTAAAAAAACAGATATTGGGCCCAGATTTTGATAGTCTTCAGCCCGAGGAACGAAAACGGCGTCTTGACGATTATTATACGCAGCAACAGGACTTATACCTTAGTTATGATGATAAACGACCCGACTCTAAAACTTAGTCGCCTTTAGAAACGGCCGCCAAGATCGCTCGGCGGGTAGATATATATATCAGAATGGCTGATCGTTTAAAATCAGGTTCCCAAGTTGACCTGCTGAATTCTACTCACGATTGGTCGATTGCTTCCTTTTTGAAAGCAATTTTAGTTAGAGAAATAAACGGTCAAGAAGTTTGTGGTTTTAATTCGGTTAATGATATTGGTGGCCCTATCGGCTATACCGAACATTTTGATATTAATATTACTACTAACGAACGGGGTGAAAAATTTGTCGCATTAATATTTCGTGGCCAGAAATATAGACTCGATCAAAGTCGTTTGCAGGAATTAATTGAAATAGCGGAAAAATTAGAGGTTCATAAAAATTAGTCAATTTTTGTTATGAAAATTATTTTAGTAAAAGCCTTCACGCGAGAATTTCCGTTAGTCCATTTGCAAATGTGGGGTCGACGGTATGAGAAAGAATTTTTAGGCGAACCAATGCCACCAATACCGATATATGTTTTTGTTTTGAAGGATGGTTTGACCGCCGCCTACCGTAATTTGGATGGGCAAATTAATTCCGTTCATGAGATTATTAGATTAAAGATTGAGGCGGATAAGGATTATATAGATCATTTAGTTTTAAAAGACGCCGCCAGCGTAGATTATCTAATTAGGGTTAATAATAAGACGGAAATAACCAATTCGGAATTTGTCGCCTATTTAGATAAGCTTTTTGATGTTTGGCAGCTTCATTATATAGCGCAGTTTGTACCCTTGGATGAAAAAAGATTTAATGCCGAGATTAGAACTAAAGCGCTAGAGCTTAGAAAAACAGTGGATAGTAAAATTATAGATTGTTGGGATTCGCTCACGCCAATGCTAAAAAAATTGTATCCGAGACTTGGCAGTCTAGTTGTTTATATAAGTTGGGATGAAATAAGAAATTTTACTATACCGAGTCAGAAAGAGTTAGAAAAGAGAGCTGGTGAAGGAATATTATTATTTAACGGGGGAGTAGTTAGCTCGGAAAAACTGGAAAAATTAAAAAAGCAGTATGATTTTAGGCTAGAGGATAACGTCGTTATTAGCGGCACGAAAGAATTAAAGGGACAGACCGCTTGTCCGGGTCTAGTAACGGGAAAAGTAAGAATCATTTTGAGAAAAGAAGATGTTGCGAATTTTCTTGCCGGGGAAATTTTAGTTTCTTATATGACCATGCCAATTTTTATTTCAGCCATGAAAAAAGCGGCCGCTTTTATTACCGACGAAGGCGGGATTACTTGTCATGCGGCTATTTTATCGCGAGAGGTGCAGATACCTTGTGTTATTGGGACTAAAATTGCGACGCAAGTATTAAAAAATGGAGATTTAGTTGAAGTTGATGCCGATAAGGGGGTAGTAAAAATTTTAAAAAGGGCTTAAATCTATAACTAATTTCCCTGTATTGCCGCTCCACAAATAAATTATGACTTTTGAAGGTATTTCGTCTATTAGTAATCAAGAAACTCTCGCTAATTATTATGAGAAAGATTTTAATATTGAGGAAAAGCTAAGAGAGCTTAAAGGTCCATATATCGAAATTGCTGGTCCCACCGCGAAAGGGTATGAGTTAATAGATGTAAACAATTTAGATAAAAAATTGTATGTTTCTAATTTTTATGATTCTTCACGGCGGGGTCAGCTTGATTTTAGAGGCGATGTTAAGAGATTGCCGATTAAAGACGCCTCTGTCGGCGCGTTATTTGTTTCAAATTTGGGCGGCTCACAAAGTGATAGTTCAAGTGAATTAAAGAAATTAAGGGGTAAGCTATTTAGCGAGCAGAGAGACCTGGTTACTAATAAGGAAATGGAGAAATATTCGCAGTTATCACGCGATGAGCAAAGGCAATTAAAAGATGAAGCTATTGGGGAAGCTTTTAGGGTTCTTGAAAATAAAGGATTGTTAATTTGGCAAGGGGGCGATAATGGAGATGTTGTCACTGCGGAGCGCTTAGGTTTTGTTAGAAAAATAATAAAGAATACATTAGATCGGGATAGGATCAATAAATCCCCCCAACTGCTGGGCAGCGATTATGATTGTGTGTTTGAGAAGGTTTTGTTAGAAGCAGTAAAAGAGAGATAAATTTTTAGCTGTTTCGATAAAAAACCCGTCCACATTAAGTGAACGGGTTTTGGTATATTTGTTATGTTTAGTCTTGACAAAAATAGATATAAGTTTTACAATAAATAATTACTTTTTTATATAATTTGACGAGGAGACTAGCCATAATGATTTTATGGCTAGCCTCTTCTTCAAATCATCCGGGAGAAGGCATGCCAGCGGCATGAAAATCGGTGAACTATAAAGTGTTAGTTCAAACATTACTAGTAGTAGTGGCTGATTAGAATAATATTCCTCAAGATGAAACGCGAGGCGTTGAGGACATCGCGGCTATATTACTTAGTCACTAATATAGCGCTTTCTAGAGAAAGTTAGCGGTGATTCAAAAGACTAAAAGAAGGAGAAAGAGATGAATAAGTCTCAAGCTGCCACCAAGGAGTGGAATGAAAAGTTCGGGTTCTTTAAAATTACAGGTTTAGGTCACATGTATTTAGCTATTCTGGCTATCGCCAAGAGCAAGGCGGATATCTCTAAACTGCATGAGATGTTGCCAGATAATCAGCGATTATTTAGGGGGGATTTGATTAAACTAGAAGATTTCTGGTATAAGCACATCAAAAACTCTCATTTTTTTGAGGGTTCGATCAGATGGCTACTGGGCATGCTCGCAGAATATGAAGAATATGGATTAATAGGCAGGCCGCCTGATCAAAAAAGTAATGTTAGATATTATTTAGATTACGTATGCTCACGACGAGTTGAACCGAAGGGAAGAGTATGGCAAAATTTTCGTCGCCATCATTTGATTTTGAGTTCGGCAGAGAGACGAGGGCATGGTTATTTCCATTTTTCCACCAGCCTTATTGATTCTAAGGATTGGGCTGTTTTTCCTCTTTTGCTAGGATGCTATCTGTCTAAGGATCAAGCGAGCCTGATAGTCCAACTAGTTACCTATTCAGAAAGTTTGACTGAACGGTCAGCTTATCTTATAGGCCGCTTACCTGATTATGTGATGATAAGTGCTGTTTTTGGGCCAAAGGGGCAAGAGGTTGATCTATCGTATAGTTTAACTGCCGTAGGGCTTAAAGATAAATTAAGCCCATATGAAGATCCTGATTGTCCTGGTAGTTTATATTACATGGCTAATTCAGATTTTTTGGAGAAACTTGAATTTAGGCTTAAAGAATTCGGAATCCCAGTGGGGAATATTAGCCCTATACTTTGAATTCGGAAAATTCGGAAACTTAAAGGTTTACCAGTTGCCCTCAGCAACTGGTTTTATTTTTTATCTGTATCAAATAAAAACACGGAGCGATATCCGTGTTTTTTCGTTGTTTTAAATATTAGCAGGAAGGCGGTGATAAAACTAAAAAAGTAGATTATATTTTTTATAATAGTTCGTCGACTTTACAGCCTAAGGCATCGGCAATTCTTTTGACGGTTTCTACTCTCGGATCAAGGGTGGCCCCGGATTCTATTTTGGTAATGGTATGCAAAGTTACTCCGGCTAGCTTCGAGAGCTTGTCTTGTGATAATTCCGCTTTTTGACGGTATTTTCTAACGTTTTTGGCAATTGACATAGTAATCTTATGCATACATTGACGTTATAGTAAAACTTTACTATAATTATTATATAATTAAATCTTTACTATTAACCAAATTCCGTTTATTATTTTCTACTTTATTTGATTTTGGAGACAAAACTAATGAGTACCTAATACATAAGTACCATAATCCGTAAAAGAAAGCAATAACTAACTAATAAATATTATAAAAAATTATGGAGCGGGGAAGCCTCTGGTGGGGCACGGACAATAAAATAAAAAATTGAAAAATGTAATCAATAAATTATATGAAAAAATTTAACAAAAAAGTATCAGTAGTTATTCTAGCGGTTTTAATGGTTCTTGGTTTAAGCGGTCCGATGACGGCTCTAGCGGCTGGCCCGGCCGCCGTTAATCTTTTGACGGCTGGTAATTTTTCGATTTTATCAAAAACCGGCATTACTAATACTGGTAGTCATACTTCGGTTATCCTCGGCAATATCGGTTCTAGCCCGATTACGGCGGCAGCGATGAATAATGTTTTTTGTTCAGAAATTACGGGAACAATATATGGTACTAATGCGGCCTACGTTGGTAGTGGCGACCAAGCTTGTTTTGCCGGTAATCCGCCGTTATCTAATATGACCTTAGTAGACGATGCCGTTCTTGATATGGAAGCGGCTTACTCTAACGCGGCTTTAAGACCACTACCTGATAGCGTTGAGCCATTTCTTGGAAACATTGGCGGGCAAACGTTTGCGCCAGGACTTTATAAATGGAGCACTGATGTTAATGTTGCTAGCGATGTGACGCTTTCGGGCGGTTCTAGCGACGTTTGGATATTTCAAATAGCCGGAGATCTTAATATCGCCTCAGGCGGTAGTGTGCCGGCCGGCATTAAAGTATTACTTATTGGGGGAGCCCAAGCTTCAAATATATTTTGGCAAGTTGGGGGCCCAACCGGAGCAACACTAGGAACATACTCAACATTCAATGGGAATATTTTGAGCGCCAAACAAATTATCATGCAAACAGGGGCTATTTTATATGGTCGGGCCTTAGCGCAAACTCAAGTTACTTTGGATGCTAATAATATTTCTACTCCGACGACCACTCCCGCGACTTTGCATGTTATTAAACAAGTAGTAAATAATAGTGGCGGGACGGCAACTAGTTCTAATTTTAATTTACACGTTAAGCTTTCTGGAGTTGATGTCGTCGGGAGTCCAGCGGTTGGAACGACCACGCCGGGGACCACTTATTCACTAGCCGCGGGGACTTACGTAGTGAGTGAAGATATTAATGCCTCTTATGTAAAAAGTTTTAGTGGTGATTGCGATGCTAGTGGAAACGTGACTCTTGCTTCTGGCGCTAATAAAACTTGTACAATTACTAATACTGATATTCCGCCTGTTCCGGCGACTCTTCATGTTATTAAGCTCGTTGTTAACGGTAACGGCGGGACAGCTGTTCCGGCGGATTTTAATGTGCATTTGAAAAATGCTGGCGTAGATGTAGCCGGGAGTCCGGCGGTCGGAACCTCGATACCGGGGACGGCTTATTCGCTAGCGGCGGGTACTTATGTAATAAGCGAAGATGCTAATACTTCTTATGTAAAAAGTTTTAGCGGGAATTGTGATTCTAACGGGAGCATAACTCTTGCCGCGGGTACGGATAGAACTTGTACAATTATTAATACTGATATTCCCGTGCCAGCCCCGTCTGGCGGCGGCGGAAGTATGGGGACGCCGCTTGTGCCAGTAATTGGTATTTCTAAGGTTCCAACCCCTTTAGCTTTATCAGATGGACCCGGCTCAGTTACTTATAATTATAATGTTTGGAATGTGGGCGGACAGTTAGCCTTAATTAATGTTAAAGTTAGTGATGATAAGTGTAGTTCAGTTAGTTTGTGGTCCGGTGATTTAAATAATAATTCTAAATTAGACCCAGGTGAAAACTGGCGATACCGTTGTGTCGCTACTCTTTCAGATACTACCACTAATACAGCGATTGCTACGGGTTATGGCGATGATGCCTATCGTCAGATAGCGGTAGCGACAGCAGTGGCGACTGTTGTAGTTGGCGCTCCTTTGCCAGCCCCTCTTATTAATATCGTCAAAGTCCCGAGTCGTTTAACCCCGTTTCCTTTCGGAGGTGGGAATGTTAAATATACTTATACAGTAACTAACCCTGGAGTAGTAACCATGGATAACGTAACAGTTGTTGATGACAAATGTAGTCCAGTTTCTATTGTTTCTGGTGATATTGATGATGACGGGTTACTTGACCCAAGTGAAAAATGGGTTTATACCTGTCAAACTAATGTGGCGGTTTCTACTCGTAATATTGCTACAGTCGAAGGTAGGGGTAATGGTTTTATCGCTCTCGGTTATGCTTTTGCTAATGTTTTAGTTTCTTCTCCTAGTCTTCCTAACGCGGGAGTTCCGCCGTTAGAGGAAAGTCTTTCTTGGAACTTCGTTATATTTTCTGGTCTCTTTCTGTTAGTTTCGACGGCATTATTTCTAGTTTTAAGAAAACATAAAAGTTAAAATTTATGTTACCAAAAGTTTCCGTCCGATGGTCATTATTTATTGTTATTTTGATGGAGATTGCCATTCCTTCCTTCCTTATTTCAGTTTTTATTTTTGGTCTGCCGGTTCAGGGTTCTTATAAAAAACCCGTTAAGTTAGTCAGTGGCAGTCCAGTTTTATCAAAGGTTGTTGTCGCTAAGACTGGAGTGGCTAGCTCAAGCGTCGTTTCTCCAGAACAAGAGAATTCAAGAATGCCCAGTCGTCTTAAAATTCCTAAGATAAGAGTTAACGCTGGGCTAGAAAGTGTAGGGGTTACTCCTCAAGGCGCGGTCGGCGTTCCTCAAGGCGCTGTTAACGCCGCTTGGTTTAATCTTGGACCACGGCCAGGGGATATTGGTAGCGCGGTTATTACTGGGCATTACGGTCGCTGGAAAAACGGTGTAGCGACGGTGTTTAATAATTTATCTAAATTAAAAAAAGGGGATAAAATATACGTCGAAAATAAAAAGGGATCAACGACTGTTTTTATAGTACGTGAACTGCGAACTTATGGCCCAAAAGATGATGTTACGAATGTGTTTAATTCTAGTGACGGTCAAGCGCATCTCAATCTTATTACCTGTGAAGGTGTTTGGGATAAAGTTTCTAAGAGTTATTCTAAGCGATTAGTAGTATTTACTGATAAGGAAAAAATTAATCCTTAAGAAGGTTATTGATTTATTTTGTTAAGAGATATTTAAAAAATAGCCCGTCGGGGCTGTTTTTTATAGGAATAAGGCGTTTTTTTATCCCCTTGCAAAAATATGATTATTGTGTCAATATATTATTTACATAAAATAAATTAATTGTTTCATTAAAAATCATTAAATAAAGGAGATCACAGTGGAAACTATAGTGGATCCAAAAAAACTGTTTCTAAACGCCGTTTTGCAGGGTTCAGATCCTTCTTCCTGGTATGAATTAGAGGCCTATGAACGGGCGGTTTTAAGATTAGGTAATGTTCCGAAGAGGGTATTCGAGAATCTTAAAGAATCAATAGGTAGTGTCGAAGACGCAGAAATTGCTTTCGACGCTGTCGCTTCAGCGAAAGGAGAGCTGAGTTCAGAACTTAGTTCAGAAGAAATGGAAATCGGTAAAATATTGATGGGGTTCTGGTAAATAGTTCTTGGTAAAGTTCTTAGTGAAAGTCCTTAGTGAAAGTTCGTATAATTAACATTAGTTATTTTTTAAAAAAAATTCTGGAGTCAACATGGAAAATGTTTACCATCCCGATATCCCAGCGAAAAAACCTCGTACTTTTAAGTTAAGTGTTTTTGGCCTGGTATATGTCATAATATCCGGCCTCGTCACCTGGTTGATTATTAGTAGCTTAGGTTGATTGCTTAAATTGGCAAATTTAAAACGGCTATTGTCAGAGATAGCTGTTTTTTTATTGGAGTTTATTAGAATTTTTCTGTCTTGACAGAATAGTTATAATTTATTATTATAATATGAATATTTAAAATAAATATTTATGGTAAATGGTCTTTAAAAATAAAAAATAAAAAGAAAGGGATCGTGTTATGAAAAAAATTTCAGCTCAAGCCGGAACATTCTTTATTATGTTCTTAGCTCTCGCGGTAGTGTTCTATGGAACACTAGTGACAGTAATTAGCTCGGACTTGAATCGAGATGTTAAATATTTGATTTATAAGTCTGGCTCTAGTTTAGGGATGGTTAGTACTATTTATATTAATGGTAAATTATCAGATACTCGTTTGATAATTATATTTAAAGAAACGAGTTCTAGTCGTCAGGAAACTATAGCCATTTTTCCTTTTTGGCGCGGTTGGCTCGAAGGCAGTAATAAAATCGTTAAAATTATTAGAGCCGATGGCCGGGTAGTCAATACGGACTATGCTGGTCGTATCGAAAAGTCGTCTGTTCAATGGGAAGATAGATTTCTATACTCTCAAGTCATAGAAAAAGTTAGGTTAATTACCAAGCCGGAAAATATAGCTTTTAAATTTAATCGTCACGGCTATGACGATCGAAATTTAGCCTTAATTGACCGGAATTTTGTTTTAGGTCTGTTCAAAAGTTATCGCTAAGAAATTTTAGGAAAAAATTAAATTCATTAACTTCAAAGGAGAACGAAAATGTTGATCACCAGTGAAATATTACCCTTGGATATAGTTTATCTCCAAGAAATTCAAGCCTTTTGTTTAAAGGCTCGAGAATTGCGACGGTTAGTTGTTTACGGAGGAGTGCCCAGTTTATTGAGTTATGATTATTTAAACCAAACTTTGCCGCTCCCCGATCGAGCGATTAGACATATTAATGTCTCCGCGGAAGAGTGGCGGGAAACTTTAAAAGACGCTTGTTCTAAAGTAGCGAGCGTATTCCGTTCACATGATTTGAGCAATGCCGCCGTCTATTATTTGTGGCGAGCGGGGCTAGCTTTCTCATTCGGGTTTCAGGAAATTGGAATAGATAACCATTTTCATTTCGGTCTACGACGAAATGAAAAGAGACCGGAAGAAACCGAAGAGATATATTTACCGCTAGATCTAGACAGAGATCAGCTAAATAGATTCAGCCATCACATCATTGCCGATGTGATGTTAGCAACCGGCGGGTCTTTTGATACGATTATTCGGCGATTGTTAGCTTCAGGAGTTAGAGAAAAACAAATTACTTTAGTTTGTCTAATTTCGGCGCCCGAAGGGATATACAATCTCCTTAAAGAGTATCCGCAAATAACGATTGTCGCCGGCGCGCTCGACGATCATTTAGACAGAAATGGCTATATCGACCCTGGTTTAGGGGATGCGGGAGATTTAACGTTTGAAGATCTTCAAATAAAATGGTTTGATCCCGTTGAAAGGCTCTTCAAGGGTAAAGAATGGGACTTGCTTAAACAAAAAATTCATCAAGCAAATCCAGCTTACCAGTTTAATCAGTAATTTTAATCATTCATTTCGGGCTCGACGTCGTATGTCGAGCCTCTTTTATTTGGTATTAATATGTTTTAATTTAGACTTGACTGATTTTTGTTTTATCTATAAACTATCAATACAATATAGAATCACCTATAAGAAAACTCTGAGATTTAGCGGCTTATTGCTTAATATTAGCCAAGGTGGCTCAGAGACTCGAATTCATTCGGGTTAAATGAGCTTTTTTTATTGTAAAAAGCCATTTTATAAAAATATGGAAGATAAAAATTTAGAGATTACTGACGAGTTCGCTAAGTTACTCGAGAAAGATGATATTAAGATTCCTCAAGTTGGCGACATTGTTAAAGGAACAGTAGTTGCCGCCTCTAAGGCGGAAGTGATGTTAGATATTGACGGTGTCTTAATGGGGATTATTCGTGGTCCGGAATTATATAACGAAGTTGAGGAATTTTCTAATTTACAGCCCGGCGATGAAATAGAGGCCGCAGTCATTGACGCCGAGAATGAAAATGGTGAATTAGAATTATCTTTTCGTTTAGTCGGTCAAGAAAAAGCTTGGAATAAATTACGTCAGGCGCTTAAAGATAAAACTACGGTTAAAGTTAAAATCGTTGACGCTAATAAAGGCGGTCTTTTGAGTCGTTATTGTCAGATCGATGGTTTCTTACCAGTATCACAATTAGCGCCAGAAAATTATCCGCGTATTTCCGGCGGTGATAAAAGTAAAATATTAGAAAAACTAAAATCTTTTGTCGGCCAGGAATTCGAAGTTACTGTTATTACTTTAAATGAAGAAGATAATAAGATTATTTTTAGCGAGAAAGACGTTTGGAATAAAAAGCAGAAACCAGCTCTTGATAAATATCATATTGGCATGCCGGTAGAAGGCCGAATTACGGCGATTACTAATTTCGGAGTTTTTGTGTCTTTCGGCGATAATATTGAAGGTTTAATTCATATTTCCGAGTTAGCTTGGCAGAGAATAGATTCGCCGAGCGAGATGTATCGCGTCGGCGATAAGATCGCTGCCGAGATTATTTCTATCGACGGGGCTAAGGTTTTCTTAAGCGCTAAGAAATTATTAAAAGATCCTTGGCTAGAGGCGAGCGCGAAATATCAGATTGGCCAAGTTGTCGCCGGCACTATTTTAAAGATTAATCCCTTTGGTTTATTCGTTAAGCTCGATGAAGAAATCCACGGCTTAGCGCATGTCAGCCAATTAAATTTAGGGGCGAAAGAAAAAATTACGGATTTATTCCAAATGGGAGGAGCCCAGGATTTTGAAGTGGTCAGTATTTCGCCTAATGAACATCGTTTAGGTTTGAAATTAGCTACCGATAAATCAAAAACGGAAACGGCGGAAGGAGAAAAAATCGCGAAGAAAGGGAAGGCCGCTGCCAAAAAAACTGAAACCGCCACTGATACCCCGGAAAAGACGGAGACGACGGAAGGAGAAAAAACCGAGGTAGTCGAGAAAAAAGTTAAGAAAGAAAAAAAAGTTAAGGCGGAAAAGGAAAATAAATAATTAGGTTAATGGTTAATTCTATCAATAAAAATGCCCGCCGTTGCGGACATTTTTATTAAAAGTTACTTTTTATTGGTCGCTCGTTAAATTGCCAAGAAGCTAATTTAGGTTTATAATAAAGAAAAAATAATTCTTATAGACATGAAAAAATTAATTAAAAATTTTTTGATTTTCTTTGCCGTTTTTTTGTTTTTAGCCGGGGTCTTCAGCTCTTTTTCGGGAACGCCGACGAAAATTGAAACAGTCGGCCTAGGAACTTTAATTAGTCAAATTAACGCCGAGCAAATCTCAGAAATTGTGGTTACTGGCAATAAGATCAATGTTAGTTTAAACGATGGAAAAAAAGAAATTATTCAGAAAGAGACGACGGAATCTTTTTCGTCTTTATTGGATAATTTTAAAATTGATCCGACGAAGATCGCGAAATTAAAAATTAGTGTTAAGGACGAAAGTGGTTGGGATTATTGGTTGACGAATATTATTCCTTTCGCTTTGCCATTTTTATTAGCCGGCGTTTTAATCTTTTTTATGATGCGTGGTTTACAGGGAGCGAATTCCCGGGCGATGAGTTTTGGCCAATCGACTGCGAAAGATTTTACGCCGGACGCTAAAAATCGGGTGACTTTTAAAGACGTCGCCGGAGCGAAAGAGGCCAAGGAGGAGTTAAAAGAAATTGTCGAGTTTTTACGCTATCCGAAAAAATTTCATGAGCTCGGAGCGAAAATTCCGCGCGGTGTTTTATTATTAGGAGCGCCTGGCACCGGTAAGACTCTCCTCGCCCGTTCGGTGGCCGGCGAAGCGCAAGTGCCATTTTTTCATATGTCCGGCTCGGAATTTGTTGAGATGTTTGTCGGCGTCGGGGCGTCTCGAGTTCGTTCCTTATTTCAAAAAGCTAAAAAAAATGCTCCTTGTATTTTATTTATTGACGAGATTGATGCGGTCGGTCGGCGACGCGGATCTGGTTTAGGCGGTAGTCATGACGAACGAGAGCAAACACTTAATCAGATTTTAGTCGAGATGGACGGCTTTGAGCCGACGCAAAATATTATTGTTATCGCGGCAACTAATCGTCCCGACGTTCTTGACCCGGCTTTACTACGACCGGGGCGTTTTGATCGTCGAGTGACGATTGATTTACCGGACATGAAGGATCGAGAGGATATTTTAATTGTTCATTCGCGGCAAAAGCCACTAGCGAAAAATGTTAATCTTAGGACGATTGCCGAGAGATCGGCGGGTTTTTCTGGCGCGGATTTAGCTAATATTTTAAACGAAGCGGCGATTTTAGCCGCGCGACACGATCGCAAGGAAATAATTAATGAAGATTTATTTGAAGCGATTGAAAAGGTTATGATTGGTCCGGAACGAAAGAGCCGAGTAATTACGGATCAAGAAAAGAAAATTACCGCCTACCATGAAGCCGGGCATGCTTTAGTCGCTCATTTTTTGCCGGGCGTAGACTCAGTTCATAAGATTTCTATTATTTCGCGCGGTAGCGCCGGCGGCTATACCTTAAAAGTCCCTTCGGAAGATCATCATATGCATGCTAAGTCAGAATTTATTTCAGAAATTGCGGTTCTCTTAGCCGGTCACTTAGTAGAAAAAACTATTTTTGGGGAAGTAACTACGGGCGCCACTTCCGATTTACGCCGCGCGACGGCTTTAGCGCGTAGTCTCGTAACTGATTACGGCATGAGCGATAATCTCGGACCGCGTACTTATGGCGAAAAAGAGGAGATGATTTTTTTAGGACGCGAAATTCATGAACAGCGTGATTATAGTGAAAAAGTAGCGGAAAAAATTGATGAAGAAATTGTGAGCTTTATTCGTCAAGGCGAAGATAAGGCCGCGAAAATTATTAAGGATCAAAAAGATCAACTAGAAAAAATCGTGGCGGTTTTACTAGAAAAAGAAACAATTGAGAAAGAAGAATTTGAAATAATTGTCGGCCCTAAACCGGTTATTTAATTTGACTAATGTCGGTTTTAAGTTATACTACAAGAGAGATAATAAAATTATTAAAAAAATAATATGGCTAATCCTAAAAAAAGAAAAACCCATAGTGCGACTCATAAGGGGCGTTCCCATTTAGCTTTAAAAAAGGTAGTTTTGAATAAATGCCCGAAGTGTGGCCAGGCGCTTAAACCGCATACGGCTTGTGTCGCTTGTGGATTTTATAAAGGGAAAACGGTCGTGGCGGTTAAAATAAAAGCGGCTAGTAAGAAAAAATAATAATTATGTCTAATCGTCATTTGGCTCGAACAATCGCTCTGCAAACTTTATTTGCTTGGGATTTTAACGGTCAAAAAGATGGTGATATTGAACGTCTAATTGTTGATAATTTTGCTAATTTTGCGCCTAATTTTGATGATGGAGGCTTTGTGAAAAGTCTGGTTTGTGGTGTTCGAGATAATTTAGATACAATTAATAAATATATTATTAAGTACGCGACCGAGTGGCCGCTCGATCAGATTACGACGATTGACCGCAATATTTTGCGTTTAGGAATTTATGAGTTACTTTATACGGCCATTCCGCCTCGGGTCGCGATAAACGAAGCGATTGAGGTAGCTAAAAGTTTTGGTAGCGACGCTTCCGGGAAGTTTGTTAACGGTGTTTTAGGGGCTTTATATAATGATGAGCCGGAAATTCAGACTAGGGATAATAAAGAAGAAGTCGAAGCGGGAAAGAAAGAAGCGGCTGAGGTTAACGCTGCCGCGGCGGTCGAGTCTGATTCTAAAAATGCGCCGGAGTTATCTTCGAAAATAAACGCCGACGCTTAGCGAAGCGCGCGGAATTTTTATATGGTTAATAATACGGATTTTTTAAAATTACAGAAACGTTTAGGAGGAAAATTTAATGATGAGCTTCTCTTAAAACAAGCCTTGGTCCATCGTTCTTATTTAAACGAACACCCTGATTTTATTGTGGGGCATAATGAACGTTTAGAATTTTTAGGCGATGCCGTTTTAGAAATTGTGGTGACCGAATTTCTCTATCTTAATTTTACGGCTACTCCTGAAGGCGATTTAACTAATTGGCGAGCGTCGCTAGTTAACGCGCGCATGCTTTATGAAATCGCCGGCGAATTAGAAATTGAAGATTGTCTTTATCTATCAAAAGGCGAAGCGCGGGATAAAAATAAAAAATCGCGACAATTTATTTTAGCGAATGCGGTGGAAGCGATTATCGGCGCCATGTATTTAGACCAGGGAATCGAAGCGGCGAAAAAATTTATTTTAAAAAATGTTATTTCTAAGCTTGATGATATTTTAAAAAATCAAACTTATCTCGATCCGAAATCTTATTTTCAAGAAAAGGCTCAGGAAATTAAAGGCGTCACGCCTCATTATCAAATTTTAGACGAGCATGGTCCGGATCATGCGAAAATTTTTACGGTTGGTCTTTATTTGGAGAGCGATTTAATTACCACCGGCGTCGGCTCCTCGAAACAAGAGGCGCAAGTCGATGCCGCCGCGCGAGGCATTAAGAAAATGGTTTGGTAAAAATATATGGATATCAACAATCTCTTAAAATTAGCCGCGGAAAAACAGGCTTCCGATATTCATCTTTTAGTCGCTTATCCGCCGATTTTGCGGATCGACGGCGAACTGCATGATATTAATCAGATTGTTTCGGACGGAAACTTCGCGCCTTTAGCGGCTAGTGATTTAGAAGGATTTTTAGACGCGCTGTTAACTAAAGAACAAAAAACGCAATTTTTTGATAAGCGAGATTTAGATTTAGGCTATCAAGTAGAGGCTTATCGTTACCGGGTTAACTTTGCTTTTGAGAAAAATAATATTGTCATCGTAGCGCGGGTAATTTCGGAAAAAAAACAGACGCTGCAAGATATTGGGATGCCGGCGGTAGTCGAAGAATTATTAAATTTGCCGCAGGGTTTTATTTTAGTCACTGGTCCGACGGGTTGCGGTAAGTCGACGACTCTGGCAGCCATGATTAATTACATTAATACTAATCGGAGTTGTAATATTGTGACGCTCGAGGATCCCGTCGAGTATGTTTTTACGCCGCTTAAATCAATCATCGTTCAAAGACAGCTCGGGACAGATATGCTTAGTTTTTCGGCCGGGCTGAAACATGTTTTGCGGCAAGACCCAAATATTATTATGTTGGGCGAAATGCGTGATTTAGAAACAATTTCGACCGCGGTTACTTTAGCAGAAACCGGACATTTAGTTCTAGCGACTTTGCATACTTATAGCGCGGCGCAGACGATTGATCGGATTATTGATATTTTTCCGCCTTACCAGCAGGCGCAAATAAAATCACAGTTGTCGACGGTTTTATCGGCGGTTATTTCTCAGCGGCTTTTACCGCGGCTTAGCGGTGGCCGAGTAGCGGCGCGCGAAATTTTAATTAATAATGAAGCGATTGCCAATTTAATTAGAGAAGGGAAATCGGCGCAAGTGAAAAGTACGATTGAAACTAGTTCGGGGGTTGGCATGATTACTTTAGATCGGCATATTAAACAATTATTCCAAGCCGGTGAAATTAGTCGCGAAGTGGCGGAACGAAATATGGAGGACGCCCGCCTTTTAGATAATTAATCGTTTTTCAATTTATATAGATAAAAAGAGCCGCCGCTCATAGTCGGCGTTTGGTTAGCGCCTAGGAGAATTAGATCGCTATCGATTTTTTCTAGAGGCAGACAAGATAGAATTAAAAAATCTCGATTAGGAAAGAAGGCTAGCATCCTTTTTTTTGTTTCGGGGTAAAGAATCCGCGACCCCTCAACATATTTAGCATCCAGAGTCACAAAAGTCCCGTAGGCCTCTCTTTCTGGTTGCCAGAATGTTTTATTTGGTAAATAGGGTAGTAGAGAAATATTAACGAATGAGCTAAAAGAAGCGATCTCTTTTTTGTCTAAGCCAGTATTTTTTAGATAGGCCGCCATTTCTTGGCCGCCGGAAAAATTATAATGATAGTCTTGCCAATAAATAGTGGCGGCGATAATTATTCCCGGCATAAGAGCGAGACCGAAAATATAAGCGGCTATTTTTTTATTTAGGAAAAAAGAGAATCTTGGCCGATTAGATAATTTTAAGGCGGCCGACGGTCCGGCTTGGTAATAATAATTTAGCCACCAGGAAAAAATTAAGAAAATTAAGAAAAAGCCGTAGTGACGCAGACCGCCGTCGACTTTAAATAAAAAAATATAAATTAGCCAGGCGGCTGACGCCACGTAAAGAAGTAAAGGGATTTTTTTCTGGACTAGAGAAAAAAGTAAATAGCCGAGAATAATAATCGCTCCGCCGCCGATTAAATAAGACCAAGGACCGTAGAAATAGATTTCGCCGAAGGCTTGATTGCGGGGAATAAATATCGCTCCTAAAGAGGAAAAAAAGACGGAGAATTTTGGGGACATCAGTCCGGAGTGGAGTTGTCCGTAGTAGGGGATTATTTGTAAAAGAGCGCTAATTCCGGCGAGCGCTAAAATTATAGTCGCCGGAATTATTTTTTTGTTATTTATTTCTTTAGAGTAATCAATAATAAATAAGCCAGCGAGAATTAAAGCGGGCACGAAACTCAAGAGATTTGTTTGAAATAAAAGAGCGATTAGGACTGAGTAAAGGATCGGTTTTTTAAATCTCTCGGAGTATAAGGCGGCGACCAAAAAAAGAAAGAGTAAACTTAGGTTATAGTTGCGAGCAATGACGGCGTATTCATAGAGCGGATAATAGGAAAAAGCAAAAATAAATTTAAAAATTTTTGGCAGAGGCGAAAAGAATAAAAAAACAAAAATTAAACTGCCAGCGATCAGCCAGTGTAATAATCCTTGCGCTAAGATCGGCAGCCCTAATTTAATTAGCGACCAGTTGAGTAGGTGCCAAAGAGCCGGCGTTCCTTCATAAGGCATTTGTTTAAGTAGTTCGCCGAGGCCTAAATCGCGGGCAATGAGCCAAGCTTGAGCTTCATCACACCAAGGTTCGTGGTGTAAAACGCCTAAGAGCGTCAGAGCTAAATAGATTAAAAATGCTCCCCACAGCCAATAGTCGCGAAGATTAGGATTTTGCAATTTCTTGATAATCATTTTCGGTATTAATTTGCCAGATATTAGTCTTATCTTTTTGTCCCGTTATAATATTATTGACGGCGGTCATCGCTGTTAGCATGGAATGATCCATATTATTATAACGATGCAGGCCGTTACGACCAATTAAAAAAAGATTCGCGAAACTGTTCAAATATTTTTGAATTTTCGGTAAGTCGCTATCAGCGGCCGAGTAAACAGGATAGGCTTGTCTTTGTCGGTATAAAGAGCCGGTTATAAAATCGTCCGGCGTCGCTAGACCAATAATTTTTAATTCCTGTTTAGCTAGGGCTATTAGATTTTCCTCAGTCATCTGCCATAGTTCGTCCCCTTGGGTACAAAAATACTCAGCGCTAATAAGAACTTTATCACTTTCTTTTAAGAGCCAAGGACTAAAATTATTAAGAATACTTAAGCGTCCGATTTTGACATTCTTTTCTTGAACATAGAGCCAATTATCGGGGATAAGCTGGTTTTTTGTTTTAAGATTAGTTTGGTTTTTTTTCTGCAGTTGTTTGTAGACCAGGGTTACTAGAATTAAATCGCGGTACTGCAACTGCGCGGCGGCCTTTTTTATTTCTACGGGCGCCGTCGGCCAACTACCAATTAAATCTTGGAGCGAAGAGCTGGAAAAAAAATAATCACCTTGATAAGTCTCGGTCGCGCCCGTTGATGTCTGTTGTGATTCTAAAGAGATAATTTTTTCTTCGGTTGTCGTTAATTTTGTGACGCGGGAATTTAATTTTATTTCGCCGCCTTTTTGGCGGATGATTTCCGCTAGCGTTTCGTACATTTGGCCGGCGCCAAATTTAGGATATAGAAAACTATCGATTAAGCTAGTTTCGTGAGAATGATAGCCGGGCAGGAGGTTTTTTTTGATAGCCTCTTTGATAACTTTAGATACGGAGAGTCCTTTAATTCGTTGTTCGCCCCAGCTTTTAGGCATGTCCTGGCATTTTGTTCCCCAGACTTTTTCGGTATAACTTTGAAAAAATGTGGTGTAAAGTTCGCGGCCAAAACGGTTAATAAAAAAATCTTCGAGACTTATTTCCGGGCGACAAGGGAAAAGTCGAGCGAATAAATAGCTAATAATTATTTTAAAGATTTTTTTAAATCCTAAATTTTTTAGATTAGGGAGACTAAGTCTTAAGGGGTAGTCGAAGAATTTTTGATTATGGATGATTCGCGTCAGACGATTTTTGAAAAGCATAACTCGGTCAACTTTTTCCGGATCAGGCGCGCCGGGTTTTTCTGATACTTTAATTATTCTTTCTAAGATTTTATCTTCGGCAGTGGGAAACCCTTGGCGCGGTAATATATCTTCCCAAAGTTTATTAATTAAAGGAGACTTAGAAAAAAAACGATGTGGCCCTAAGTCAAAACGCCAACCCTGGGAATTAATAGTTTTAGCCAGACCGCCGACTTGAGAGCTTTTTTCTAAAATTATAGGTTTAATATCGGTTTTAGTTAGGAGCTCATAAGCGGCGGTCAGTCCGGCTGGTCCCGCTCCGATAATAATCGCTTGTTTAGATTTTTGTTTTATCTCGTCTTTAATGGAAGGGGGCATAGTTTATTATATTAGGGGTTAGGTACCTGAATTTATTAAGAATTAGATTTTTAATTTACTATCATTATACCTTATTATTATTTTTAATAGAATTAAAGAAAAATTATGTTAAAAATTAACCAAAATTAAGCGCTTTTTAAGCCCTTGACATTATTTTTAAAACCGTTATAATTGGTATCAGTTTTAATAGGGCTATAAAAGCCGAAAAATATGCAAAAAAGATTAGGTGTTTTATTCCATAAGCGATTCTAATTAGTCTGCTATTTTGCGATTACTTAGAACCGCCTAAGCAGCGGTTTTTTTGCGCCCTATCGGTTCGTTAACAATTCAGTTAAGTAAAGACATCAAAAATATAAAGAAAAGATCAATATCTGGATCCCTTATCTCAACTTTTTCGTCCGAGACCGAGGGGCTGTAATCGGGATATTGAAAAACACGCTTTTGTAGCTTTAAAAATAAAAGCGTGGGAAAATCTCAGTAAGAGTATCTGGTGGATGCCTTGACATAAGAAGACGATGAAGGACGTAGCAGCCTGCGATAAGCTGCGGTGAGGTGGCAAGCAACCTTTGACCCGCAGATCTCCGAATGGGGAAACCCCCTCTATTGAAGATAGAGGAAGCCAGACCTTTTAGGTCGGCTGGAAGACCCGGTGAACTGAAACATCTTAGTAGCCGGAGGAAAAGAAAATAAAAATCATTCCCTAAGTAGTGGCGAGCGAAAGGGGAGGAGTCTAAACCAAAATAACTGAGGAATTGGCTTAATTTATTAAGTTGATTCCAGACGGCTCTGGAGCCATATGTTTTTTCGGTGTTGCAAGATATTAGCGCCTGTTGCCAGATCAACGGGGCGAAGTAAAAAAAGTTGATTATTAGTTGAATGAGCTGGAAAGCTCGGCCAGAGACGGTGATAGCCCGGTAAGCGAAAATGATTAACTCTTCGTGGCTTTTGTTCTTAAGTAGGGCGGGACTCGTGAAATCCCGTTTGAAGCCAGGTCGACTATGACCTAAGACTAAATACTTCTTATGATCGATAGTGAACAAGTACCGTGAGGGAAAGGTGAAAAGCATCCCGTTGAGGGAGGTGAAATAGTACCTGAAACCATATACTTACAAAGAGTCGGAGCCCCGCAAGGGGTGACGGCGTGCCTATTGAAGAATGAGCCAACGAGTTTGTTCTATGTGGCTTACATAATCTCCGTTTGGAGAGCATGTATAGTGAAAGCGAGGGTTAATAGCCCGCATTGTGCTTCACTTTTACGCATTAATTTATTAGTGCGTTAAAGTGAAGTACACGTCGCATGGACAAGACCCGAAGCCGGGTGATCTAACCATGAGCAGGTTGAAGTCCGTCGAAAGACGGATGGAGGACCGAACCCATTAGCCGTGCAACACTATGGGATGACTTGTGGTTGGCGCAGAAATTGTAATCGAACTCGGCAATAGCTGGTTCTCCTCGAAATAGCTTTTGGGCTAGCCTCGGATGTTGACCCCAGGGGGTAGAGCACTGGATGAGGGCAGGTCGCAAGATACTGTCTTCAATCAAACTCCGAATACTTGGGGGTAGAGTCCGGGAGTCAGACTATGGGCGCTAAGGTCCATCAGTCAAAAGGGAAACAGCCCTGATCACAATCTAAGGTCCCTAAATTCAAGCTAAGTGTAAAAGGTGGTGTTGTGACTACGACAGTTAGGAGGTTGGCTTAGAAGCAGCCATCCTTTAAAGATAGCGTAATAGCTCACTAATCAAGTTGTTTCGCGCCGAAAATTTATCGGGGCTAAGCTTGGTACCGAAGATGTGAACTCTCTGATTTATTTCAGGGAGTGGTAGAGGAGCATTCTCTTTAGCGTTGAAGTCGTGTCGTGAGGCGCGGTGGAGCGGAGAGAAGGGAGAATGTTGGCATGAGTAGCAAAAAGGCGGGTAAAAACCCCGCCCATCGAAAACCTAAGGTTTCCTGGGCAACGCAAATCGACCCAGGGTTAGTCGATCCTAAGGCCCATCCCGTGTAGTGCGGGAGCTAGCCGATGGATGAGCCGGTTAATATTCCGGCACTACTGTTGTTTTCCGAAGGGGAGACGCAGCTCTAAAGTTTAAGCGTGCTATGGTATGTACGTTTGCGGTCTTGAGAAACGACCTAGGCAAATCCGGGTCACTAGTTTCAAGAGATTGTGAAGAGACGAAGCCGCAAGGTAGAGTCAATTTAAGTGGCAGAGCTGACTAGAAAAGCCTCTAGGGCTAAGGCAACAGTATTCGTACCGTAAACCGACACAGGTAGGTGAGGCGAGAAGCCTCAGATGTACGAGAGAAACTTCGTTAAGGAACTCGGCAAAACAGCGGCCGTAATTTAGAGATAAGGCCTGCCCTACGCAAGTAGGGCCGCAGCTAAAGAGCCCAAGGGACTGTTTATCAAAAACATAGCTCTCTGCTAACTCGCAAGAGGATGTATAGAGGGTGATGCCTGGCCAGTGTCCGAACGTTAAGAGGAGAGGTTAGCCGCAAGGCGAAGCTTTGAATCCAAGCGCGGATGAACGCCGGCGATAACTATAATCGTCCTAAGGTAGCGAAATTCCTTGTCGGGTAAGTTCCGACCTGCACGAATGGCTTAACCACTTGGGCACTGTCTCAACGAAGTACTCGGTGAAATTGCAAGACGAGTAAAGATGCTCGTTAACCACAGTTGGACGAAAAGACCCCGTGAAGCTTTACTACAACTTGATATTGAATTAGGGATACACATGTTCAGAATAGGTGGGAGCCGCAAGGCGCCAGTGAGATACCACCCTTGTCTATTTTTAATTCTCACCCTGAAATTCAGGGGACAGTGTCTGGTGGGTAGTTTGTCTGGGGCGGATGCCTCCCAAAAAGTAACGGAGGCGTTTACCAAGGTCGGCTATCCCGGAATGGAAACCCGGGAGATAGTGTAAAGGCATAAGCCGGCTTTACTGCGAGACCTACAAGTCGAGCAGTCGCGAAAGCGGAACTTAGTGATCCGACCATTCAATATAGGATGGTGGAAGCTCATCGGATAAAAGCTACTCCGGGGATAACAGGCTAGTCAGGTCCAAGAGTCCACATCGACGACCTGGTTCGGCACCTCGATGTCGGCTCGTCGCATCCTGGGGGTGGAGAAGCTCCCAAGGGTTGGGCTGTTCGCCCATTAAAGCGGCACGCGAGCTGGGTTCAGACCGTTTAGCGGCTAATATTATTGGCCATTAAACACTCTGAATCCACGAGGTAAAAGACATCAAATTACGGCGGCAATATCAAGTAATTGATATTGGTATAAAAAGTTGACTCATATCGATGGAGTCCTAACAAGAGTTGAAAAACAACCTGTCATATGTTAGGATAATATCGAGGGAAGTCGCTTATGTTAAAATTAACGCAACAACAATTAGCGTATTTAGCAGGATTCATTGATGGTGATGGGAGTATTTATGTAAGACTTAAGCCGAATGATACTTATCGTTATGGTTTTCAGATAGCTCCTTATATAATATTATTCCAATCCGCCAAAGATGAGGTAAATTTTCAGAAGATTTGTGAAATGCTAGATTGCGGCTATTTGCGAAGAAGAAAAGATGGAATTTTAGAGTATACTATCGGTAGAAAAGAAGAGATATTGTCTTTAATCCAAAAGATTAAACCATACTTAATTCTAAAACACCGGCAGGCAGATTTATTAGAGAAGATATTTAAATATAAGTCTCTAGTAAAAAATGCCCATGATTTTTCCAAATTAATGGATTTAATCAATCAATTTGGGGAGATAAATTATTCTAAGAAACGCATCAAACATAAGTTGACCCCGTAGAGACTAAACGTCAGCCTCCTGAAAGCGTTTCAGGATGAAGGTATAGTCCAATGCACTTAGTAATAAGTGAAAACATGCGTAAGACAGGTCGGTCTCCTATCCACTGTGGTCGTGGAAACTTGAGAGGGCCCTTCCTTAGTACGAGAGGACCGGGAAGGACGAAGCTCTAGTGTACCTGCTGTTCTACCAAGGGCATCGCAGGGTAGCTACCTTCGGTTAAGATAAGCGCTGAAAGCATCTAAGTGCGAAGCTGTCCTCAAGATTAGGTTTCATAGACTGGTTAGAGAATATAACCTTGATAGGCCGTACGTGTAAGTCCCGTAAGGGATTGAGCGGAGCGGTACTAATAAGTCATTTGATTTTCCCACACTTTTATTTTTAAGTATTTTGAATCTTTACGAGACATTAATTTGCAATGGTTACCCATTAGCGGCTTCGGCTCTTAATGGGGTCTATATAAAAGACACCATTGTTCTGGTGGTTTGAGCGGAGGGGTCATACCTGATCCCATCCCGAACTCAGAAGTCAAGCCCTCCAGCGCCGATGATACTTGGGCCTGAGCCCTGGGAAAGTAGGTCGCCGCCAGAACAATGGTGTTTTTTAATTGGGAAAGCCTCTTATTTGTAGTCATTAAAAAATAGATGTAAAATAAGAGCATTCCTCTTATTTTTTAAATTTATGTCTCTTATAAAATCTATTTCGGGTATTCGCGGGGTGATTGGCGGAGCCCCGGGAGAAAATTTGACGCCGCCGGATATTGTTAAATTTACGGCGGCTTTTGGCATGTTTATTAAACAAAATAATTCCGGCCAGAGGGTAAAAATAATTATTGGTCGTGACGCTCGAATTTCCGGAGAGATGGTAAAAAATTTGGTTATTGGCACACTTTTAAGTCAGGGAATTGATATTATCGATTTAGGTTTAGCCTCAACGCCGACGGTCGAGTTAGCGGTCGCTAGTCAAGATGCTCAAGGAGGCGTGATTTTATCAGCTTCTCATAATCCCCAGGGTTGGAATGCTTTAAAGTTATTAAATTCTCAAGGAGAATTTTTGTCGCCAGACGAGGGGGAGACTCTGATTCAACTCGCCGAGAAAAATAATTTTGATTTCGTGAGTGAAGAAAAATTAGGGACTTACCTTTTTAATCCTTATTTGGCGGCCGAGCATCTTCGGAAAATTTTGCAGCTGGCTTTGGTTGATAAAAATATCATTGCTCAGCGTAATTTTAAAATAGTTGTTGATGGTATTAATTCGGTAGGCGGAATGATCGTCCCAGAATTATTAAAAGTTCTGGGCGTTAATAATATTGTTGAATTAAATTGTGAACCAAACGGACAATTTACTCATCAGCCCGAACCTTTAGCGAAAAATTTGACGCAGATTATGGATAAAGTTAAACAAGAAAAAGCGGATCTAGGAATTGTCGTCGATCCGGATGTTGACCGTTTGGCTTTTATTAATGAGAAGGGAGAGATGTTGGGCGAGGAGTATACTTTAGTCGCCGTGGCTGACTATGTCTTAAGAAATTTTGAAACGATTAATATTTCGACTGAGAGTCGTTCCGCCAGTCGAGTAGATAATCAAGCCGATAATCAATTAAATAATAAATATAATAAATCAACAGTTTCTAATTTATCTTCTTCACGGGCTTTAAAAGATATTACGGAAAAGTATCAGGGAGAATATCAAGCGGCGGCAGTGGGCGAGGTTAATGTTGTGAGAAAAATGAAAGAAATAAAGGCCATCATTGGCGGCGAAGGAAATGGGGGAATTATTTATCCGGAGTTACATTATGGCCGAGACGCGCTCGTTGGTATTGCTTTATTTTTAACTCATTTAGCGAAAGAGAATAAAAAAGTATCGGAATTGCGCCAAGCGTTGCCGGAATATTTTATGGTTAAGGATAAATTAGAATTACAGCCCGGTTTAAATTTATTGGATTTGTTATTAAGAATAAAACATGACTATGAAAGCCGAGGATCAGAAGATAATAGCCAACTTAAAATAACCGATATCGATGGCTTAAAAATTGATTGGACAAATTCTTGGGTTCATCTGCGCTCGTCTAATACCGAGCCGATAATTAGAATTTATGCTGAGGCTAAAAGTTTAAACGTCGCTGAGCAGAAAGTTAAGGAAATTAAAGAGAAAATTTTAGCTTATATTAAATAAAATATATCATAATAGTCTGTTTGCTTCTGAGCCATAAAAATGCTAAGATAAATAGTGATTTTAATAATCTCTTTTTATTATTAGTTTCTGTTTAGCCTGGTGGCGAGGCTTAAACTTATCGATAATCTTATGCTCCGCATCGTTATTTTAGCGGCTGGCAAGGGGGCGCGGATGAACTCCGAATTGCCGAAAGTCTTAGTCGATTTAAAAAGTCGGCCGATGATTAAATATTTATTAGACTCGGTGGTTAATTCCGGTCTAGATCCGCAACCATTAGTAGTTGTTTCTCCTGACAATCAGAAAATAATCAGTTCTGCCCTGGCTGATTATAATTTGGAATATATAATTCAGGATAAACAGTTAGGGACTGGTCACGCCGTCGCTTGTGCGCGCGCTACGCTCGCTCAAAAAGGAGAAACTCCGGAAAATATTATCGTTCTTTACGGCGATCATCCTTTTTTGAAACCGGAGTCAATAAAAAATCTAGCTAAGTCGGGTCCTGAAACGGTTACTATTATGCCGGCCACTTTGCCGGATTTTAGCGGTTGGTTTCATAATTTTTATCATTGGGGACGGATTTTACGTAATCCCGCCGGTGCGGTAGCGGAGATTAGAGAATTTAAAGATGCTAGCGATGAGGAAAAGTTGATTTCGGAAGTAAATAGTGGTTTTATGTGTTTTAATACAGAGTGGCTTTTTAAAAATATTGATCGTTTGACTGACCATAACCAGCAGAAGGAATATTATCTGACCGATATGATAAAAATCGCCGTTGACGAACAACAAAAGATTAAGACAGTGAGTATCGGTCCGGTTGAGGCGATGGGTATTAATAGCTTAGAGGAATTACAAATTGCGGAAAATATTTTGCACCAAGATTATAATTAATTAGCTTGTATGCAACAAATTCTTGATCTTCATATTCATTCTCGTTATTCTCGCGCCTGTTCTCCCCAATTAACTCTGATTAATATTGATCGGGTTTGTCGAAGTAAAGGTATTGATATTATTGCTACTGGCGATTTTACTTATCCGGCCTGGTTCGCGTCCTTGGAGGACGAATTAGAGGAAATAAGCGCCGGGGCAGGGCTTTATAAACTTAAAACAGCGAATGATAATAAGATTAAGTTTATTTTAAGCACGGAAGTATCTCTAATATATAAGGACGGGGAAAAGGTTAGACGGCTGCATTTAGTAATTCATGCGCCTAATTTAAAAGCGGTCGTCGAACTTAATCGTCAGCTTGATCGGCGTTTTAATATTAAAAGCGACGGTCGGCCAATTCTAGGAATAAAAGCGCCGGATTTAGTTGCTCTAATCCTAAATATCGATCCCCGTTTTCTAATTTATCCGGCGCATATCTGGACGCCCTGGTTTTCTGTCTTCGGTTCTAAATCCGGCTTTGATTCTTTAGCAGAATGTTTTAAAGATCAGGTGAAAAATATTTTTGCGGTCGAAACAGGTTTGTCGAGTGACCCGGCCATGAATTGGCGTTTATCGGCTTTAGATAATTTAACTATTTTATCTAATTCTGATGCCCATAGTTTAAATAATATCGGCCGGGAAGCCAATATTATGGAAATCGCCGGTGAGCCGGATTATTTAAAAATTTATAATATTATCAAAGAGCATAAACGGGTAAAAGAGGGGTCGGGGGGCTTGGAAAAATCTGGTCTTAAGGCGACGGTGGAATTTTATCCGGAAGAAGGTATGTATCATTTCGACGGTCATCGAGATTGTAATTTCAGTTGCGCGCCGGCCGCGAGCCGCCGCTTTAAAAATCTTTGTCCGGTCTGTCAAAGACCTTTAGTAATTGGAGTTTTAAATCGGGTTGAAGAATTAGCTGATCGGCCCCTAGGTTATCGCTCGTTGGGCGCTGTCGACTTTAAAAAATTAGTAGAATTAGATAAGATTATAGCAGAGGCTTTCGCGATTAAGAGTCGGAGTTCTAAGGCCGTGCAAAAATATTATCACGAGCTGATTAACCGTTTCGGCAGCGAGCTCTCTATTCTCTTAGATCTTGATCTAGATAAGGCCGGTTCAGATATCGATTCGCGAGTGAGAGAGGGAATTAAAAGAGTTCGTCGAGGCGAATTAATCATTAAACCGGGTTTCGATGGCCAATACGGCGAAATTAATATTTTTTCCGCCGAGACTAGAGGAGAGCATCAGTCTTCTTTATTATAAAATTTATATGTTATTCGCTCGTAATTCATTAGCCAGCTTACTTCTAATCGTGATGTTTTTAGCGTTAATATCTATTGCCACAATTTTATACGGCAGTGATAACCAGAAAAAGGCGGATTTAGAGCAAAATTTTATTTGGCGTCAAACTCGTCTAGCCGCTGATTGGGGTCTAGCATTTTTAACGGGAATAAGCCGAGGCGGTTTAGACCAAGATGTAAAACGATTGTTAGCAGAAAATAATCAGTCTCTCGGTCAAGCCGAAAGTACCGGAGGGACTGAGAATACTGATGGAACTGAAAATTCTGAAAGCACTGAGAATTCTGAAGGCGTTGAGAATTCGAAGACTAGTAGTTCGTCGCCTGTAGCGGCAGTGAGCAATGAGACGGGAACTTCTAATCAAGATAATTCTTCGTCCTCTTGGGAGCTAGTTATGTCGGACTTAAAAAATGAGTGGGATAAAGCCAAAGATAATCCGGATAAAATTGATTTATCTAAAAATAGTTGGCGTAATTTTATCGGTTGGGAGCGGCACGCTACCGGAGCGGATCTAATTTTGCGGAGCAAGAATAAAGACGTTTATCGTCTGTCCCTGCCGTTCAAGTTTTTAGGTAAATAATGGGAAAATATTTAAAAAATAGGGATTTTTGCGATATTTTTATAGAAATAGTCCTAGAAAATTGTTAGTAAAAATTTATTGAATATTTATTAATTTTTATAGGTTATTTTAGGGGTCTTGTGCTATAATAAGTTTGTTAATTAAATAATATTGTTAAAAATATGGCTAAAGAAAAAGAGAAAAAAAATACGGCAGAGCGGGAAGATAGTAAAAATAAACGCGAAGACGCTGCTTTAAACGCGATTGAACAAATTCGCAGTCGTTTTGGTGAGGGAGCGATTATGAAATTTGGTGATATTCCGAGAACTAACGTTGATGTAATTTCGACCGGTTGTTTATCTTTAGATATGGCGACTGGTATCGGCGGAGTGCCGCGCGGTCGGGTAATTGAAATTTTTGGTCCAGAGTCATCGGGCAAAACAACTTTAGCTCAACATATCGTGGCTGAAGTTCAAAAAGCCGGCGGGATTGCGGCTTTTGTTGATGCGGAACACGCCCTCGATCCGGAGTATGCTACTAAAATTGGGGTTAATATTAAAGAGATGCTTTTATCACAACCAGATAGCGGCGAACAAGCGCTCGAAATCGTCGAGACTTTAGTCCGCTCTAATGCGGTTGATGTGATCGTAGTTGATAGCGTCGCTGCTTTAGTGCCGCAAAAAGAAATCGAGGGAGATATGGGCGATCAGCATATGGGTTTACAAGCGCGACTGATGAGCCAAGCGCTACGTAAATTAACGGCGATTATTGCTAAAACTAAGACGGTCGTTATCTTTATTAATCAGATTCGTAATAAGATTGGAGTTTTCTTTGGTAGTCCGGAAACTACGACCGGCGGCAATGCTTTAAAATTTTATTGTTCTGTACGAATTGAAGTAAGGAAGGCGGCGCAAATTAAACAAGGCGAAAAAATTATTGGTAATCGGGTTAAGGTGAAGATAGTAAAAAATAAAGTGGCCGCTCCTTTTAGAACCTGTGAATTTGATATTATGTATAATGAGGGTATTTCGGTTTCCGGGGATTTAGTTGATTTAGGCGTTGAGTATAATGTCGTTAAAAAGAATGGCAATTCTTATTCTTTTGGTGATCTTAAATTAGGAACTGGCCGAGAAGTCGCCAAGAAGCTGATAAAAGACGATAAAAAGTTAGCCGGAGAAATTCGGAAAGCGATTATCGCTGAAGTAAAGAGTAAGGAAATTGAACAGAATAAATAATTATAATTTAGAGTATCGCCTCCCGGAATTGCCGCGGAGGCGATTTTCAAAATATGAAAAAAACTTTTGTTTTATCAGTCGGTGGTTCGCTGCTGGTTACTAAAGAAGGAATTAATGTTGATTTTTTGAGGCGATTTACCGCTTTTATTAAAGAACAAGTAAAGAGGGGCCAGCGGTTTTATTTAGTAGTTGGCGGCGGCTATACCGCTCGAGTTTATATCAAGGCGGCTTTAGAGACCGGTCCGATTAAACATTCTGATCGCGATTTAGTCGGTATTAGGGCGACTCGGTTAAATGCGGAATTATTAAAAATTGTTTTTGGCCGCTTAGCTTACGACGAGGTTATCACCGACCCGACTAAGAGAAAGAAAATTAAAGAAGCGGTAATTTTTGTCGGCGGCTATAAGCCGGGCTGGTCGACTGATTATGTCGCCGTCCTAGTAGCGAAGCATAATAAAACTAAAATAGTGATTAATCTTTCTAATATTGATTATGCTTATGATAAAGATCCTAAAAAATTCCCGGCGGCGAAAAAATTAGAAGCAGTCGCTTGGCCGGCTTTTCGTAAAATTGTTGGCAGTCGGTGGCAACCGGGTTTAAACCTGCCTTTTGATCCCGTGGCCTCGCAGGAAGCCCAGAAAGAAAAATTACAGGTAGTAATTTTAAATGGTGATAACTTACCTAATTTAGCTAATTGTTTAGCGGGCAAGAAATTCAAGGGGACAGTGATTAGTTAAGGCTAGTTTTTAGATAATAAAAGATATTTATCCACAGCAAACCCTTGACTAGCTAATTGGTTTTAGTATAATGGGTAGTATGTTTAATCATAATTTACAAGTAAACCGTTGGAGCCTCATTAAGCCGGTCATTATTTTAGATGGGTCGGTTTTTATTTGTAAATTGAATGCGTAAATAGTCAGACAAATTTCAATAGCAAATAAAAACCGAGTTAAAAGACTCGGTTTTTATAAAGTTCCTTTCAAATTAAATAAACCCAATTAATTCAATCATTCATAAATAATGGAGTCCCTATGTGTATTTCCTCCTTGCTGCTCATTAATCAATTTGGTTGTGAGCTAAAACAAACAGTTCTGTCCGATTCAATAAAGAATGAGGTTGCGGCGGCGGTTTCTCATTGGACCGCTTGTCTAGCTAGCAGCTTAACCGAGGGACAGCCCTCGGTGATCGCGGCGAAATGTGTTTTAAGATCCGGCTCAGTTGATATTTTGAATTTTCAAAAAGATCCAAAAAGTTTTATTTTGGTAAAAGAGTTGCATCCGTTAGCTAAATCTTTATTGAAGGGTCATTCGGAAAAACCGGCCAATAAGAAGAAGCTGTCTCGTAATGGGTCAGCGCTAGCGCCAGTCGGTTTCTTCAAGCCTAAACGTAACTCGAAGGGAAGTTCAATAGTTAAATTTCCAGAAGAGTTTCGAACCGGCGATTATCGGGAACTTCCCTTTAATCAGGGCTTACGAGTTTCAGGGCCATTTAGTCAGGTCAGGATATTACCGTCCGAAGAAACTTTAGCGATTCTAAAAAAGCATAGAATTAAAGGTGGTCCTCCCAATAAAAATACGGTGCAAGGTTTTAACGAACATAAGGTTAAAGGGATATCGACCAAACCGCAAATACTCCGGTATTTGAAAGAAGTCGAGGTTTACGGGCCTAAATTATATAAGTATGTTGAACCAGTTTTTTATGATGATGGACGGGTTTTAATTCATAAGTTATATTGGGCCAAAACGCCCAATGGATACGTTTATATGGGTGGTTTATCCATTGCCAGCCAGAATATAAACGTATCATTGAATGATGATTGGGTTTCTATTGGCTTAATCCAATAGGCCGATCATAATTCAAAAAAAGGGGGGAATTTATCATTCTCCTCTTTTTCTTTTTTATTTTTGGCTATTTTTTATTTGCTCAGCTATAAATTGAAAAATGGTTTTTATGTCTGGCCGACCGTCGATATTAATTAGTTTTTTTTGTTTTTTATAATATTCTAAAATGGGTTCGGTCGCTTGACGATAAACTTGAAAACGCTTTCCAATAGTCCTAGTATTATCGTCCGATCGGCCGGAAGTTTTGCCGCGCAGTAATATTCGTTTAGCCGCCTCTGGTTCGCTCAATTTTAAATTAATAATTAAAGACAAGAATATTTTATTGGTTTGATAGAATTTATTTAAAGCTTTAGCCTGTTTAATAGTGCGCGGATAACCGTCGAAGATAAACCCCCGGCCGTTGAAATTTTTTTGTATGGCGCTCTCCATCATTTTAATAATTAAGGCGTCTGGCACTAATTTGCCGCTTGTTTGATAATTTTTAATTTTAGATCCTAATTCGCCGTTCTTGAGTTCTTGTCGTAAAATCTCCCCGCTGGATAAATGGGTTAATTTATATTTTTTAGCGATTAAAGCGGCCTGGGTTCCTTTGCCGGCTCCGGGCGGGCCAAAAATAATTAGATTGAGCATATTGTCGTGGTGCGCCCAGCAGGATTCGAACCTGCGACCGTCTCCTTAAGAGGGAGCTGCTCTACCAGCTGAGCTATAGGCGCGTATTTATTAGTAATCGTATTTTAATCACCAAAAGTGGCGGGGGCGGGGCTCGAACCCGCGACCTTAGCGTTATGAGTGCTACGCTCTAACCAGCTGAGCTACCCAGCCATTTCTTTTCAGCCTTTCGTGCGCCCAGCAGGATTCGAACCTACAACCCCTTGGTCCGAAGCCAAGTACTCTATCCAGTTGAGCTATGGGCGCTATAAGACACCCTGTTTAAAGGATAGTAATCCTCAAACGGGCACTCTATTTATCTTTTTCCCTTCAAAGCCTGTTTCAGATGATAACCGGTTTTGAATTTCGCGACCTTAACGGCCGGAATAGTAATTCGTTCACTTGGCTTTTGTGGGTTGACGCCTCCACGAGCGTAGCGAACACGAGACAGAAAAGTACCGAAACCGGCGAGCGTGACTTCGCGGTCATTTTTCAGTTCTTCGATGACGGTTGTCGTTAAGACATCCAGCATCTTTTCCGCCTGTTTTTTGCTGAGACCCTCGACATCATTATGAATTTTGTCGATAAGTTGTGCCTTGTTCATATTTTTATATTTAGCCTGACTAAAGCTTATTATAAATTTAATGATGATTTAGCGAGCATATTCTGTGACCCGCATTTCTCTAATTACATTCACTTTTATCTCTCCTGGATATTTTAACTCATTTTCTATCTTTTTTGCAATATCCCTAGCCAAATTATAAGCTTTAAAGTCATCGATCTGATCTGGGTGCACAAAAACCCTGATTTCTCGGCCAGCTTGAATAGCGTAAACTTTTTCGATTCCTTCGAAGGTTAGAGCGATTTTTTCCAATTCTTCGAGGCGCTGTAAGTAGTTTTCGTGATTATTATCGCGGGCACCGGGACGAGCAGAAGAAATAGCATCCGCTACTTTAACAATAACAGCAATCAAAGTCGAAGGTTTATCTTCATGATGAGTTTCAATTGGCGCGATTATTTCCGCGGGCAGATTAAATTTTTTAGCGATGTCGCGGCCGATTTCAGTATGATTACCTTGGACTTCATGATCAACCGCTTTGCCGATATCGTGAAATAAGCCGCCCTTTTTAGCGAGAGTAACATCGGCGCCTAATTCTTCGGCGAGCATCGCTGCAATATGAGCGACTTCAATAGAATGTTCTAAAACATTTTGACCGTAACTTGTTCGGTATTTTAGACGCCCTAAAATTTGAATTAATTTTGGATCAAAGCCCGTGACGCCTACTTCGTATAGTGCCTCTTCACCCGCCTTTTTAATATCTAAGACGATATCTTTTTTAGCATTCTCTACAGCGTCTTCAATTTTAGTGGGGTGTATCCGGCCGTCTTTAATTAAATAGTCTAAAGTTTTTTTAGCGATATGACGGCGGATTAAAGAAAAACCCGAGACAGTAATAGCGTTAGGAGTATCATCGACAATTATTTCGACGCCAGTCATTTGTTCAATCGCTTTAATATTTCGGCCTTCTCGACCGATGATTCTGCCTTTCATTTCGTCGTTAGGCAAGTCGACAGTGGTCGTAGTCAGTTCGACAGTATAAGAAGAAACTAGGCGTTGCATAGCTAACGCCATAATATCTTTAGCTTTTTCCGTTAAAGTTTCTTCAGAGTTATCTTCGAGTTTTCTCACTCGGACCATTAAATCTTCGGCATTTTTCTCTTCAACATCTTTTAAGATAAGATTTTTTGCTTCCTCCTTACTTAAATTAGATATTTGTTCTAATTTAGCCTCCTGCTCTTCTTTAATAGTTTTTATGCGTTCTTTAATTTCTTGGACTTCATTAACTTTGTCGTAGAGCTTCTGTTGTTTTTCTTGTAATTCTAAAAGTTTTTGGGAGAAAGCCGTTTCCCGTTGTTCTAATCTTTTTTGGAGATTGTTAATGTCATTACGACGCTCGCCCTCTTCTTTCTTAGATTCGTCGATGATTTTTAAAGCGCGGTCTTGAGCTTTGAGTAAAAGATCTTTTTCTTTAATTTTAGCTTCGCTGATTAATTTGTCCGCTTTTTCTGCGGCATTGCTGATCTTGGAGCTGGCTGATTTTTTATAGAATAAATAGCCAATAAAAAAACCACCTATCGCCAAAATCACGTACACTACGTAATTAAGGTATTCCATATAAAGATGGTCTGCTGAGGAATTAGTTAAAGTTAATATTAAATTTTAAGAAAAACACACCGAAAATAAGCGATATTTATTTTAAAGATGGGGATTGTTTTGATTTTTTTGCTAATTTTAAGTTAAAAATCACTTGATACATAAACGATTAATCTATAAAATAAAGGGCTAATACTAACAAGAAACGGTGGCTATTCTTAGAATAACTCCTGAAAACAGACTTAGTTAATAAATGAATTATTGATTATACTCTAGCAGGTAATCTAATCTTTGTAAAGTTTTTTTAATTGACTAAAGGGGAAAAATAAAGTAATATTAAAGCAAAGTACAAAGTAATTATTCGATATTTTATGAATATTACCGAACTAGCTCGGATTTTACGGATTTCGCCGCAAGAGCTGCGTGACTTATTGCCACAGCTCGGTTTTGCTATTGGGCAAAAAGCGATAAAAGTCGACAATAATACTGCAAAAAAAATTATTAAAGATTGGCCATATTTACGGCGCGAATGGGAACAAAAAAAAATAGCTGCGGAGATTAAGAAACAGGATGAGGTTTTACCTAAAGAGAGAAAAACTATTTCTGTGCCAAGAGTTTTGACGGTGCGCGCTTATGCCGAAATTGCCGGTATTCCGATTAATCGGATTTTGGCTGAACTAATGAAGAACGGGGTATTTACTTCAATTAATGAAAAAATTGATTTTGATACGGCCGTCATTATCGGTGAAAATTTAAATCTTGATGTTCAGCCCGCCGAAGAGAAACTCGATAACAGCGAAAAAGAAGATAGGAAATTAGCCGATATTTTAGCTAACGAAGCGGACGGGGATTTAAAAGATCGGCCGCCAGTTATTGTCGTCATGGGACACGTTGATCACGGTAAGACTAAATTACTAGATTCTATTCGAGAAACTAATGTTATGGGCGGTGAAGCAGGGGGAATTACGCAGCATATTGGTGCTTATCAGATAACGAGAAAAGGACGAGTCATTACTTTTATTGATACGCCAGGGCACGAAGCTTTTACGGCGATGCGGAGTCGAGGCGCTAAAGTGGCCGATATTGCGATTTTAGTCGTGGCGGCCGATGATGGCGTTAAACCACAGACGATCGAAGCTTTTCGAATAATTGAGGCCGCTAAAATTCCTTATCTAGTCGCGATTAATAAAATTGATAAACCAGCGGCCGACGTCAATCGAACAAAGCAAGAATTATCAACGCAATTAAATATTTCTCCAGAAGACTGGGGCGGAAAAATTATTTGTGCGCCAATTTCGGCTAAAGAAGGTACGGGGATTGAAGAATTATTAGATATGGTTCTTTTAGTCGCCGAGACGGAGGGGGCGAGTTTACGGGCTAATCCAGAGGCGGCAGCGGCCGGGACAGTAGTTGAATCAAATGTGGATAAGACGGCTGGACCGCTAGCGACTATTTTAGTTCAAAATGGTACTTTGCGTATTGGTGATCAGCTTTGTTTTAATCAGGTTATTTATGGAAAAGTTAAATCTTTAAAAAATTATCAAGGGTTGGAAGTAGAATCAGCCGGTCCGTCTACGCCAGTTAAAATTTTAGGCCTAAAGATTTCGCCGGCCGTCGGTGATATTTTAACGGTTGGTGAAGGCGAGAAAGTTAAAGTTAAAAAGATTAAAAGCGTTTCTAAGGCCAGTGATCTAGGCGCTTTAGCGAGTGATGATAATCCGGAGGATAAAACTCCGCGAGTTAATGTAGTTATTAAGGCTGATTTTTTGGGTTCGGCGGAGGCGATCGAAGAGTCTCTATTAAAGTTAAATGGCGAGAAAGTCAAAGTCAGAATTATTAGTAAAGGTTTGGGTTATATTACTGAGGGCGATATTAAGCGAGCGGAAGATTCCGGCGCTAAGGTTTTAGGTTTTAATGTCCGGATGTCTCCGGCGATTGAAAACTTAGTGCGCGAAAAGCAGGTGACGGTTAAAAATTATTCGATTATTTATGATTTAATTAAATTTGTTAAAGACGAGATGCAACTTTTAGTTAAGCCAGAAATTAATCGGATTGAATTAGGACGGTTGAAGGTCCTGGCCGTTTTTCGTACAGAAACTAATAGCCAAATTGTCGGCGGTAAGGTTTTAGACGGGATAATTAAAAATAATAGTTTAATTGATGTAAAACGCGGTGATAATTTTATTGTTTCGGGAAAATTGACCCGTTTACAGTCCGGCAAACAAGACGTCGAAATTGTTGAACAAGATATTGAGGCTGGTTTAAAATATGAAGGGAAGCCGGTTATTGAAGTCGGCGATATCTTAAATGTTTACCAGGAAGAAAGAATTGTTGATAAACTTTAATATGTCGAAATTATCTAGAATCAATGAGCTTATTTTAGAGGAACTGGCGATCGTTGTTAATCGCGAAGTGGGTATTCCTAATACTTTAATCACCGTCACTTATGTCGAGTGTAGCCCTGATTTAAAACAAGCGAAAGTTGGTATTTCTGTCTTGCCAGATGGTTTAGCGGGGACCGCTTTACGCAAGCTTAATACTTCAACCGGGCAGATTATTCCCTTATTGCGATCTCGTTTAAAATTACGTAAATTACCGCATCTGATTTGGGAGTTTGACTCAACCGAAAGAGAGGCTCAGAAGATTGAAAAATTAATTGCGGAAGCTAACGAAAGTTAAAATTATAATAATTATCGGATTTTAGTCTAGGCTCTCTAAGAGGCTAGACTTTTTTGTTTTAGCAAGCTATAATAAGCGGTTATATATTTTATCAATCTATGGATTTATTAGACTTAAACGCTAAATTTCAATTAGCCGGTGAAAAAATACGAGGCGCTAAGCGGCTGCTTATTATTGGGCATACTTCGCCTGATGCAGACGCTATCGCCTCAATGGGGGCTATGGTTGAGGTTGCTTCTAGCTTGGGCGTTCAATCGTATGCCTACGCCGATCGGAAAAAAGCGAACAGTTATGATTACATTGCTCATGAAAAGTCGATTAAATCTGAACCGCCTGATGATTTAAGGGTTTTTGATATTATTTTAGTGTTAGACTGTGGTTCTATTTCTCGCACAAACCTAGAAGCCCGGTTGCTGACTTTAATTAAGGCTAAAGAAGACGGGCATTTGTTGTCTCGTCCTTATATTATCGAATTTGATCATCATGAGCCTCAGGATTCTTATGCCGACTTAGAGATTCGATTACCGGATAAGGCCTCTACGACAGAAATACTCTATCATTTTTTTAAAGCTAATTATTGGCCGATTACTAAAACTTTAGCCAATTGTATTTTAATTGGTCTAATGACAGACACGGGGCATTTTTTACATGCTAATTCTTCACGGGAAGCTATTGCTGTTTCTTCAGAGATGCTGCTGCGAGGGGCGTCTTTAACAAAAATTATTAATCATACCGTGAATAACCGTAGTTTTTCCGCGCTAAAAGTTTGGGGCCGTATTTTAGAAAATTTATCTTTTAATCGAGAAACAGGCTTAGTTGCCTCGGGGTTAACGACTGTCGAATTAGACTCATTATTAGGGCCAAACCATCAGGATTCTTTATCTGATTTATTTAACGACATGGTTTCTTTCATGTCTAATTTAAGCGGTTCGCGAGTCGCGCTACTTTTACGGGAGGAGGAGGGAAGAGTTAAGGGGAGTTTACGGACTAATAGTGAGGGCATTGATGTCGCTAAAATTGCTCATAATTGGGGGGGCGGCGGACACAAGAAAGCCGCCGGGTTTTCTGTTAAAGGAAAATTAATCAGAATAGATAATCATTGGAAGGTGCTTAAAGATCAAATTTAAAAAGTTTAAAAAAGTCTGGATTTTTAGCCAGACTTTTTTGTTAAGAGAGTTTTTTCTGTTGTTGATTTTGCCATTCTTTAATTTTTTGATGATTACCCGTCAGGAGTATTTTGGGGACCGGATATTTTTTACCCGCGGCCGTAAATATTTCCGGTCGAGTATACTGAGGATATTCTAAGAGGCCGATTTTAGAATGGGATTCCTCAAGCGGGCTAGCCACATTTCCTAAAACGCCAGGCAAGAGGCGAGTAATCGAATCGATAATGGTTAGTGCCGGTAATTCGCCGCCCGTTAGAACATAATCACCGATTGATATTTCTTCATCTACAAATTTTTTAATTCTCGCATCCGCGCCTTCATAACGACCACAGACGAAAATTATTTCTTCTAACTTAGAGTATTTTTGGGCGAGGGTTTGGGTCCACTTTTTCCCCGCCGCCGATAAGAGAATTACCTTTTTTTTAGTCGGTTTTATTTTTTTATTTAGTTTTTTTATACTCATTAAAGCTTTATAGAGGGGTTCAATTTTTAGAAGCATCCCGGCGCCGCCGCCGTAAGGCGCGTCGTCGACGGTTCGATGTTTATCATGAGTCCAGTCGCGGAGATTATGGGTTTTTATTTTGATAAGTTTTTTTTCTTGGGCCCGCTTAAGAATACTCTCAGTTACATAAGAGTCAAAAATAGCTGGAAAAATAGTTAGGAGATGAAAAGTCATAGTAATTTATAGTTCAAGATCATTATACCAAAAAAGTTCCATGATGACACGGAACTTTTTTGTTTATGATAATTGTTGATGTTTAGATTTTTAAATCATCAATCGCGGAGGTATCGATATCATCACGACTCTCGGGACGAGATTCGCTACGATGAACGCGGTTCATTCCTTCCGGGTCATAGATTTTTAAGTTAACACGAGAATTATTCTTAGCACCGATTATTTTTAATAAGGTGCGGATTGACTGCGCAGTTTGACCCTTGCGGCCAATAACATAACCCATGTCTGACGGATTGGTTTTGAGGGTTAAAAGAACGCCTCTTTCATCAATCGTCCTGTCTACGACTACATCGTTCGGATTGGCAACGATCGCTTTAACGACCATTTCCAGGAACTCTTTGTCTTGTTCTGCCATAGTTTTCATTCGTCTTTCAACTTTTGAGAAGCTAAGCCCTTCAAAATAGAAAGAAATTTATTAAATAACGGCTGCATCGCAACCTTCTATATAATTATAGTTCTTTTCTTTAATTTGTCAATTTACTAATTAGCGAATAGGGGGGTGGTTTTAATTTAGACAGTCGCGCTTTCGGCCGGAACTTCTTCGACAATTTCACTAGGGGTTTCTTCTTTAGCTTCAACTACTGGAGCAGGAGCCGATTCACGAGCAGTTTTTTTGTCGGTTTTAGCTTTAATCTGTGCTAGGCGTTTCTCGCTTGGTTTTCCAGCGGTTTTAGGGGTTAATTTTTCTCCGGTAATTATTTTTTGTCCGACTAGTAAGTTGTTAATAGTCGCGGTCATTTGTGCTCCTTTAGATAGCCAATATTTAATTCTATCTTCTTTCACGGCCAGTTCCTTAGAATGAGGATTGTAGGAGCCGAGGATTTCTAAAACATTACCGTATGGATCACGGCTTTTTTCAGAAATGATGACTCTAAACATCTTTTTATTGGTTTTTCCAGTCTTGGCTAATTTAATTGCTAGCATAATTTTATTCTTCGGTATTATTTATATGGGGAAATAATAGCTTAATATTAAATAAAAGTCAATAATTATCTAAGAGAGTTTAAGCTCTTGGTTTATGGTCGCTAAAACGACTTGGTCTAGCTGGCCCGCCACTGCGTCCGCCGAAGCTAGGGCGTCCGCCGAAGCTAGGGCGTCTCTCGCTACCGCCAAAACTACCATTCGATTTACCTTTTTCATCCTTCCAGAGCTCGGCATTTTCTTCTAGGCCCTTCATAGTGAGGTTGATTCTGCCTTGATCATCAATTTCCTTAATTTTTACGGTAACCATATCTCCTAAATTTAAGAAATCACTAGGTTTTTCAATTCGATAAGGGGCTAATTCGCTAACATGAACCATCCCATCTTGGCTCGCATTTAGAGAAATAAAAGCGCCGAAATCCAGCATTCGGACTACTTTGCCTTTTAGAGTTTCTCCGGCCTCGAAAACATGCACTATTTCTTTAACTTGTCGGACTGCTTCATTAACTTTTTCCGGATCGGTGCCGCAAATCATCACTAGTCCGCTGTCTTCAATATCGATACTGACGCCAGTCTCATCAATAATCCGGTTAATAATTTTGCCGCCCGGGCCAATAATGGCACCAATTTTTTCGGGATCGACGTTAAAGCTGATAATTCGAGGGGCATATTGAGATAATTCTGGTCGTGGTGCGGGAATCGCTTTAGCCACAACTTCTAAAATTTGATTTAAAGCTGCTCGTCCCTGGCTTAAAGTTTTAGTGATGATTTCTGGAGTGAGTCCATCGGTTTTAGTATCAAGCTGAATAGCAGTTAGCCCGGTATTCGTACCGGTAATTTTAAAGTCCATACCGCCGTCGCCGTCTTCTAAGTCCTGAATATCAGTCAGAATTTCCCATCGGCTCATATCTTTATTAGAAGCTAGACCCATAGCAATCCCCACGACTGGTTTTTTAATCGGTACGCCGGCATCCATGAGCGCTAAACTGGAGGCGCAAGTAGACGCCATAGAGGAGGAGCCATTAGAGCCCAGAGTTTCACTAACTAAGCGGACAGTATAAGGGAATTCTTCTTTAGTCGGAATCATCGGCATTAAGGCTTTCTCGGCTAAAGCGCCATGGCCAATTTCGCGTCGGCCAGTGCCTCTTAAAGGAGACGCTTCGCCAACGGAGTAGGGAGGAAAATTATAATGATGCATGTAACGTTTTTTACTTTGTCCCTCTAAGCCTTCTAGGGACTGTTCCATTCCCGGCGCTCCTAAAGTGACAATAGACATGACTTGAGTTTCGCCGCGAGAAAAGAGCGCCGTGCCATGATCACGTGGTAAAATAGCTACTTCGGCTGACAAGGCTCTGATTTCCGTGAGGGCGCGGCCGTCGACGCGACGCTTATCGTTTAAGATAGCGTTAGTTACTTCGGCGTCGATAGCATGTTCTACTAATTTTTTTATTACGTGATAGCGCTCGTTGTTGTCGATATTTTGACCGGTCAAATAAGTATTTAGTTGATCCTTAATTTCAGTTACCGCTGCCTTACGCTCTCCTTTAGTGTAATATTTTTTTTCAAATAATATTTTTTTGATGTTTTCCTGAAGCCAAGTCTCCCCGATTTTTAGGAGTTCTAGTTTATGAGCTTTAGCCTCGAGTTCGGCCGGGGTAGTTGGTTTTTCTTTTAAAGAATTATTTTGTCTTGGTTCGACGTTTTGTTTTAATTCTTTAATTAATTCAATCGCTCCTTGCATTTTTTCCTGACCAGCGATAATTGCCTTTAACATTAAATCTTCCGGAATTTCTTGGGCGCCCGCTTCAATCATGATTGTTTTTTGGCTGGTGCCGGCCACGATTAAATCTAGAGAACTCTGGGCTTGTTCTAAGTAAGTGGGGTTGAAAATAAATTCGCCATTAATTAAGCCGACGCGAATACCACCGATTGGCCCATTCCAGTTTAGACCGGAAATCGCCAGAGCGGCCGAAGCGGCGATCATCGCCACAATATCATGGTCATTTTCTTGGTCAACCGCTAAAATAGTGATAATTATTTGGACATCGCGATTATCGCCCGCAGCGAATAAGGGTCTAATCGAGCGATCGATCATTCGGCCAGCGAGAATTGATTGGTCGGTTGGTCGTCCTTCGCGTTTTATCCAGCGCGAGCCTTTAATTATTCCGGCCGCATAAAGTTTTTCTTCGAATTCCACCATGAGGGGAAAGAAGTCAATTCCTTCGCGTTCGGTTTTAGCTTGGACGACCGTCGCCTGAACGACAGTTTCTCCGTATTGAACCCAAACGGCGGCATCAGCCTGTAAAGCGACTTTGCCTGTTTTAATTGTGAGCGGACGGCCAAGCCACTCTTTAGTGAATACTTTTTCCATAAATTTGCGACCTGGCCATTAAATTACAGAACTGTATTGTCTACAGTGCTATCTATTTAATGGTCAGCGTCATTAGTTTTAGTTTTTAATTATTTTTAAATTAATTTTATATAAATTAAGCGATACTCGTTGACTTAACAGGCAAAAAGATTAACGGTAAATCAAAAATTTTCGGCTAGCGCCCAAATCAGTAAAGTCGTCCGCTTCCTCGATTAATTTAGAGGAACAAGTTTTGCGGAAAGCCATTATTTCGACTAGGCAGCCTTTATTGTTTTGTAAATAGGAAACGAGCGGTAAGTAATCACCATCGCCGGACACAATAACGATCACGTCTAATTTATCGGCTAGCTTAATAGCGTCAATGGCGATCCCAACGTCCCAGTCGCCCTTTTTCGCGCCGCCGGCAAAAATTTGCAGATCTTTCATTTTAACTTCAAAACCCTGTTGCGCCAGAGCCTCGATAAAAGGCGCTTCATCCTGATTTTCGGTCTTAATAGCATAAGCAGTGGCCCGGATGAGCTTCCGGTCGGCCACTGCTTTACTAAGGATTTCTTGGAAATTCACTTTTCGGCTGTATAAATTTTTGGCGGAGTGGTACATGTTCGAAACGTCTACCAGAATTCCCACTCTTTGTTCTTTGTGCTTAATCATAAATCTTTTTATTTTTCGTCCTCGAGAGCGCTATCTTTAAGATCGACAGTTTCTTCTTCGGGATCAATATACTTTTTTTCTTTTTTCTTTTCTTCTTCTTCCTCTTCTTGTAATTTTTGAGCGATTTTTAATTTTAGTTTATCCGCTAATTCTTTAAATTGTTCGGCGTTTTCTTTTTGGAGATATTTAAGAAGCTTGCGTCGTTCACTAACCTTTTTTAATAAACCGCGACGCGAAGAGAAGTCATGTTTATGTTTTTTTAAGTGTTCGGTTAGCTCTTTAATTTCCTCAGTTAAAATAGCAATCTGGACTTGTGGGGAGCCGGTATCGGTGTCATGAACCCGAAATTTTTTAATGATTTTTTCTTTAGCTTTCTTGTCTAACATAATTTTGGCGCTCAATCCGAGAAGCGGCTTGACCCTTGGTATAAAGGTCGCGATCTCCGCATCCAAGATGAGTACATTAATAATAAATTATTTAAATAATTTTATTTTACTAAATTAAGCTTTTTCATTAAGCTGGATTTTTTACGAGAGGCATTATTTTTTTTGATAATTCCTTTTTTGACCGCTTTATCGAGCGCCTTTATCGTTTTTGTAAAATCTTCTTTAATTTTTTTGTCGCCCGCTTTAATTTGTTTTAGGCTAATTTTAACTAGTTTTTTTAATTTTTCGGACACTTTTTTGTTGGCGGCGTTTCTTTTGACGGTTTTGCGCAGTTCTTTCGCTGCCGATTTTTTGTTAGGCATAACTCTTTCTAAAATAATAAATTAATTAAAATTGAGGTCTTCACCTCAGAATTATCGGCGATGACGTCTAAAAAATAGATTCTTTAGTCTTTTCGCTGGATAGTAGTCCCATATTAACACGATAATAAATAAAAATCAAGGGGTCGATGGTCAGTTTATGAGACGAATGTCCTAAATTATTTCTGGTTAAAATTTTATGGATTTTTTAATACCTGCATATTTTTTCATTTTATTATATAATAAAAGTATGGCTCAGAATTATTTGACTAAAATTTATTTGATTATTGGCTTACTAGCTGTCTTAAGCGGGGGAATTTATTTAAATCGGGCTTATGCCTATATTTATCAGACGATTGGCGGCGCTCATTTAAAGGAATTTGATTTAACGTCCAAGTATATGATTAATAATGAGGGGCAGTCCACTAGTAGTTTAATTTATGTCGCCTTGGGAGATAGTTTAACGGCTGGTGTTGGCGCCTATACTCCGGAAGATTCTTGGCCTTATTTAGTCGCTAAAAAATTAGCGGGCAGTCAGGAGAAGGTAATTTTAAAGAGCCAAGCCGTTCCCGGTTTTAAAACCAGTGATGTTGTAAGCGAACTACTGGAGCAGACGATTGTCGAGAAGCCTGATTTAGTGACGGTTCTTATCGGCGTTAATGATCTCCATAATCAAGTTTCCCCTCGAGATTTTCAAAGTAATTATGAACAAATTTTAAGTCGGCTGACCAAAGAAACTAAAGCCAAGATATACTTAGTTAATTTGCCTTATATCGGTGCCGATACTTTAATTCGCGTTCCCTATAATTTTTATTTCGATCACCAAACCAGAGCCTTTAATCAGATTATTAAAAAATTGGCCGCTAAGTATTTAGTTTCCTATGTTGATTTATATACGACCAGTTTTGAATTATTTAAAAAATCGGGCGACCATTACTCGGCCGATTTATTTCATCCTTCCGCTAAAGGTTACCAAATCTGGGCGGACATAATTTATGATAGTATTAATCAGTAACCCGCTTCAAGCGACTTGGATATTTTCGGTTATTTTTTTTCTAATTATTTTTGCGACCGTCCGGCCGCGTCAGATTTCTGAGTGGCTCCCGGCGACAGTCTCCGCGGAGATCAAAGGGGCGGCGATTATTATGATCGTCCTGTCGCATATTGGTTATTTTTTAGTTAATGATACTCGTTTTCTTTGGCCGCTTTCGATTATGGCGGGCGTTGGCGTCAATCTTTTTTTATTTTTATCTGGTTTTGGTTTAACGGCTAGTCAATTAAGTAAGGACTTGAGTATTAGGGATTTTTATAAGCGTCGGCTCTTGAAAATATTTGTTCCTTATTGGCTTTTGTTAGTCGTCGTTTTATTACTCGACATTTTTTTCTTAAACATTAATTACTCTTGGCAATTTATTTTTTCCGCTGGTTTAGGAATTATTACCCACGCTGATTTATATTCAGATTTTAATTCGCCACTTTGGTATTTTACCTTTATTATTGGCTACTATCTTTTATTTCCTCTAGTGTTTAGTCGCCGGCGGCCTTGGCTCAGCGCTATTGTATTGGGTCTAGTGGGTTACGGTTTAATTTATTATAATCCAGTTTATTTTCAGAATGTTCTTCATTTATATCGCGTCCATATTTTTGCTTTTCCTTTAGGCGTATTAGCTGCTTGGCTCGTGACGAAGTTACCCCGACCAAATTTTTTGGCTAATCCATTACGTGGTTATTCGGTAATTATTTATTGGTTAGCGATGATCATGGCTAGCGCAGCTTTTATTTATTTTAATGTTAATTCTGCTATTGGCGCCAGTTATCAAGAGGAACAGTTAATGAGTCTAATAGCGATGATCGCCTTGGTAGTTATTTTTATTATTAAGAAATTTGAATTTAAAGCCTTATCCTGGGTCGGAATTTATTCTTATGAAATTTATCTTTGGCATTGGCCGCTTATGTATCGTTATGATATTTTTTATCGTTTTATGCCGGCGTGGCTCGCCACTATTTTGTATTTAGTTTTATTTATTCCTTTAGCTTGGCTTTTAGCTAAGTTAGCTAATTTAATTTCGACTCGTATTTCGCCCCGCTAAAATAAAGCAGTAGTTTCCGTTTATAAAAAATAGCTCTTCACTGAGCTATTTTTTATTTTGCGTCGGGGTGGAGAGATTTGAACTCTCGATCTTCTGGTCCCAAACCAGACGCCTTAGACCAACTGGGCCACACCCCGGTTTAAATTAAATTTTTCTTTTAAACTATCAATCCAGCCTATTAAACGAAAAAAACTGTTAACGTTATTAATTCTTAGATGGATTGTTCCGTACGGTAATTTGTTATTACTTTTTTGTAAACTCGCTTTGCTGATCGAATAACAGGTTTTGATAAAATTTTTTTTAGGGATGCTAGTTAATTTATGCCAAAAATTAAGACATTTATTAGTTTCTTTCGTATCATGGAGCATTATTTGTATTTTAATATCAGATTCTTTTATTTTGAGAAAGTTGGTAAAAAAGTTGACCATTAATTTTATCATTTCTGGATCAGAATTAGCGAAGTCAATACTTTTCCATTTACTACCTAAAGCACCTTTCTTATAGCCTTCCGCCCAGTAGAGAGATACGCCTGCTAAAAATAGGGAGTCAGTTAATAATGGTTTAGCCTCTTTTCTAGCGGTTTCGCGAATACTCTCATGTCTCTGGTTAGCAATAGTTGTTTGTTGCTTGTTTCTCAAAATTAATTTACTGATTGCCGTGGCGTTTGTCAGCGCCTTAATTCTGTCTGAAGCTTTTTTAGATAATTTAATATCCTTCAGCCACAGACTTAGTGTACTTTTTGGTATAAGCAAAATAGTACTTATTTGGCTATAAGATTTACCATTTTTTCTTAATTTTATAGCAATAGTTTTATCAGAACGCATAAATAAAATTGAACTCACGGTGACAGTATAAATTATAACATGAGTTCAATTATTTATCTATTTTTGTGCCCCGGGTCAGAATCGAACTGACGACACAAGGATTTTCCTTGTTATGGCTTGGCTTAAGTTTCCTTAAGGATTGGACTATATCATCCCCGCTTATTTCTAAGGACGGGGTCGGGCGCTCGAGGCGGGTTTATTGTTGGGCTCACCCGCTAGTCTCTACACCTTCCTCAATTCTTTATCCCAATTGAGGCTTGGCTCGGGATTACCATTTTTATTTACTAGATTGAGGTAAATAAATTTAGGCTTCCCCGAATTCACCCGATTTTCATCTTAATGTTTCCATTAAGCGGACCGAAAATCAGTCCTTTGCTCTACCACTGAGCTACCGAGGCTTGAAAATTTTGTTGTTAAAACAAGTTGCGGGAGTCGGACTCGAACCGACGACCTCTAGGTTATGGGCCTAGCGAGCTGCCAACTGCTCTATCCCGCTATAATTATGTTAATTGCCAGCTCTCCGCTCAAGAAAGTGGCTGAGGTGGGCAATGGAGGACTCGAACCTCCGACCTCAACATTATCAGTGTTGCGCTCTAACCAACTGAGCTAATTGCCCAATTTTTAACTGAAAAAAATATATCAAATAATAAATAAAAAAGCAAGCAGCGGCTAATTATAAGTTGGCAATTAATAGGTTAAGTTCGGTTTTAATATCCGCCTTACTATTTTTATTTAAGAAGTCTAGGCGAATTAAATTATTTAAATATTTTTTAAGGCTAGGACTGTCGAAATTCTTAGCTTGCAGTAGACCTTTTTTAACGACAAAGGGGTGAAGTTTTAGCTGGCTAGCGAGGAGAGCGGGATTTATTTTTTTGTCCAGAGCATCTCTAATTTGCCAGAGTATTTTAAATTGGCGGATGAGCATAGTAATTAAATATTCATCGCTGAGGCCAGCGGCGTACTGCTCCTCTAATAAGGTGAGAGCTAATTTTTTATTTTTAGCGCTTAAAGCGTCGGTCAGGCCGAAAATGTTTTCGTCGTAAGACCCCGTGACCATTTCATTGACCGCGGCCAAGTTAATAATTTTATGGTCGCTGCGAAAAGCTAATTTTTTTATTTCGGAGGCGATTAGCCAGGAGTCGCTGCTAGTGAGGTTTAGTAAACGTAAGGCCGCGGTCGCGTCAATTTCCTGATGATAAGTCGCTGCCTCTTTTTTGATAAAAGTAAGGAGTTGGCCGTCACTTAAAGTTTTAAATTCTTGGGAATAAGGTTGTTGAATTAAGAAAGTCAGTAATTTTTTAGCGTTTGTTTTGAATGATTTGTCTGTTGCATTTATTTCTTCATCCCAAAAGATAATAATATTATTTTCGCCACTAGGAATTTTTTTTAATAAATCGTCTAATTCCGTGAAGATTTGGTCTTTTTTATTTTTAAAAATATTTTCTACTACGACTAATCTTTTTTTGACAAACAGGGAGCCGGTATTTATTTTTTCATTAATTTCTCTAATTGTCGTATTTTGGCCATCAATAAAATCGAGGCTGTTTTCTGTTGGGTCAACATCTTTAGTAAATTTATTCTTTAAATCCCGCAGGAAGCGTTTAGATCGAAAAGTATCGGCGCCGTGTAGTAAAATAATCATAATTTAAGTTCACTTATTGAGACTTGGGCTAAATTAGTAATTTTTCTTTCTAAAAATTTTTCGCCTAATTTTTTAAATTGTTCGGGGCTATCAGTCGTATAATACTTCAGTCGGGGCTGATGATTTTCAGTAATCCCTAATTCGGAATGACGACTGAGATAAGCCTTAAGGCTGGTAGCGAGGATTTCTCCCGGCTGGGGCAAGCTTATTCCGTGGCCGAGGATTTGTTTAATTTGTTTATATAAGAAGGGGTAATGAGTACAGCCTAAAATTAGCGCTTTGATTTGTTTAGTTCTGAGGGGGTGTAAATATTTTTTTAAGATCATTTTTGTTTCTGGTTTTTTGTCCCAGCCCTCTTCGATCAAGGGGACGAGCAAGGGGGTACTCGTTTCGATTATTTTTATTGTCTTATCTAATTTATTAATTTCTGTGGCGTAAGCGTGAGAGTTAATCGTTGCTTTAGTACCAATTACTCCTATCGTTTTTAGGGATTTATCTTGGACTATACTTTCGGCCAGCGGACGGATAACGCCAAGGATCCGTCGTTGCGGATAATTCGTCGGCAGATATTCTTCCTGTAAGCGACGTAGAGCTTGGCTGGAAGCGGTATTACAGGCGAGGATGACCAGTTCACAGCCAGCGGAAAATAAAAAATCAACGGCTTCTTTCGTGTACTCGTAAATCGTGGCGGCTGATTTTTCGCCGTATGGCTGGCGGGCGCTATCGCCCAGATAAATATAATTATAATTAGGTAAATCTTTAAGAAAATATTTAAAAATAGTCAGACCACCAAGACCGGAATCAAAAACTCCGATGATATTTTTTCCGGGGACAGTGGCTAGCCGATTGGATTTTTTATTTAATTTTAATTCACTATTTTTTAACATACTTTTGAAAAAGTAGGCCGCGTTCCTTGTAATTTTGAAATAGGCCAAAGCTCGCGCAAGCCGTTGAGAGTAAGACTACGTCGCCGCTAACCGCCGCTCTTTTAGCTCGGGTGACCGCGGTAAGCATATCCGGCGCTTCATAATATTTATGTTTAGGGTAAGCGTTTTTTTCCAGAGCTTTTTTTAAGCGAATTGTCCCGGCGCCCGGTAACAGGATTAATAATTTTACCTTTTTTTTGATAGTTTGAGCGAAAGGATAGAAATTAGCGCCCTTGTCGGCGCCGCCGCCGATAAGAATAATCGGCTCAGTAAAAGATTCAAGATCGAGGCGGCTGCTTTCCGGAGTAGTCGAGAAGCTATTATCATAATACCGGACGCCCGATTTTTCAGCGACCAATTCTAGACGATGTTCTAGATTTTGAAAATTAGCGATTGTTTTTTCGTAAGTCGATTTTTTTATTTTTAAAAGTTGAGCGAGCGCTACGGCCGCTCCGATATTCTCCTGATTATAATGGCCATTAAGTTGAGTTTTTAAGGCACGCGCGCCGAAATAAATGATTTTTTTTGTTTTATTGGCTAGATTATCTTTAGTTATTCGTGTCCGTAAAGTCTGGTTGATTAATAAGTAGCGGTTACCGGGAAAACGAGCGATATTTAATTTAGCTCGCCAATAATTATTGATTGAAGAATGGAAATTAGGATTATTAGGATCGGCGGCGGCGAGATGTTCTTTAAATAAATTAGTGATGATCGCCAAGCGGGGAGAATATTTTAAGTCTTCTAATTGAAAACTAGATAATTCTAGAATAATATAGTCGGTTTTTTTTATTTTTAGTAAAAAAGATAGAGGAGCGACGCCGATATTACCGCCTAACCAGACGCGTTGTTTGGCTTCTTTAAGAATTTTATAAATTAAGCTAGCCGTCGTTCCTTTCCCTTTCGTACCGGTGACGCCAATAATATTTTGGCTAGGGGAAAGCTGAAAAAATAAATTAAGCGGACTGCTAAGTTCTGTTTTTTTATTATTGAGGGCTTGTTGAATGCCTGGGCAAGCAATCGGCCAGCCAGGTGACCGAAAGAGAATATCGAATTTATCTAAATTATAATTAAATCCCGCTCCTAGCTGATAGGATAATTTAAGATATGTTGTGACTGGTAATTTTAGGAGCGCTCGCGGACGGGCGTCGCAAATAGTTAGGGTTGTGTTTATTTTTTTAGCTTCTAAAAGCTCAATTAAAGCCCGGTTTTCTAAACCTAAACCTAAAATAGCGATTTTTTGTTGATTTAATTTTTTAAATATTTGTTTTTGAAGCATAAGTATACAAAGTATAAAATTATTTTTTGGGTTGTTGATTAATTTTAATTATTTTAAATCGCCCCAGTTATCGCCTTGATTTATTTCGACTTTGATCGGTACTTGTAATTTTAAGACACTTCCCATAATATTTTGAATTTTCGGAGCGTAGTAATCTAGTTTATCTTTTTTTATTTCAAAAATCAATTCATCGTGTACTTGTAGCAGAAGACGAATTTCGGTTGGGGCGTCGCTAATTAACGTCGCTATTTTAATCATGGCTAGTTTAATAATATCGGCCGCCGTGCCTTGAATCGGCGCGTTAATAGCCATGCGTTCGGCGCTTTTTTTTATCATAGCGATACTGGAATTTAATTCCGGCAGAGGGCGTCGTCGGCCAAAAAGAGTTAGAGCATAACCTTGAGAGCGCGCCTTTTTGATAAAATCATCCATCATTTTTTTAATCCCCGGGTAGGCGAGCCAATATTTTTTAATAAATTCGCTAGCTTGCCAATAAGGAATACCGGCGTTTTGACTTAGTCCATGTGCCCCCTGTCCGTAGAGAATTCCGAAATTGGTGGCTTTAGCGGCGCGGCGCATCGCTTTAGTTACTTCGTTTAATTTTACGCCGTTTATTTCTGCGGCCGTCGCGGTATGAATATCAGCGCCCGCCTTAAAGGCGGTAATCATTTTTTTATCACCAGACATCGCTGCGGCTAAGCGAAGCTCTATTTGAGAATAATCTAAACCGAGGAGACGCCAGCCAGTTTCGGCGATGAAGGCCCGGCGAATTTTTTGTCCGGCCAGGCCGCGCGTCGGAATATTTTGTAAATTCGGATCGTTAGAAGACAAACGGCCGGTGGCGGTTATAGTTTGATTAAAACTAGTATGGAGGCGCCCGGTTTTCAGATTGATCATTTTAGGCAGGGCGTTTAGATAAGTGGTTTGGAGTTTATTCAATTCCCGGTATTCTTGCAGAGGGCTAATTATAGGATGCAGGTCATGAAGCTTAATAAGTTCGTCTTCAGCGGTCGAGAAGCCCGTTTTGGTTCGTTTCAGATTAGTCGTCGGAATGTCTAGTTTAGTAAAGAGAACTTCTTTTAATTGTTTAGTGGAATTGATATTAAATTCAGTTTTAGCTAGTTGATAGATATTTTTTTCCAAACTTTTTATTTTTTGGCTTATTTCTTGGTTTAGTTCGTCAATTAAAGTCGGATCAAGCTTAATCCCGTTATTTTCCATATCGCCTAAAATACTAACTAGGGGCATTTCTATTTTTTTAAATAAATCTTCTAGGCCGGCAGTTTTTAATTTTGGGGCTAATGATTTTACTAGACGATTAGTAAAATCAGCGTCTTCACAAGAGTAGAGACTTAATTTTTCGGGGTCTAGCGCGGAGAAATTTAGAGCTAGTTGGGCGCCTTGACTAGCGGCGAGATCCTTTTTACTAATTTTTTCAAAGCCGAATTCGGTAAAAACTAAGTTATCGAGATTGTGCTGGCGACTGGCGGGATTTAATAAATAAGAAGCGAGCATCGTATCAAAAGTTAGACCCCGGAGTTGAATGCCTTGATTTTTTAAAATTCGATAATCAAATTTTAAATTGTGACCAAATTTTTCTATTTTATTATTTTCTAGAATTGATCGTAATTTTTCTAAACGTTCCTTATTAATTAGAACAAAATAAGCTGCTCCGACTTGCCAGGAGAAACTGAGACCAATAAGCTTGACGCTTAAAGGGTCGAGGCCGCTGGTCTCACTATCAATTGTAAAGTCGGGGCGAGTTTTTAATTTTTTGTAGAAAGTCGTAAATTTTTTATTGCCGGCGGCGCTAAAATCGATTAATTGATAATTAAAATCTTGCGCATTTCGGCTAAACTTGGCTTGTCCGGATGGCGCTATTATTGGGGTTGTCAAATTTTTATCGCTCGGAACCTTATTAGCTAAGTTTTGATTTTTTTGGTCCGCGGCCTGGTTCAGATTATCGCGCACATCTTTGACTTTATTTAACAAAGATTTAAATTCTAATTCGCTAAATAAAGTTAGGACTGTCTCTAGTTGAAAATTAGAGAATTTAATATCGGTTAGAGAAAATTTAAGAGGGGCGTTAAGACGAATGGTCGCTAAATCTTGGCTTAAATAGGCATTAGCTTGATGTTCCTTTAATAGTTCTAATATTCGATTTTTTATTTTTTGATTTTTATTTTTTACTGCCTTATAAACGCCAGCTAAATTTCCAAATTCAATTAGGAGCTCGCTCGCCGTTTTTTCGCCGATACCTTTGACGCCAGGAATATTATCGCTCGGATCGCCCCGGAGGGCTTTATAGTCAATAATTTGATCTGGCCGAAGTCCATAGCGAGCGTGAATTTGTTCGGGGCCGTAAAGAACGCTATCAGAAAGACCGCGGCTCATTGTATAGACCTTAGTTTTTTCATTAACGAGTTGTAGAGTGTCTAAGTCGCCGGTAATAATTATTTTTTCTAGATTTTTTTCTAATTTAGTTTGTTCACAGATTGTGCCGATTAGGTCGTCCGCTTCGTAGCCGCTTAATTCAAAAATCGGGATATTGAAAGCCGTCGCCACTTTTTTAACGACAGGGATTTGTTCGTATAATTCATCGGGCGCTTTAACGCGGGTAGCTTTATAGTCGCTATAAGTTTCGTGGCGGAAAGTTGGATCTTTTTTATCTAAAGTCAGAACCACATATTCTGGTTTAAACTCGCTCAGAGCTTTTAAAAGAAAGGAGGTAAAGCCGTAGACGGCATTGACTAATAAGCCGTTTTTTGTTCGGAGAGTCGGCGGTAAAGCGTGAAAACTGCGATGAATTAGGGCATTACCATCAATAATGATTAATTTGGGTTTGGTTTTAGACATGAATTAATTTTATCATTTTTAATAGGTAGAAAGCAAAGATTAATAATGGTTAATAGATAAATAAAAAAGCGGCCTGAAGGGTCGCTTTTACTGGTCGAGTCGCGGCTCGAGGCAGAAATAGCTGTTTGGTTTGAATAAGAGTGTTTTTCCTGATAGAATATCTAATATTATAAAATATATGAAAAAAATTGGTTTATTTTTTGGCGGTCTGAGTAATGAAGCGGCGGTTTCTATCATGTCCGCTAAAAATGTGGTGCAGTATTTTAATTATCGGCGCTATAAATTAGTTTTGATTTATTGGCGAAAATCAGATCGCCGTTTTTATTTAATAAAAAATTTAGCAGATTTGAAATCGGGTTCTCGCCAGAAAATAGCCATTGAAGATTTTGCTAAATTATTCGATATTGCTTTACTGATGACTCACGGGCGTTACGGAGAAGACGGAGTCCTGCAGGCGATCTTGGCGAGCCAAAATATTAAATATTGCGGTTGTCAGGTCTTAAGTTCCGCTCTTTGTATGGATAAGGCTATTTTTAAAGATTTAATCGCCGCGCGCGGTTACCAGCAAGTTAAGTATACTTACTTAGATTTCGCTAGCCATAGCGCCCTGGAAATAAAAAAATTTAAGGCAGAGATTAAAAGTAAATTTAAATTGCCGATTTATGTAAAACCGGCTAATTCCGGTTCATCGGTCGGGATTACGGCCGTTACTAGAATAAATAAATTAGAGTTAGCTATTCAAGAGGCTTTGAAGCATGACTCTAAAATTTTAATCGAAGAAGGACTCGTTCAGCCTCAAGAAATTGAGGTGGCGATTATGGGCAACAGTAAATTAGTTATCTCTCAGCCCGGCGAATTAGAATTAGCCAAAGAATTTTATGATTATGATGATAAATATAAACGGGGTGAAGCAAAAGTCGTGATTCCGGCTCGTTTAAATCAGTCTTTAATTAAAGAAATTAGAACGCTGGCGGAGCGGATTTATCGTTTAATGGCTTGTCGAGGTTTCGCCCGTGTCGATTTTTTTGTTTCTCGAAATAAGATTTATATTAGCGAGATTAATACTCTGCCGGGTTTTACGGATATATCGATGTTCCCTAAATTAATGATGAATAGCGGTTTGAGCTATACGGAATTATTAGACGAGATTATTGAGCTGGCGGCCTAATTTTGAGGAGTGGAGAATTCCGCCAAAATTGAACGGTGATCGGAAATATAAGCGCCTAGGGAAATCCTAGGTGTTTTTAGATCCCGCACGAAAAACCAGTCTAGTTTAAGGTTAAATATTTCTAAGTAGAAAGGCTTAATACACCAAGTCGTTTGAGAAATATCGAGCGCTTCGCGAAATCCCGCTCGCTCAGCGATTTTAACGAAAGGATATCTTTCGTCTAACGGGGAACATTGGCCGTCCAAAATAAGACTGGCGTCGGTTTCTTTATGAAACCATTGAACAAATTTTCGTCCCCAGCCGGCCGCCGGGATAGTAGTATTTAAATCGCCACAGATAATTACTGGGCCGATATGTTTTTTAGCGTCAGCTAAGACGACCGCTAGTTGGCTAGCCCTTTGTTGCGGTCCGACGCCGATAATTTCAAAGTGGCAATTGTAAATTTTAAGAGTTTTTGTCTCAATAGCTATCTCTGCCCAAAGGACTTTTTCTAACGGATTATTAGTGAGCGGCGGGAAAGCTAGTTCGCCGCTAGAGATAATGGGGAATTTACTGAGGATTATATTTCGGTTATCTTCACTGGCCGGAAAAATGTGGTTAAGTTGTTGTAACTTATTAAAATTTGATAGTTTTTCTCTAAGTTCTTGCGCTTCTTGTAGACAAAAAATATCGGCGCTGGATTTTTCTAGGCTGGGAGTTATTTTATTTAAACTAGTGCTTGTGTAATATTTTGTCCCTTCAATATTCCAGTTGAGGACGGAGAAATTCATAATAATTTTAGATGTCGAATTAATTATTTTTTTCTTTAATTTTTTCTATGTCTAGGTGGGAAAAATTTCCTTTAGTGCTGCGCCATTCATTGGAAAATCCCCAGTCGTTCCATTTCCAGAGGGCGATATAATCACCGTGGCACTCCGGTGTTTGTGTATAATTTCCTTCTATGACGATTAAATCATTCTGGCCGTCTTTATCTATATCGGTGACGGCAAATTCACAATTTGGGACTGTCAGGTTTGATGACTGCCAAAGGGGTTCAACCTTTTCGGCGATTAGATCGAAAATGAAAAAATGATTTTTTACGCTGAGGTCGTCGTTTTTAACCCAAAAAGGTTGGGAGGGGCCGAAATTTCCGGATTTCCATACCGATAAATTTATATCGATTATGCCGTCGTTGTTAGCATCGGCTAGAATAAAATTATCTACCCACCAGTCATTAGACGATTGCCAGATAATTTGGGTGTTTTCTGTAATTGTTAATCGGCCATTAGCTAGAGCGTAAATTTCTGGCAGGTCGTTATTGTTTAAGTTCGCCTGTTTCGTCCGGCGAGCCGTCATTTCATTTTTTAGAGACAGCTGTTTTTTCTGCCTTAAAAAATCGGAAAAATTTTTTTCCTTCGTCTCAGTTATTAATGATTGATTGGTAGTATCCGCGGTGATGTAAGTAGTAAGTTCGGTCTGTTTATTAGTCGAGAGCCAATAGTAACTACTGCCCACAATAATTATAATTAGACTAAGCAGGAAGGGTGATATTATTCCCACAATTTTTTTGCCATTCATTTATTGAGCGATAAAAGTCTGAGTCCACGTCGGTGCGATGGGAGCCGGGTTGGCATTAAGCATATCCCGCCATTTCTGGTCGGTCAGTCTGTCTGCTAGTGGCCAGGGAAATTCATAGTAAGAATAAACTCCGCCTTTGGCGATTTTTAATTGGCCGTCGATGGGAAATACCACGTAAATTTCAGAAATTTTTCCTGTGCCTTCTTCCAACACTTGGCCGTTAGGATCGGTCGCAACATCCGCCACAATGGCTGCCGGGTTTTGATCCAAAAAATATCCTTGTCCCAATTCTTTGAATTGCGGTTCGTCTTTGTTTACTTCTAACCAGAAATGCTCTAGTTGTCCGCCGTAGGAACGAATTAGTTCGTAATCGGCGTCACTTAGTTTTTCATTATTCAATTCTTTTTCTGATATGGTTTTGACTGCTAGAGCCAGTTGCGCCATTTTATTTAAATTGTCTTTCAGGTTGGCAGTCAGCAAGCCTCGCGTTTCTAATCCGTCTATTGTCATATTCAGCAGTGAGACGAGACGAGCATAAACATCGGGATTTGGTTCAACATAGCCGCGATCATCTTTTTTGCTCGGGTTACCGCCGCCACCCATTTCCGCGTAAACCTGTTTTGCGTAGAGAATGGTGTCATGTTTTAGTTCACTCCAACTTCCCAAAAAAGTATTGAGCTCCTTTCTTGCCCAGGCGGTGTTTTGCATAAATGTCGGATAGCCGTTCGGCTTGGCGACGGTGAGTGGGCGCAACTGATATAGCCAGCCCCAATATAAATTTTGTGTCCAAGTAGTAGTCGGCAGATCGGCAAGATACAATTGCATTTTAGTCAGGTTGTCTAAGTATTTATTGTATTTTGTTTCTCCTAATTGCGTTAAAATATTTAAGGCTTCTTTTGATCCCATTGCTGCCGGAATATCTAAACCTTTCGGCAACATACGTCCCGGTGTTTCTCTATCAATGAGTCTTTGAAATATTGCCGCATCTATGGTAAATCGTTGCCCCATAAAGCGGAAGCCCTTTATTTCTTTATCGCGGTCGGGCTGAATGGTGGTATTAAAGATAGGCAGGGAATTTATTTGCGGCGACGCTAATGTGCTGGCGGCGTCAACAAAGGCCGAGAATTTATCTGGAGCGGTTAAGACGACGGTTAGGGTAGCGTTAGGGCCGTAGATTTTTTCGCTTAGATCCCGGAATTGGTAATAAGTAATATCATCGCTTTTACCAACGAAAAAATTTATAGGTTCATAAATTTTATTCCAGCTGCTTTGGTTCTCTATTTGGTTTAGAGTTAAGGTAATTAAAAGGCCGGATTTTATTTCGTCATTATTTTCAAGACGAAAAGTTAAGCGGCCGTACCACATCATTGATTTAAAATAAGCTTTTAGTTGTTCCGTTTTATCGTAATGTCCGCGCGGGATGTATTGCGAATAATCTTCTTTGAGGCCGTCTATAATATTGGCATCACTGCCCATATTCATAATAGGAGAAAGGGTTATGTCTTGATGAGCGTTAATTAAGGCTAATTCTTGTTCAACTTCGTTTTGGACTAGCGGTGGTATACTTATTAATGGGTCTAAAAGCTTACCGCCCACCGCAAAAAATCCGACATTTCTTTTGGCGGCATTTTCCCAGGCCGTGCCTTTCAGTTCGTTATATTGAGATAATGATGCGGCGAGCATGCTAGCGTTAAGTTGCTTGAGCTCAGCCGCTAATTTTTGTTCCTCTAATTGTTTAAGTAGATAATCAAACAGCAAATGATAATTGTGGAGCAGGGAATCGGTAGTAATAAAATTTGGCGTGTAATTATATCGATTGTTTTCGTAAAGTGAAAAGAATTCATTACTAAAAGCGGGTTTAACCGCAAAAGCATTTTTTACTAATAAATTTTTAATTTCCGGAGAGAAGATAAAATCACTGGCATTGGCTATATTACCTAAATCCGGCGCGACAGAATAGGCCGGAATTTTAGGAGAGACATTAACCGCGACCTCTTGATAGGCCGCAAATTTAGAAGCCAGGGCGGTAGCGGGCGTATAGATATCGATTATGGTTTTTTTTACAACTTCTTGGTTCGACCGAGGGAGAACAAAATAAATGGCTGCGCCAATTAAAATTAGTAAAGAAATAATAGACACGACTAAAAATTTAGTTTTATTCATATAGTAAGGATAATTTACTTTTTATTTGAATTAATCATCTTATTCATATTTTACTCTTTACCTTAGTTTTTAGCCATAACAACTAAAAAATCCAAATAAATTTGGATTTTTCTTTGAGGAAATTAAGTATTGGGCGGAGTTTTTTAATCTTGACATAAAGAGACAAGTATGATAATATTTTCAACGTGAGCAAGGTGCTTACAGACTAGCGGAACGCTGGTTCTTTAAAAACTATAGAACATAGGAGAAATAAAAAATGAAAGCAAATTCATTTAAGAATCAAGGATTACTTAAGCAGTATCCTTTCGTGTCGAATGTGTTGTCGTCTCAAATGGAACCATTTGACGGTGATGGTGGCGTGAATGTTGATGACTTAACCATTCGCATCGAAAAAGCTGACGGAGATTTAATGTACCGTCGGGCTGATAATGTTGGTCTTGGTGATGGTTCCTGTATTTTTCAGATGAAAGGGAATCGCAAAGATCAAATAATGCGACGCGGCGAGTATCTCTTTGCCATTGATGATCAAGGTAAAATTATTAATCGTGTAGATTGGCCACGGAATGACCATGAGAAAAATGCGATTGGTAGTAATATTTATGGCAACGCAATACTCTGGAAAACCAGAGACAGAACAAATTATTCCGATCCGGTTTGGGATGAAGTCGAATATTTAGTTTGGGCTACAGTTGAAGCATGGCATAAAGATACTAAAAACGACAATATATCTGAAAGATTTGGAGAATTATGCGATCGCTCGGTACACATTACTATTTATCTTAAACCAGATTGTGGGTTTGAGAAGCTCAGCAGGCAATCTTGTATTGAAGACAACCTTTGTCTGGATAGTAAAATATTTATGCAAGCAGTCTTTGATAATAATCGTGATATTATGATTATCAGTGGTCGGTTAGACGAACTCTGCCAGCTGTTTCAGGATAATGTTTATTTTAATGGTATGAAACATATCATGGATCAAAATAATAGTCGTGGTATGTCCGGACAATTTGGTGTGGTCAAAGTCCTTTGTGCGGAAATATGCGGATATGATCGAGTTATGCTTGAGGATGCCATGAGTTGGATCAGTTTTCAACTAAGGCCTGAATCTGCAAGAATGTATGTTTTAGGGATGAACGGAACATTACCTCAACTTCGTAAGCTTGTTAAGAATGTAGTTGAAATATGGAATGAAAAACTTGAGTGCCGTGCTAATTTCGTACCGGATAGAAATGTTTCCATATTGTAATTTAAATAATCGTAAAGTATTTCGGGGGATCGCTATTTAGGATCCTCCTTTTTTTTGGCCGCCAGAAGGATGGTTATAAAAATAATTGGGGTTTTGAAGCTTGGCGGGAGTATGATGATTGACAATCGTCTAACAATCGTCTATTATATAGCTATATATGTTTAATCCAAAATACACAATTTCTAATAAATTATTAGCTAATATTAAAAAGATTAGTGAAATTATTACTGAGCTTAATAGCCGTAATTTTTCGAATATAGTTTTATTGGACATGGAAAGACGGGCTCGTGAAATATCAGCATATTCATCGACGAGTATTGAGGGTAATCCTTTACCTTTAACAGATGTAAAAAGAATCTTGAAGAATAAACCGGAAAATGTTCGTGATAGTGAAAAAGAAATTTTAAATTATAATAAAGCACTAATCGAATTAGACGCCCTGCTGAAGTCGCGCCGAGAAACATTTAATATTAAACTAATATTGCAGATTCAAAAGACGATTACCAAAGGTTTAATTAGGAACTATCGTTGCGGCAAAATTCGTCAAGAGCCGGTTTTTGTAAATAATCCAAAGACGCGTCAAACTGTTTACTTGCCACCCGATTACCAGGAAGTAAATAAATTATTAGTTGAGTTATTTTATTATCTTAATAAAAGTAAGAATATAGTCGACCCCTTGATTTTAGCTGGCATTTTTCATAAACAATTTGTAATTATTCATCCTTTTGTTGACGGTAATGGGCGGACAGCCAGATTGGCCACTAAAGCATTATTGGCTAAAATGGGGCTCAATACTTTTTATCTTTTTAGTTTTGAAAATTATTATAACCAAAACGTCAGTCGTTATTTTCAGGAAGTTGGTGCTATGGGAAATTATTATGACATTAAGGATCAACTCGATTTTACTTCTTGGTTGGAATATTTTACTGATGGCATAATCGATGAGCTTTTGCGAGTTATTAAAGAGTTGGAAAAAGAAAAGAATTCTCCCGAAAAAGACCTAAAAGAATATCATCGAAAATTAATCGCCTATATAAAGAAAAAAGGTTATGTTACCGACAAAGATTATTCCGGGTTGACCGAGCGTGCTAAACCAACTAGAAATTTAGATTTTAGAAAATTGATAGCCCTAGGAATAATCGAAAAAGTTGGTAAAGGGAAAGCGACTTATTATAGGTTAAAATAAATTTGAAATAACTCAAATTTTATGAAGTTCATAAAAAATGAAAAGATTAATAAGGTAATCACTAAACAGTACTCCTATGATTTTACGCTTTCGGAGAATGGGATATATTTAATCGAAATAATTGCGAGTGCTAAAAGCTGGTGGCAGAATTTAAAATCACGTCGCGCCTTTTTTAAAGATGACGACGTATTTTTATATTTGGATAACCAAGAGTTGTCCACTTCGCAGTATATAAAGAAAGATGCCCGCTCAGCTTGGAACGGGAATGAACTAAGTGGACTAGAAAAAACCGTTATTATCGCCGCGGATTTAAGAAAAGGAGAGCACATTATTGATTTGAAGCCCGATCAAAAGCCTTATCTAAAAACTATTACAATTTCGAAAGTCGAAGAAAAAGATTCGATATTGTATGTCCCTGTGGTTAATAACCCGGCGCAAAAAAGTGAGGGGCGCCCTTGGTTAAGCTATATTGTTTTAGACCAGTTTATTACAAAATTATCAGTTACGGCAAAAGCGAATAAAAACGGACGGGACGATGATGATGTAAAATTACTGATTAATGGTGAAATCCAAAAGAATGAAAATTCTAAATCGCATCGGGATTGGTATTGGTGTGGGAAGATTTTAAAAGGAAATGATAAGACTTTTGTTAAAGACATTAATTTAAAAACCAAACAATTTAATATTGATTTGTATTCTGATGAAGCTCCTTTCCTTCGTAATATAGAAATAGGCATAAAATCAGAGCAAACAACAAGAATCCCGACTGTTGATGATCCGCTTTGGACCGGGAATTTTAGGGATGATATGGAACAAATGATTTTAGCGAGAGCAATTTTTGGCGAGGGAAGGAGTCTCCCGGATGAAGGAAAAATTGCGATCGCTTGGTCCATAAGAAATCGTGTTGAAGATGATAGATGGTCCAATAATTATCATGATGTAATTTTGCAAAAAAATCAGTTTAGCGCGTTTAGAGAAGTTGATCCCAATTGGAAATATGTGAAGGACCCTTTTTACAAGATTAATCCGAAACAATTGGCAGCTTGGGAAAAGTGCTACAAAATTGCCGGCTCAGTTCTATCAGGAAAAATAAAAGACCCGACGGGCGGCGTAAACCATTATTTTTCTGATTATATTGATTATCCAAATTGGACTACAAGCAAGAACGCTAAATTTATAATGAAAATAGGCAATACTTTATTTTATAATTTAAAAAAAGAAAGCAAGGGTGGTTTTATTAGAATAAAATATTTAATACTTGCTTTGCTTATTATTTTGATCGGTCTCGGTATATATTTGGCAATTTTATGGCAGTTTGGAGACCAAGAAATAGAACAAATTTGCGAGGCAAAAGAAGGAAAATCAATAGAAGACGTCAATGGTTCCATTGAAGAGAATACTGGCGGGTTGTACGGATATTATCATCATGTTTATATAAATCCCAAAAAATCGGAAGTAGAGCGAATTTTCTTTGATCAGGACGGGCGGTTCTCTGAACTCAAACGTTTGACTAACGACGGTTATTATAAATATGATCTAAAATTATTTTCGTCTGATAGTTTTCGTTTTGGATACTTTCAGGATTTACATAAGGCCGATGAAGATTTTGATGAAAATAACGATAAACAAAGAGAGGAATATTATAAAAATTACACGTCTTTAATAATAAACCCGGGGTATGGTTCAACACCTATTGAAGTTTATCGGGGCAATGATCACACCTCTTCCTGGGAATGGGAAGATATTGATCATGCAAAAGTATATAATAATTGCGGAACCTGTTGCCGCTATTACTATTTAATAAATATTAATACTCAGAAAATTGAAGAAGAAGGGCATCTTGAGGCAGAAGAGACCGCTTGTATGCAAATCAACTAAAACAAACAATCACCCAAATAAATTTGGGTGATTGTTTGTTAGTGGACCCCAAGGGATTCGAACCCTTGACCCCCTGCTTGCAAAGCAGGTGCTCTAACCAGACTGAGCTAGGGGCCCTCTTAATATAATTTTAAGTCTAAAAAAATATTAAATGATATTTTATATTTTAGCAAGTTATTATTTAGGCGTGTAGCGCGTGAATGGACTAGTAATCCAAAACATGAAAGATTCGCCATTACCGGTTATAGCGATTAAGCCGATTATTAAGAAAATTAAGCCGACTAATTTATAACCGAAACGAGAGCCCCCTTCGACTCCGAGTTTATCCTCGAACCAGGCTATTCGCCCAAAGTTATTAAGAAACCATTCGGTTTTTATAACGAGAAAGCCGCCAGTCGTTAGGGCTAATAAGCCGATGATGATGTACCACATATTATCTTAATATTATTTTAGATAGTTTATCTTGTATAATTAAGCGGGTTATATCTAACACCATTAATTAATATTTCAAAATGGAGATGCGACCCAGTCGAGCGACCAGTCGACCCCATCGTGGCGATATTTTCTCCTTTTTCTACTTCCTGGCCTACTCGGACGAACAGTTTTGAAGCGTGGCCATAACGGGTTTTCTTGCCGCCACCGTGATTTATGACAATAGTATTGCCATAACCGCCATTGTAGCCGCCACGGGCGATTTCAACCACCCCTGAATCAGCCGCGTAAATCGGCGTACCAACTTTATTAGCAATATCGACACCGTTATGGCGCCAGGAGAAATATTGGGTAATTCGATAGCCGACGGTCGGCCAAGTCATCTTCCCGCCGCTTGTTTTCGCCGCTGGGGCTTTGATTAAATCGCGGATAGCAGATAAGCCGGTGTAACTATTAGAGCGGCTACTAGCAGGTATGGCTTCGCTAATTTTTTTGGCTCCGGGAACAACGATTTTTTCGCCGATTTTCAAACTAGTGCCTAAATTATTACAAGCTAATATTTTATTAGTATCAACGCCGTAGCGTTTAGCAATTTTAGATAGGGTATCCCCGGATTTAACCGTGTATAAAATACCGCTATAAGGTAGAATAGTTAATTTGTCCCCCGCCCGGATGCGGCCCAGAGAGTTAAGGTTGTTTGCCCAAAGAATTGTATTAATAGTAAGACCAAAACGACTAGCAATCGAACTAATCGTATCGCCGTTTTGGACAAGATAATAAATTATGGCGGTCCGCTGGGATAAGACAGTATTTTCTCCCGTCTCTTCGGTCGTCTCGGTAATAATTGGTTTAAAAACCAAATCCCCAGTATCGCTGAAAGTTAAAAGACTTTCTTCTTCACTCGCTTGTTCGCTGTTGCTACTCACTAAATTATTTTGTTTATCTAAAGTACAAGAGTCGTCTAAATATTTTTCCTTATCAGGAAGGAGGAAATTATTTAAATTAGAAGTTTCTTCTATTAATTGTGCGTCCGGCAAAGCGCCAAATTCGGCTGGCACTAAATTCGCCATGATAGTTTGAGAAATTTTCGCCTCCCGGTCGCCTGGCTGATCAGGACTAACTAAATTTTTTAAAATAAAACCTAAGCTGAGGAGGATAATAAATAAATAGGCTAATTGGTTACGAAGCAGTTCCTGGGAGGCGCGGCTAGTTAAGTCGCTTTTTTTGAGACGGAATACCCCATAGTATATTTTAGCTAATAATTTAAAAATTAGGTTGCCAAACAGAAAACGAAAAAACCCGGCATTTAGTCGGAATAATTTAATTGATAAGCGCCCCAGAAAGTTTAGTGATTTTATTGTTAAGAGACCCGCTTCTACGCTTATTTTTTTGAATTGTTGCTTAATTGGTTCTCCAATATGATTGTCGATTAAGCTCTAGATTATACTATCATTTTTAAACTTTTATCGTCAATTTTATCAATTCGCTTTTTTTTGCTTTTATTGAGCGCAGAAAAATATTATGGTATAATTTAAGATAGTTGTTTGGGTATTTATTAGAGGAATAGCCATTTTATTAAGAGAAAAATTAATGAATTATGTATAAAATTATTTTAATTAGACACGGCGAAAGCCTTTGGAATAAAAAAGGTTTATTTACCGGTTGGACGGACGTTAATTTAAGCTCGCAGGGAGTTAGGGAGGCTCAAGCGGCCGGTCGAGTGATCAAAAAAAATAAGCTGAGTTTTGATTTAGCCTTCACTTCTTTGTTAAAGAGAGCCACACGGACTCTTAAAATAGTCTTAGACGAACTTCAGCAGCCAAAAATTCCAGTAATTGTTGATTGGCGTTTGAATGAGCGGCATTATGGAAATTTACAGGGTTTAAATAAGCAACAAATGGTTGAAAAATTTGATGAGAAACAAGTTTTGATTTGGCGGCGCAGTTATGATGTTCGGCCGCCGAAAATTGAAGCGACTAATAAATATAATCAGAAAAAAGAAGCGCGTTATCAGAATATCCCCGTTCCCGAAGCGGAAAGTTTAAAAGACGTAGTCGCCCGAGTCATTCCGTTTTGGCGAGAGAAGGTCGTGCCCGAAATAAAAAACGGTAAAAAAATAATAATTGCGGCTAGCGGTAATAGTCTAAGAGCTTTAATTAAGTATTTAGATAAGGTTTCTAAACAGGCGATAGTCGACTTAAATATCCCGACGGGCATTCCCTTGGTTTATGAATTAGACGCTAAGCTTCGGCCGATAAAACATTATTATTTAGCTGACCAAAAGAAATTGCAAGCGGCCATTGAGGCCGTTAAGAAGCAGGGGAATAAGGTGATAGGGAATAAATAACTAATATTAGATATAAATACCTCATATTAATTATAGGTATTTTTTTGATTGTTTTGTAAATATTGACGTTGGGTTATCAATATACCATAATTAATCATTAATCTAATTAATAGTTTTTTTCAAAACAAAAGGAGACAGTCATGTACAAGCGTATTTTAATAGTGGTTTTTGTCGGAATTTTTTCTCTTATCGTATCAGCCCAAGCTAGATTCGTTGAAGATATCAGCGATTCAGCTGATATTGAAAAAGATTGTCTGGTTAAGATGATTTTTAGAGACTCCGGAGTAATATCCGCTCAGATGTCACAATTTTCTGTGCCTGGTCACAAAATAAAGGAAGTTCGAATTTATTCGGACGATGGGAAAGGATATTTTGAATCTATTGCGATTATAGATCCGGGTTATTCAGATATATCGTCCCGGGTCCAATCTCAGCTTTTGAACTTTTCTACTAGGGAATATCACGGGAGAAGATTCACGGAATTTCAGGATCGCGTTTCTTTAAATTCGATGGTCCGACAACATTTAAAAAAAGGAGAGAACATTGAAATTGAGTTCTACCTTAAATAAAAGAATTCCCGACCAAAGAAAGCCCGATCAGTTTTAATCCTTCTGATCGGAAAAAACAAAAAAAGCTCGATAATAGTCGAGCTTTTTCTTTAAATTTAGATTAAGTTTTAGCTGATCGCTAGGACGAATATTTTTTAAGACTATTGAACAATAATTGGGAATGATTTTTTACTGCCATAAGCCTTCGGACCCTCTTGGCAGAATTTTTTAATATTTTTTTTAAAATAAGGCGTTTTAGATTCTTGGATTTTACCGATTAAATAATAACTTAGCGCCATAATTAGCGCTGGTCCGATTTTTTTTGGCAATTTAATTTCCCAGCGATTTTTCTGAGCCCCGAAATATTTATTTTCTCCGAAGCTGATTATTAATTCCTTATCCCAGTTATTGACGAATTTCGCATGGCGCGCTTCGCCAAAGCTAAAGGCGCGTAATGATAAATAGGGGCCGAATAACTCATTCCTCTTTATTTCTAACATCGGGGCGACTGGGCCGAATTTATCCGGCAAGATAAAAGAATAAGCCGAATAATTTTTAAAATTATTAGGTAGTTTCAAACTTTGAATATATTTTTTAATCGTCGCCGTTTTTTCGCCGCTGGCGCCGAGAATCATCCCCAAATAGGTCGAAGTATTATAAGTATAAGGTTCAGGTAATTTTTGATAGGTTAATACTTCGTCAGCAATTTTAGCAGCGCGGGAATTAGCGTTACAGGTTAAAAGCGTAGTTTTTAGACCGCTTTTCTTCGCTAATTTTATTTCCCAAATTGAATCTTTTTCGCCCGAAGCCGAAATAATTATCGCTTGAGTAAGGTTTTTATTTTTTATCAGCGGTTGATAGCTTCTGAGGATATTTTTAAAATTACTTTCATTGGCGACTACGGCCGGTCGGTCACTAAAAATTAGTAGGCCGGTATTATAGGCATTACCGCTGCCGACGATAATTGGAAAAGAAAATTTTTTTAAATTTAAGCGGGGCGGTTGATTAAGGCTAAAGAAATCTAAGGCCGCTAAAACGCTTTCATCGAGATTGGCTAATTTTAGAGTTTTCATAGAATATTTTTTTCGGCGTTTTTACTTTATTTTTCGCCTATTTTCATTATAATCTATCTTGATTTTTATTTCAATTTAGCCTATGATGGGGGTATAATTTGTAACTAGTGAAGTTTGAAAATATTAAACTAAATTTTATGTCCGGACATTCTAAATGGGCGACCACCCATCGTCAGAAAGAATTAGTCGATGCTAAACGGGGAGCAATTTTTACTAAGTTTGCCAATGTTATTACGATTGCGGCTAAAAAAGGCGGCGACCCGAATACAAATCCGTCTCTGCGCGCAGCGGTTGATCGGGCGCGTGACGTCAGTATGCCTAAAGATAATATTGAGCGGGCGATTAAAAAGGGGACCGGCGAATTAGCGGGTGCGCAAATGGAGGAATTATATTATGAAGGAATTATTCCGCCAGGGGTGCAGGTCGTTGTTAAGTGTGTCACCGATAACAAGAATCGAAGTGGCTCGACGGTGCGCCATTCTTTCACTAAGAATGGGGGGGCTTTTGCCGCTGTCCTTTGGAATTTTCGGCAGTTAGGCGTTATCCGAGTAGCTGATGATTCTTTGCGGGAGAAAAAAATTAATCTTGATGATCTAGAATTAGAATTAATTGATCGCGGCGGCCAAGATTTTGTGAAAGAGGAAGAGGGAATAACGGTCTACACGGAAATTAAAGATTTACAGTCAGTCCGCGAATATTTAGAAGCTAGAAATTTAAAAATTGCTAGCGCGGAAATCGAATACGTCGCTAAGGAGAAGGTAGAACTGAAAAAGGAAGACCAGGAAAAAATGGATAAATTTTTTGAAGAGATGGAGAATAATGAGGACGTGAGTGAATATTACTCTAATTTAGCCTAAGGGTCGGACGCTATATGGAAAAAATAATTTTAGGTCTTGATCCGGGGATTGCGGATACTGGCTATGGTCTGATTAAAGAAGCGGGCGGACATTTTTGTTGTTTAGCTTATGGTTCGATTAAGACTAAGGCGAGCGATGATTTAGTGGTTCGTTTAGAAATACTTCATCAAGAACTTGATCAGATTATTAAAAGATATCGGCCGGAGCTCGCGGCCGTTGAACAACTTTTTTTTAATAAAAATGTGCGGACGGCGCTAATCGTTGGTCAGGCACGCGGCGTTTCTTTATTAACTTTACGTCAGAACCGTTTAAAAATAATCGAATTTACTCCCTCGCAAGTGAAACAAGCCGTGACGGCTTATGGCCAGGCCTCGAAAAAACAGGTACAGAAGATGGTGAAGCTTATTTTGAATTTAAAAGAGTTGCCACAGCCCGATGACGCGGCCGATGCTTTAGCTTTAGCAATTTGTGCTTCTAGTTCTAAATTATGCCTAAAAAATTAAAAATTGTTCAAATCGCAGCGGAGGTTGCTCCTTTTTCTAAAACGGGCGGTTTAGGCGATGTGGCGCGGAGTTTGCCTAAGGCCCTCAGTCGTTTGAAGCAAGAAGTAATAATAATTACCCCGCTGTATGGCCGGCTAATTGATAAGCCAAAAAATAAATTAAAATTAATTTTTGCTAATGTTAATTTACGGCTTAATTCCGAAGAAACTATTCGGGTTAATTATTGGCGCGGTTATTTAATGGACGGTTTGCCGATTTATTTTGTTGAATGCAAGAAATTTTTTTCTAAGCATAGTCGTCTTTACGGCTCGCGGCGCGAAAACGCTCGTTTTTTAGTATTTAATGTGGCCGCTTTAAAATTATTGTCTTTATTAAAGTTTTCCGCCGACATTATTCATTGTCATGACTGGCAGACCGGCCTAATCCCTTATTATTTAAAAACTGATTTTCGCTATTCTAAGACCTTGAAACAGGCCAAGACAATTTTTACTATTCATAATTTAATTTTTCAGTTGGGTCATAATTGGTGGGAAATCGCTCCAGAGAATAAAGATTATGGTCGCAGCCGAATTCCCCATTTGAGTGATCCGCGTTTAGAGTATATTAATTTTGCGAAACGGGCGATTTTGTCCGCCGACTATATTAATACAGTTAGTGAGCAATATCAGAAGGAAATCATGACTAAAAAATTTGGTCAGGATTTACACCGTATTTTAAAAAATCGCCGTGACCGGCTGCTGGGCATAATCAACGGCATTGATTATAATGCTTATAATCCGGAGAAAGATGAAGCAATCTATCGCCACTACTCTTATAAGCAACCTAAACTTAAAGTGGAGAATAAAATTTATCTCCAGAAGACTTTTCATTTACCGATTGATCGAAATATTCCGATTTTTTGTACGACTTCGCGGGTGACTTTTCAAAAGGGCTTTGCCTTATTAATTAAAGCGTTGCCGCGCTTAGTGGAGATGGCGGCGCAATTTATTATTGTGGGTGAAGGCGACCGTCACTATTTGCAAGAGTTACAAAAAATTGCTCGCAAGTATCCGAAAAAAATTGTGGTGATTCCGTCGCAAACCGCTATTCAGAAATACGAAACCCTCGTTTATGCGGGAGCGGATTTTTTCCTATTACCTTCTAATCATGAGCCTTGTGGGATAAATCAATTAATTGCCATGCGTTATGGTTGTATCCCGATTGTTCGGGAAATTGGCGGTTTATATGATACAGTTGATAATTTTTCGCCGGCTCTTAAAAGCGGCAATGGTTTTACGTTTAAAAATGAAGATGAGTTTGATTTGTACGCGGCAGTAGTGCGGGCGCTAGAAAATTATCAACATAAAACCGTCTGGTTCGCCTTAATTAAGCGAGCGATGAAACAGTCTAACGGCTGGGAAATACCGGCCAAAAAATATTTAGAATTATATCGTCGAGTGAAAGGGTTGGTTAGTTAATTTATCGTTTATTATTTATATATGTTGTGGTTAAATTTTTTACATTTTTATCAGCCGGCTAACGCCGAATTTTACAGTATCAGGAAAGCGCTCGATAAAAGTTATTGGCGCTTGCTTCGTTTACTAGAAGAGCATCCGGATTTACGGATGACCATTAATATCAGCGGTTGTCTTTTAGAGCGGTTAGAGACAGAAAAAGAGACAGCTTTTTTAGATCGTCTTAAGTTTCTCGTTAAAAAAGGACGACTGGAATTAACGGGTTCGGCCGCTTATCACGGTTTTTTGCCACTTCTACCGGCGGCGGAGATTATTCGTCAAATCAGAATTAATGAAAAAATTTTACGTCATCATTTTGGTAAAAATTTTCGACCGGCGGGATTTTTTCTGCCGGAGATGGCTTACTCGCCAGTTGTCGCTAAGATTGTAAAACGTTTAGGTTATCGCTGGCTTATTTTAGATGAGCTAGCGTTTAGTGGTTTAGGTTATAAAAAACCAGAAGCTTTAAAGCCTTATAGCGACGCAGCGAGCGGTTTAAGAGTTATTTTTAGGAATCGAGAACTATCTAGTGCTTATCCGCCTGATAAGCTATGGCCGTTATTTAAGAAATTGAGCGTTGCTATGACCGACGTTTTTGTGACGGCGACCGATGCGGAGCTTTATGGTTTGCGTCATGAAGATCCGACGGCGGAGTTAGAAAAAATTGTAAAATTAAAAACATTATCGACGACGACCATTTCGCTTTTTTTTAAAAAAATTGGTCAGCAGAATTTAGAAAAAATAAATTTAACCGCCTCTTCTTGGGAATCGACCGGGGCGGATTTGAAAAATCGGCGACCCTACGCGCTGTGGTTTGATAAGCGTAATAAAATACAAACTGCGCTTTGGAAATTAGCTAATTTTTCTTTGTCTCTAGAAACTAAATTTAAGGCCGATAAGAATTTTTATTGGTACCGCTGGCATTTAGTTCGCGGTTTGGCTAGTTGTACTTTTTGGTGGGCGAGCGCGCGCGATTTTTCTAAAATTTATGGCCCTTACGCTTGGAGTCCTGACGAAATCGAGCGCGGTTTAGAGGATTTAATTCGTTCAGTTCGTTCTTTTTCCGATCCTAAAACTAAACAGTCGAAATTAGTAGCGGAGAAATATTATTTAAAGATTAAAAAGCTAATTTGGGAGGAGCATTGGCAAAAACACTGGCAGAAAATTGTTTAATTTAGGGCGTTAGTTGACCCTAAAAAATATGAATAAAATTTTACAATTATTTGACGAAAATTTTGTGGCGGATTTATTTAGGCGGGAAGTTTTACCGCATTATTCGGCTTTTACCGCGCTTAGTCGAGTAGAAATTAAACCTTATAAAAAATTAATTTGGGAAACGACTTATCACGTGGTGATTAGATTTAATACTTATTTTCTTAAAGCGACCGGGGAAGAAGTTAAAATTCCGATCGTTTGTTCGGCACATAGCGACGAGTCGCGGGATAATATCTATTTAGCTCTGAAAGCCTTATGGGCAGCCGATTTTCCTAATGAGTTTATTGATTTACCTGATCCGCTGTTTTATTCTCCGGAATTTCGGGGGACGTTTTATCGGGGCTTGAGAGGAGAAAATTTATTATATTATATTAAAAATAAAGACGTTGCCGCGGTCGCGGAAATTGTGACGGCGGCCGCCAAACTTTTTGCCCGTCTGCATACTCTTACTAATTTAGCGGCGGTTAATTTAAATCACGCCAACGCTCGAATTAAGACCGTTATCCCCGGCACGACTATGATTTTTAAAGAGATGGGTGCTCGTTATCACAATCAGTATAATAATGATTTAATGAAGATTTATGATTATTTTACTGAACAGGAGGAAAAATATTTTTCTGCCGGCGCCCCCTTAGTTTTAATTCATGGCGACGCTCATCCGGAAAATATCATTCGCACCGCGCCGAATCGCCTTGGCTTAATTGATTTCACCGATTTATGCTTAGGGGATCGCGCTCGCGATTTGGGCGCCTTTTTGCAACAGTTGGAGTATAAGATTGTTACTAAAACCGAGGGGCAAGATTGGGCGGCTAAAATGAAAAATTTATTTTTGAGTGTTTATTTAGACGCCGCTAATTTAAAATTAACGACCGATTTACAAACGCGAATTGATTTATATTATAACTGGACGGCGGTGCGGACAGCCACCTATTTTTTTCTGAAAGCCGGCCATAACGAAGAGCGGGGAATCGCTCTTTTAAAAGAAGTAAAAGCTAATTTAAAGCTTTAAATTAGTTGATTCTTTTAAGACTATTTATTTGCAGCTTGGTTGCCCACAAAAATTACCTGGCAAGATGATATATATATGTTGAAAGATGCTAATAGTCGGACTAATCTAAAAATCGCTCATATTCACGTGGCCGATCGGAATAACAAAGGCGACCGGGCGATTGTTTTAGCCGTCCAGGAATTATTGCGTCAACAGTTTAAGCGCTGTCGGATCAGTAATTTTTCCGTGGAACTGTTAAAAAAAGGTGGGGCGGCCGATTTAAAAAAAATTAATTCGGCCGATTTAGTAGTGATTGGTGGCGGCGGAATTTTTTATTCTTATTTTTTACCTTACAATTTAGATTTTATTAAGGGAATTAAAAAACCGATAGTAATTTTGGGGGTTGGCTATATCCGAGAAATTGGGGCGCCTGCTTTAAGCCCAGCGAGCGCGCAAAGCGTGGCTCAATTAGTAAAAGCGGCGGCGCTAGTCGGCGTTCGCGATAATAATACGAAAAAATTTTTAGTAGCGCAGGGCGCTTTGCCGGCGGCCGTCGAGGTTATCGGCGATCCGGCTATCCTTTTAAAAGAAAAAAAACCGCGGGGGTTTAATTTAGTTGAAGGTAATCGTAAAACGAGTAATCAAGCACCGATTAGAATCGGCTTGAATTTAAATTATTCCGGCTGGCTGGGTTTTGGCCAGTGGCGCAGGGATATCTTGGGCGCTTATCAGGAAGTAATTGATTATTTTCAGAAAAAATATGGTGAGTTAGATGGTCCGGGAGTAGAATTTTATTATTTTAAACATCACCCGAGCGAAGATAATATTTATCCGGCCTTAAAAATTAGAGATTTAAAAATAGTGGACTTAGCACCGCGCGAGCAGAAATATGTTTACGGGAAAATGGATCTAGTCGTCGGCATGATGCTGCACGTCGGAGTTTTATCGGTGGGCGCCGGTACGCCGGCTATAAGTGTTGCTTATGATTTGCGTAATTATAGTTTCGCTGAGTTTATCGGTTGTCCGGAACTAGTCGTCGATTTAGATAAACTTAAAAAAGGCGAACTACTCCAGAGAGCGATCTCTATATTTACAGCTAGAAAAAAGTATGGCTTAATGTTCAGTCGCCTGTTAATCTCTATTAATAAGAAACAGAGGAGTTTTTTAAAGGAAATTTTTGTTTATGATTTTAAATAAACCTAAGCTTAATTCGAATCCGCTGCACCATCCCGTCCATAAAATTTCCGGTCTCTTGCCAGTGATGGCCGCTTTTTTAGGTAATTTAATAGTTTGTGTCGCTAAATTCGTGGGTTTTATATTGACTGGCTCGGGAGCGATGTTTTCTGAGGCAGTTCATAGTTTAGCGGATACGGCTAATCAGTCTTTACTTATTATTGGGGTCCGTAAATCAGTTCGTCAGCCAGACAATCTCTATCCTTATGGTTACGGCCGAGAAAGATATATTTGGGCGATGATTTCTGCCTGTGGTATTTTTTTCATCGGTTCCGGCGTAACGCTCTATCATGGCGTTGGCGCTTTAATTGAGCCGACCGTGATTCATTTCAGTCGTTTTAATTTTTATATTTTACTAGCCGCTTTAATTATTGAATCATTTACTTTATATTTAGCCTTTCGTGACGTCAAACAGCATTTTCCCGGCGCGAAGTTAAAAAAAATATTAGCGGAAGCCGACCCGACAACTCTGGCCGTCGTTTATGAAGATGGTTTGGCGGTGATGGGCGTAATCATTGCCTTTTTTAGTATTTTAATTAGCTATTTAACCGGCCAAATTTTTTGGGACGCGTTAGGGTCTATTATCATCGGTCTTTTATTAGGAGTAGCGGCCGTTGTCTTAATTGCTAAAAATCGGAATTATTTAATTACTAAATCAATTCCGGCAGACATTGAAGAATTAGTGAAAGAAATTTTAAATAGTGATCCGACGGTTGAGAAAGTTCTCGATTTTAAGTCGGCCATTCTCGACGTCGATAAGTATTTGATTAAATGTGATATTGAATTTAACGCCGCCTCCCTGATGAAAGAGTTGTCTCATCATCATTTTTTAGAAAATGAGTATGAGGAGGTTAAAGAAAGTTATGAAAATTTTGTAAAATTTTCGGTCGATTATATGGATCGAGTGCCGCGGTTAGTCGGCAAGAAGATTGATGACCTAGAAAATAAAATCCGGGCTCAAGTGCCGCAAGCGGTTTTTATTGATATTGAGATTAATTAAAGAGTTCGATTTGACTGGTCTATTAGATGAAGTTAAATAAAATGTCATTACTAAATTTAGCTAGTATTTAATAATAATTATCATAATATAGACAAAATTAGTAAAATGTGGTATTATGAAAAAGTTATATTTTGTGAGGTAATTTTTTTATATGTTTAGGGAAAATATCCAAAACGAGAAAGAACAAATGGCCGCTCGGACAAAAGAGGTTGAAGCGGATTTTCATGAGCAAAAAATGTCCCAGTTTTTAGAGAATCATGAGGTTATCTCTTATAAAGATGGAGATTGTGTTATTGATGTGGAAAAGATAAAGAATTTTTCTGTTTCAAAAACTATTGATAAGCAATATTACTTTGATGGTGTAATACATTATATAACCAATGCTGATATTTTTGAATTTTTAAAAGATAAACAAGGCCGGGCTCAGACGGACGAAGAAACATCAGATAAATTTTTATTGTCGGACGAGGGGTCTTCTTTACCAAGGGCGGGCTTGGACGCTCGGGCAATAAGCGTTCAAGAGAATAAAAACCAAACAAGCCCGATAGTTGCTTTGCCTAAAAATATTTATGATGCTAAAAATGGCGATTTGGATGAAGGGATATTAAAACCTTGGGAAGTAACCACTCATCCTGATTTTCGTCATAAGACAAAATTAACTGATGGCGCCGAAGCTTCTCTGGCGGATTTATTTTATCTTAATAAAATTAAAGAGGCCAAAATCCACCGTGATCAGACTGGTGCTTTGGTCTATTGGGATGGAGCAGATAATCAGTTTAAAAAATTTGTAGCCACTCAGTCTGATAAAATTTTTCAGCGGCGGATAGTCTTCTCCGAGCAAGGTAAAAATTATTCTTTTCATGATAATACTAGCATGTTTATCAATAAATTTTTGCCGTTAGTTAAATCATTGAATCTTTTTGAGGCCGAAGATTTTCGCCGTGTTTCCGGGTCATCGACGGCTCAAACTTTATTAGCCCATGAAAGAAAAATTTTTGGTAGCCCTTATATTAATATTTCTAATAGCGCTAAGCATGCTCGTTATTATATTGGCCGGGATAAAATAGTCGGTACGGATCAAAAGATTAATGAGAATATGAGAGCAGTAGAACTAGATCAAAATTTAGTCGGTGTCACTGAAGATTCTTTTGGTCGTCGTAAATTATTATATACTTTTCAGAAATTTAATGATCAAGAATATAAGAACTATGGCCTAGAAGATAAGGAAAGTTCTTATTGTCTGGTTTCGGGCAAAGAAATGAAAAAGCGGGTGAATGAATATCAAATATCAGACTATTTGCCCCAACATAAAGACGAAAGCGCCGCTAATTATGCTAATCGTTTAGCTAATTTAAACGATGTTAAATTAACGAGCCGGACTTTTCGAGATCTGGCCTTGAAAGCGGAGACGCCGATTAATGATTTATCTTGGGCCGAGCAGCTTTTAATTACTAATTATGCTTTTGAAAGTAAAGATGAAAATAAATTATTAAATTTTGTTAAGCAGTATAAAGTTGATGGCTTGCGATCGCTTATTACCGCCGAAGTAGATCAGAGGGCGGGAGACAAAATTATGGCTATTAGTGAAAAATTACCATTTGCTCAAGCGAAGACGGTTTTTGAAAAGATTAGTGGCCTTAATCAGATGGCTACCCGTAAAGCAGATGAACTGGTCGACGTTTTTTTTGACGCCGAACGCGGCCAGGCGCCGCTCATGATGAGTGTTCATAAGGCGTTACTCAAAAAGACAAGCGAAATTGTCACGGCTTTTTATGAACACCTGAAGAAGGATGATAATATTGAAGATTTATTGAGTGAGCTGGAGAAATGTAAGGCTGAAATGATTATGCTGGCTTCGGTCTTGAAAGAAGGAAAACTACAAGGAGAAAAAATTGATTTAGAAACGATTAGAGATTTAAATTTGGAAATAAAAGATTATGGTCAAGATATTGCCGAGCCGGATAAGAAGAATATTTTAAAGATTGCCCAGGCCAATTGGAAAAATTTTGGTAATGACAAGATGGCCCAGGTAGTTTATGACGGTTTAGTCGAGACTTTGAACCAGGCTCAAGAGCAAAAGGCTTATATTTTAAAATATAAAGATGAGGTGATCGGTTTTGTCCGTTTTGAGCGGACTAGCCACGGTACGGTTTATGCTGGGTCTCTTAATGTTTCCAAGGATTTGCGAGGTTTATCGATTGGCAATGAGTTAATGGAGAAAGCGCTCCTGAAAGAAGGGGAACTTAATATTTTGGAAGCCTCAGCTTCTATTAAAATTCCGGCGGGCTGTAATTATATTGAGAAAATTGGTTTTATCGCTGATGGCCTAATCGTAGATTATCACGGCACAGGTGAAAATTTACTGTCCATTAAATTAGATAAGGAAAAGAATAAAGAGTATAGTTTGCGTAATGAAGGAAAAGATAAGTTGCTTAGTTCAAGGGAATTGCAGGAAGCCATTAATGATTATAAACAATTGGATAATTTAATGGGCCGACCATATATTGTTTTACGTTTTGACTTGAATACGGAAATGGCCGAATATCAAGCAGCTTTGAGCCGACTTTTGCCCCAGGTTGATGATAATTTAAAACCGCTAGAAGATAAGCAGGGGAAATATACTCTGACTCGTTATTTTTATGATAAGAATGAAGATCCGAAAGGCAATATTCGTTATTTGGTTTTTGAAAAAAATTAATTAGTGTCACTTATGTTTCCTTCTTTAGCTCTTGTTTCGGCCGGAGCTTTTGTTTGTTGAGCTTTAATAGTGCTGGCCAAATTTTCCCAAATATATTCGAATAGTAGTTTATTCATTTGATAAATATTTTTATCTTCGATGACAATAGCCATTTTGTTATCTGACGAAACCACTTGATATGAGACTTTATTATCATAGATTTGGACACCGCTACTAAAGTTATAGAATTCCGGAGCGAGAAAGCGAAATTCGGTAATTAAACTGTTAAAATTTTTGAGAAATTGGCGATTGAAAGAAGTATCAGCGATGATAATCTTTTTTTTAATGGCAGTCTTTTCGCGTTTCTTAGAATAGGCGTCGTTAATATCTTTGATATTTTTTTCTACCGCTTCAATATCGGCAAAAGTATAAATGGTCGTTCGACTAGCCAAAGTGTCATTGAGACTTTTTTCAATACCCTCCTCTCCTTCATAAAATTTTACTCCCGGCTTATTGCTAATTAAACTATAAGCCGAAACTAGATCGGGCAGGGCACTAATAAATTCTTTTTTGTGTTTAATGGCGTCTTTTTCTTTTTGATCGGCAATCGTTTCGAGGCCGGATGGGTGTTCAGCCGAAAAGATAGTAATACCTTTAACTTCCTCGGTTTTAGATACTAGATTAAGCTTAATTAATTCATCCAAGCCTTTATAAGCGACCCCCCGGGGTCTTTTTATTTTTTTGGCGATATTACTGGCTTTATCCGGACCCTGGTTTAGGAGACAGTCCAGGATTTCAGCCTGAACCTTGGATAAACCGAGATTATAGAGGGTTTTTTCAAACATATATTTGGACTTCCTGAGGTTATTAGCCTTTAAGTGTGGCTTATAACCTGTGGAAAACTTTACAAAAATTAAATTTTGTTTTGTTAATTATTTAAAGAGATACTTATCCTATAGCTATATTATAGCGCATATTGTAACTAGTGTCAACTTTTAAAAAGACAAAAAAATAAAATAAATAGGCCTATTTTAAGCATCTCTGTATATATTTTTGTAACATTTGCTAAAAATAGTCTTTTTAAGTATTGACAATAATCTAAAACAATGCTAAACTTAAGGTATCGAAAATGAGAAAGGAAAGAGACGGGCAAAACAAGTACATTACATTCAAATAAAATAATGGAAGGAGAGAGTCATTATTAATCACGATACTATTACTTCTATAACAAGGGTACTAGGCGGATTGAGCTTTCTCATTCTATATAGAGACAGATTTTTCCGCCCAGTACCCTTTTTGGTCAAAAAACGGAGCGGATAGTCCTGAAGAGGAGAGAGGTTTAGCCGCTGCCTTAGTGCCCACAGCCTAAGGCGGAACTAAATAGTAAGAATGGTTATTAGGAATAGAAATATTAATGGTTAGCGCCACCCCATGTTGCTAGCCAGAGTTCCCGCCGGGCCATTTAACGAACTCCCCTTCATAACTATCCGCTTCAAGCGGAAACCGAAGCGACTACGGGATAGTTGCCCCAATTATTTAGGGAATAAATAACAGTTAAACTAATTTGTCAATTTTGGGAGATTAAATGGACACATAAGCTTTAGAAATAAAGTGGAGAGGGTTCATCTCCTGAGATTAACAAAAGTTTGACAGTTTGCTTCCGGATTAAATCCGGAATCAGGCGCCAAGTGAGTCAGGGCCAAGAAGCGTCGCAAACCGCTTCAAGGTCGAGACGATCTTAGTACGGCGTGGCTCAGTTATCCGCCAGCTGGCGGATGAGCAAGCTCCCGGGACAGCACTAACGCCACCGTCTTCTTACGAGGAGATCGGCTGAGCCCTAAACCTTGAACAAGCTTAGGCCCAGAAATTTCCTCGGAAAAATATAAGTTTGAGAGGGAAGAGTTCTTTAAATTATTTCACAACAAAAAAGGAGTTCCGCGTGAGTAAAGTAAGCGCGGGAAGACATATGAGTGATATTCAATTAGCATTAATCAATGCGGGTTTAGTTAGTTCGCAGAAAATTAATGAAATCAATCGCCAGAAGGCGATTGATACAGAGTTTGTTAGAACCGCTAAAAAAGCGGTTCCCGGAGCCGGACGGAAAATCTGGCAAAAGTACGCCGACCTGAAAAGGCGCGCTTCGAAAAATTTACAGTTTATCTATTAAACTGTAAAAAAAATTTCTAAAAAAAGTTTCTAAAAACGCCGATATGCGGCACGATTCCTAAGTTTCCGGCTTACCTCCAAGGTATCAAAGGGCTGTTTAGAAGGAATCAAAAATTTTAAATTAGTTTAGCTTATTCTGATTACAAAAAATAAGCAGGCCATCCTACCGGACCGCCGAGGCTATCACTACGCCTGAAGTGTCCACCAAAGTTTAAAGAGCAGTGTCGTTCAAACATTGCTCTCCCTCCCGGGATGTGCGTCTCGGCTGATGAGTCGAAAATGACGAAAGGGAAGAACATTTACAACTAAATAGACAGTAATTTCATTTTTTGACTGATTTATTTTAGTTATTATTTTTAAAGTTTTAAAAAAGACTTTAGGGATAATAACTAAAATAAAAAGGAATATAAAATGAAAGAAAAATATTATTTAATTAGCGATGATCTTGTTTTGTCTGAGCAAGAATTCGTTAATAAGTACAAAGTGTCTCGCGCGACTTACTATCGTGCCAAAAAGTCCGGCTATTTCATGCTGGAATATCATAAGAGGGAGATTGAGATAAATAGTGTTTTTGTTGAAAATAATTTGGCGTTAATATTTGAGTGCGCCAAGATGGCGTCGTATATTGTAGCGAGGAGATACTGGGGTCCTCTTTATTGGAGAGAAATTCAAAAAAAGTTTGGCATCACAACCGTCGACTTCCGTGATGAGGCGTTTTTGAGAATTGTTGAAAGGAGTGCGCATATTGCTGAAAAAACAGCTGGTGCTAGCGATAGCTCAAGACGTTGTTATATGCTAAAAGCCGCAAAATACGCGGTGCAGGAGTTTATTTCATTAAAACTATTTCGTTATAGTGATAGGAATAGTCGTTTTGACGAAGAAAATAACGAAGAGGATGATAGGAGCGGTAGGATCTTTTCCTATGATCCAACCAATGAAATACATGCGCGCGTTGACACAATGGGTTCTAGAACTGAAAAAATTATCCGCTTATTAAACGAAAATGAGCGGAAAATATTTTTGGCCATCTGCGCTGGCTGGGATAGGGAGGAAATAGCGTTTCTAGATAACATAGATAACATTACGTCCACTGAAATATTAGATCGGATTAAAAAAATAATTAAAAAAATCCGGCTATTGTATGGAATTAGTGAGGGAAGAGTTGATTGGTATCCGCCTAAAACGGATAAAAATCACTCAGAAGAATTGCGTCAACTTCGTAAGAAAGTAGCGCAATATCTAAATGAAAATTCTGTTCACTTAGTGTAAAAATTAATCAATAAAAATAAAAAGGAGTCACAATCATGGTTACGAAGGCGAAAGCAATTTTATTGTCAACGGAATTTATTAATGGTTTAACTCAATTTATTCCGCAATTTTGTAGTGGTGAAGTAGTTTGGGATAATTATCACGCTTCCGCACTCTGCGGCGGGACATTAATCCCGGTTATATTTAAATTCCGGGCGGGCGAGAAACCATCTACAGATCAGGCCTATAATGTAATAGTTTCCTCCGCGCGCGGCGACCAAGCTCGCCGGGAAAATCGAGCGACGATTGATCACTGGGAATTGAAGTTTTATCCAGTGGGAGTCGATGAAGCAAAAAATAAATTTTATTTTCTAAGCTGTAAATTTGACGAAGAAATAGAATTTGAAAATCGAAAAGTCCCTGAAAATATAATCCGTTTCAAGGGGGTCAGTATGAAGGGAGTCATTTTTTCCCAACCGATTGGAGTTGAACCTAAATATGATATCCAATTAGTAACAACTGAAGTCGTATTTGACAGTTCGGTTATGCTACGTCTTGAAGGAGCGCAAACAAAAATTTTGCGTGGGCATAAGATAATAGAAAAAAAAGATAAATTTTTATCAATAGTCATCTACGATCATCGTAAAGTTTATGATGTCGTGGCTCAATGTTGTCATGAACGAAAAATTCTCAGTAATGGTCGAGTATTTGACTATTATAAACTCCACAATTTTATCGATGACGGACGTGGAGTTAATCATATTCTCACCGCTGACGGTATTTCAGCGGTAGAAGAAACGGTAGTTTAGTGCTAAGTTCTGCAGATTAGTTTGTTCAACTAATCTGCCTCTTTTCAAGGGCAGTAAAAATTTTAGTGCCCTTGAAATCGGATTCTTTAATAACGTGAGTCAGAAATAATCTTTATTTCACAATATTGGACAGTACTTTGAATATATTTTAATAAATATTTAGAGTACTGCCCAATATTAGGCAGGGTCAGCCAATGTCCAGTCGTAGTCCGTAAAAAAATAATTAGGACCAGACAAATGACAACGGCAAAAACAAGGAGTAGAAATGAGAACTTATTTTTGGAATCGCGGTAGCTTAATCCCCGGTATATCCGTCACTAAAGATGATAAACTAGGCTTTATAGTTTATCTCGGTGAGGATGGGCGAGGTAGACGTTATGAAAAAGTTGGTCTACTGAGAAATAACCCGGCGGAAATTATAGATGGGAAAATTTTTGAAGCTCATCCGGTTAGAATTACCGTTGGTAAAGGTACGGACAAAGAAAGAAATTTTTTTGTTCTCGCCAAGTCGATCGACAACGCCGATCCCCGTGTTATTGTCCATGTAAATACGGAATGTGTTTACACCCGCGACACTGTAGGTAAATGGACAATGAAAGTCGGGGCCCCAGAAACCATAGTTAAGGCCTATGGCGCTCACGGAATTGCTGGCCGGATTGGTAATTGGGATGACGGGTTGATATTAATGAAACCAGGAGATGTTTTGGAGATTCGCCCGGAAGGTGGTCATAAGGTAGATTCCTACGCGCTATTTTTCGATGCGGAAGGAATCTTAACATCCATGGTTTGGAAAGATTACGAAGCTATGCAAGCTATTTCCGGCGGGGAGGTAGATTGGTTATGAAAACATTAAAATGTTTTACTCTGTCTGGGAAAGACGTTTCTCCCGTGATTAAAATGGAAAAAGGAAAAATTTCCTGTTGGGGTGGGCCCGGTCAACCCGACATTCCTTTCGTTTATGCTCTAAATCCTGAAGTAAACGAATATAGTATTGCTAATATCGGTAAAAAAACTAATCAATTTTTTTTACAAATTGGTGAAGGAGAAGTTGACCAGCATCAAACCCTAGTTTTTGTCCATGAATATTTTAATGGGTCTGGTGCAAAAAGATGGCCCGGTTTCCACATTGATTGGAATAATGCCGGACAAGTGGAAATTTTGATTCAGACCCAGCGCCACTATGGGAGCGGTTCCGATACTTGGTCGTTAATCATCGCTCCACACGGCTGGGTAGAAAATATTGCCGCTCAATTTATTGATGAGCGAGATTATCCGAGTCAGATTATTTCCTACAAATTGTAATTTTAGAGTAGGGTCGGCTGTATAAAATCTGGGGGCACTTAAGTTCAAAATTGAGCAGCTTTTGTTCAAAAGCTGCTCTCCCTCCCGAGATGCGTGTCTCGGCTGATGAGTCCGAAAGGACGAAAGGGAAGGACCTTAAAAATTAAATAAGACTATGATTATTTAGTTACTATTTTTGAAGTTTTAAAAAAAGACTTTAGAGATAGTAACTAAATAATAAAAATCAAAAAATCCGCGGTCCCGACGTATTCGGGCAAGGAGAAAAAATGGAACATATCAATAGTTTTGCTCCCGATGGAAGCATAACAGGATTAACTTACCGCCAAGCTTGTGCGGTAATATTTATCGCTACGGGGAATATGGAATTTCCTCCAAATCCTTTTGATAAGGAAGATATTAAAAGGATCGGAGGGACTTTTGATGGAAATAACGGTAATTACCCAAATCTTTATCCCGTCGAGGGCGGCGGTATAGAGTATGTTACCATTAGTGGCCGGAGTATTAAAATTACTCTGGACAATGATGGTCAATGGCGGCTGGACTGTTCCTCATGGTGGAGCAGTTCAAAAATATTTCAAGCGACAATCCTCGATGCGCTAGAAGTAATGGCTTCGTACAAACTAGAGGACAACATTCCATTATCATATTTTGATAGGAATGTTAATTTTGAGGAAATTTTCGGACGAGTTTCCTTGGGAAATTTTGGTCAACCAGAGTTGGACGATCTGGCTTACATCTTATTTGACGGGAAGCTACCTGATGGCTACACCAGATTTCCACTAAAAATATCCTATGGGGATATGGACATCGATGCGGACTATGAGTCCGTTTGGTATGGCGGAAAGAATTCTGGTGGTTGGGTCGGCTTTAAGGACTATGCCGATAAGCTAAAAGAGGGTGAAACAAAAGGGGTTAAATGGGAATTTTGGCAAGTAGGACGCCATTATTTCAACCAGTCTTCATTTAGTCATAATTATGACAGATGTGAAGACACTGGAGATTGGTACCTCTGTATTAATGGTGGTGTAAAAGTTACCGATGCGGAAGTTTCCGATAATCAAGAAGTTGTGAAAATACTTCAATTCGCGGGAATTCCGACCAAGAAAAAAGATTTTATGGAGGCGTGGAATTTGGATATAACTGGAGAGTCTATCCCGACGCCATATTCCCAATATTATGGCGGAGAAAATTCCGGCGGAAACGTCGGCATTTCGATTGAGACCCGCTATGAAGGGCCAGAAGGAAAAGTGATTGAGAGTCGATCATTTAATGAGTCGACCTTTGATCACGATGTGGATAAAATACGACCCGCTATCCATATCGTACTTCGTTCTGGTGCGCCCGTGATTGACATGTCGCGTATGTGGGCAGTATTGTAATAAATGTTCATAATTTGGAGGTTAGTCAACTAACCTCCCCTTTTCCAAGTGCGATAAAATTTTAGCGCTTTTGGAATTCGATTTTTTAACCGCCTTTGAAGCGTAGAGCGGAAAAGACAGAGACATTATTAAACTCTCTCTCCTTAATATTGTACTTTCTTTTCACGACGCTCTACACTTGAGGGGCGGTTTTTGTTATAATAAAAGCGGAATCATCAGAGACCGCCTAAAATAATGGTTTCTCAATTTTTTATTTATGTCTAGACGAAAAAAAAATAATCCCTTGGATTACGTAACTTTACCGGAATTTGACTTAGACGAAAAGGCTAAGCGCAGTATCATTATTGTTATTCTTTTGGCCTTCGGCTTAATTAGCCTACTCGGACTTTTTGATTTGTCCGGTCATTTCGGTTTATTTATTTCTAAATGGTTAACCCTTATTTTTGGTTTTGGTAAGTGGTTAGTACCGCTAATCTTTTTATATTGGGCGCTTATTCTTATTCGTCAGTCTAAGAAACCTCTTAAATTTACTGATTACCTAGGCTTATTTCTTTTATTTATTTCTTATCAGACTTTATTTCATTTTTTTATTGATCCGGCTAATTGGTTGGTTGCGGTTGCCCAAGGTTACGGCGGTGGTTATGTCGGACTATATCTTAGTCAGTTATGTTTTTATGTTTTTGGTTTTTGGGGTAGCGCTTTAGTTCTGGCGGCCGGTTTACTTATTTCCTTAGTCTTAGTTTTTAACACTTCACTGTCGCGAATAATTGGGCGGGATAGTTTATTAGCTAAATTGTTAAGTCCTTTTGGACAATTTTTTAAATTTTTATTTTCTCGTTCTGCTGCCGAAGACGAAACGGGGCAACAATTTGTCGCGGAAGCACGCGAAGAAATTTTAAGTGCTTGGCAGCAGCGGGAAGTACCGGCTAAATTAGAAAAAATTGAGGATGAGGAAGAAAATGAATTGCCTACTTTAGCAGCCCTAAAAAAAGACGTGACGCCGAAACAAGAAAAAATCGTTTGGCCGAAACGTTCGATTAAGATTGATATGCCGATTGAATTATTAAATAATAAATTTAGTAAAGCTCATGGCGGCGATACCGAAGCTAATCTTCAGAAGATTCAGAAGACTTTGGAAAAATTTGGTATTCCGGTCGAAATGGGAGAGACTAAAGTCGGCCCGACGGTTACGCAGTATACTTTTCGTCCGGCGGAAGGCGTAAAATTATCGCGGATTACGACTTTAAATAATGATTTAAGTTTGGCTTTAGCGGCTCATCCGATTAGAATTGAAGCGCCTATTCCCGGGAAATCTTTAGTCGGTGTAGAAGTGCCTAATAAAGCTAAAGCGATCGTCGGGTTGCGGGAAATTTTAGAGGATAGCGCTTTTAAGAGTCGTAAGAATAATTTATATATCGCTTTAGGCAAAGACGTTTCTGGCGCGGCCTGGCTTTATGATCTTAGTAAGATGCCGCATCTTCTAGTGGCGGGAGCGACAAATTCCGGTAAGTCGGTTTGTTTGAATGCTATTATCGTGAGCCTTCTTTATCAGAATAATCCTGACAGTCTGCGTTTTATTATGGTTGACCCTAAGCGCGTGGAACTGCCGACTTATAATGGTATTCCTCATTTATTAACCCCCGTCGTGACTGACGTTAATAAAACAATTAATGCTTTGAAATGGTGTTTGAATGAGATGGATAGGCGTTATGATATTTTAAATAAAGCCGGCAAAAAAAATATTCAATCTTATAACGCGATTAATCAAGAGAAGTTGCCTTTCATTGTTTTTATAATTGATGAGTTAGCGGATTTTATGATGACCGCCGGCAAAGATATGGAAGCGGCGATTATTCGATTAGCGCAGATGTCGCGAGCGATTGGTATTCATCTTATTTTAGCGACACAGCGGCCGAGCGTTGACGTTATTACCGGTCTTATTAAAGCCAATATTCCTTCGCGTATTGCTTTTTCGGTCGCCTCTTTAGTCGATTCAAAAACAATTTTAGATTCTTCGGGCGCCGAAAAATTATTAGGTCAAGGTGATATGCTTTTTTCGACCGCGGAATTTTCTAAACCGAAAAGAATTCAGGGAGCATATCTAAGCGAGAGCGAAATTAATGATGTCGTTAATTATATTAAGGAGAAAAGTGGCCCGGCGGAATATTTAGACGGGATAACTGATCGTCAGAAAGTTGGCGGTAATGCCGGAATTGGTTTAGATGGCACGCACGGCGATGAAGATGAGTTATTTCAAGAAGCGCAAGAAATTATTGTGAAAGCGGGAAAAGCTTCGACTTCGATGTTACAACGTCGTTTGTCTATTGGTTACGGCCGCGCCGCGAAAATTTTAGATATGCTTGAAGAGGCGGGAGTAATTGGTCCGAGTAATGGCTCGAAGCCGCGAGAAGTTATGATTAGCCGTGAGCAGTATGAATCTTTGAATGGTGGTCTTAGCGCTCTGCCGCTTCATAATCGGGCGGAAACGCCGGCTCCGGATAGTTATTTAGACGAAGAAGGAGATGATGATACTTTAGTTTTTAAAGATAATCATGATACTGCGGCCGGCGATGATGAGGAAATAGATTCCTCGGCCGTTAGTGATGAGGAAATAAAAGAGGAACTAGAGCTTACTCCGGCAGAGGAAGAAGAGGTAATCGAAGATGAGGACGAAATTTTGGACAAGATTAGAGAGGAAGATAGAGAACTCTCCGCCCAGGAGTCGGCGCCAATCGTTACTCCGCCCGTGTCAAGTAAAAAGCATAATCCCCTTGAGGATGATGATGAGATGTTTTTTTCTAAATAGTCTGAACTTAAAAAGTCCTCCATGTCACGGAGGGCTTTTTGTAAGATTTGTCTCTTTAAGACGTCATATATAAAATGAAGGATTATTTTAAACAATCAAAGGTTTTAGCGCAGATTAATCAAGGCGACGAAAAAGCTTTTTTAGAGGTATATGATTTTTACGCCCCTAAACTGTTTCGCCATGTTTCCTATCGTCTTAGTTCGCGCGAAGTAGCCGAAGATATCACTCAGCAGGTTTTCTGCAAAGTTTGGCAGTATCTAGTTGGAGAGGGGAATAAGATCGATAATCTTAACGCTTTTTTATATCGGACTACTAATAATCTACTGGCTGATTATTATCGTAAATCAGACCGGAAGAATATTTCCTTAGATGATAGTCTTAATAATGATTTGGAAAAAAAGCTATCGTTTAAACCATCATATTCCGACAACATCGATCATGATTTAACTGCCGCTAAAGTTAGAGAGTCGCTGGAACAGCTTAAAGAGCAACAAAAAGAACTTATTACTTGGCGTTATTTTGATGATTTATCTATTTCTGAAATATCTAAGATTAGTGGAAAATCTCAAAATTCCATTTATGTCGGTATCCATCGGGCGATAAAAGATCTTGAAAAAATTCTTGTTTAAAATATATGAAAAAATCAAAAATTATCCAATATATTAGAAATTTTTATTCTCAGCCTGTTAGCCAGGCTTGGTTAGCTGATGGCCGAGAAAGTTTGCAGGATTTTATGAAGCATAATCCTGTAAGAAATAATCAGGTCGAACGTCAAAGTAGGCAGTGGGTATTTTTTAATCATTTAATTTTAAAACCTATGCCAATTGCTATTTTTTCCATCATTGCCAGCTTAGTCGCTGGTGGCGGGATAGTCACTGCTTCGCAAAGTAGCTTACCTAACGGTGCGCTTTACCCAGTGAAGCTTCTAGTGGAAAATGTTCGGACCATCGCCGTTCCCGACAAAGTTCGTAAAGTTGAGTTGCAAATTGAATCGGCTAATAAACGTCTGCAGGAGATTGAAATCATGCAGAGTAAAGGTCAAGCGACCGAAATTATAGTTAAGGAAACTCTAAAAAATTATCAAGTTAATTTAAGACGGGCTAAAGATTATGCTGCCGAAATTGATACCGCCTCGCAAGCAATAGCAGCGGCTAGTGGTTTGGTACAAGCGGTTACGAGCCAGCAAAATACCTTGAATACTATTAAAGAACAAGCCCCGAAAGAATATCAGTCAGCAGTCACTGCTATTCAGGTTCTGACTCAGGATAGTTCTAGTCAATTATTAGAAGCAGAAGGGGAAAAATCTCAAGACGAGGCGCCAATAAGTGATAATGAAATTAAAACAGGTGAAAATACTGATTTAGATAATACAATAGAAATCAAGAATCCTGCCCCTAGTTCCGACTCTATTTCCGTTCCCACTTCCGGCTCTATTTCCGTTCCCACTTCTCTCCCCGATCTTATCGGTGAAGCAAGGGCTATAGAAATTGCCAGTCAATTTGGTTTGGAAAAAGGGATTAGTAAATGGAAAACTAGCTTACATTGGTACGAGGGTGATATTAATAACTATGTCTGGACGGTTTCTAATAGTTTATCGGAATTTAATGGTCGAACTGTTGTAATCGATGCTCACACCGGACAAGTTTATCAGATTTTAGGCTATCAAAAGACTTATTAAAGTAGAAGTAGCTGAAGATCACTTAAGAAAATTATAAATATTAGTAAAATTATTATATAAAGCTCCCAACCCACTGGGAGCTTTTTTTGTCTCGTAGTCTTTGCTATAATAACTGGTATGTTAGAAAGACTAAAGAAATTAATACCGCATCGAATTTTTAGCGTTCTGCAACCGCCCTATCATTTTTTGCTTAGTGGTCTAGCGGCTCTTTTATATCGTTTTCCTAGTCGGAAATTAATTGTTATCGGCGTGACCGGTACTTCGGGAAAAACTTCGACGGTTTATTTAATTTCTCAAATGCTGAATGCGGCGGGTTATAAAACAGGGCTTACTTCGACCGCTGTTTTTTTTGATGGGCAACGGGAATGGCTTAATAATAAGAAGATGACGATGCCGGGTCGTTTTTTTATTCAAAAAATGCTCCGTCAGATGCTAAAAAATAATTGTCGTTACGCGATTGTCGAAACAACTTCGGAGGGAATCAGACAATTCCGTCATCGTTTTATTAATTATGATATTTTAGTTTTTACTAATTTATATCCGGAACATATCGAAGCGCATGGTAGCTTTATTAAGTATAAAGAAGCTAAGGGGTGCCTATTCGCGCATTTAAAACATTGTTCTAGTAAATATTTAGCCGCTGATCGCCGGGTCGTTAAGCCTAGCAGTGATTTGAAGAAATTAGATTTTGCGCGTTTGGTAAAAACGATTATTGCTAATGGCGATGATGAGACGGCTCCTTATTTTTTGAATTTTTGGAGCGAGGCTAAATTAGTTTATTCCTTAAATCCTCAGCTTAGTTTAGAAACCGTTCGCAAACAAGTAAACGGTGAAGCGAGTGTTAAGGATTTTTTCCTAGTTAAAGGTAATCATTTAGCCTTAAGCGCTAAGGGGACAACCCTCTCAATCGATGGCCAGTCGGTTAATCTTAAGTTGTTGGGTGATTTTAACGCCGCTAATGCCTTAGCGGCGGCGGCGGTCGGGCTTAATCAGGGCTTGTCTTTAGAGCAGATTAAAAATGGTTTGGAAGAAGTGAGAAATTTAGCTGGAAAAGTAGAGCTAATTGATGCGGGGCAAGATTTTACAGTAATTGTCGATTACTCTTTCGAACCGCGGGCAATTGAAAAAACTTATCAGGTCATTAACCTTATTCCTCATAATCGGATTATTCATCTGCTCGGTTCGGCCGGTGGCGGACGCGATAAGGCTCGTCGACCGATTTTAGGTCGCTTTGCCGCCGAACATGCGGATTTAGTAATTGTTACTAATGAAGATCCTTATGATGAAGATCCCTCTTTAATTATAAATCAGGTTGCTTCTGGCGCAGAAATGGCCGGAAAAATTATTGGTCAAGATTTGTTTAAAATACTAGACAGACGAGAGGCAATAAAAAAATCGCTAGAATTAGCAAAAAAAGGCGACTTAGTCCTTTTAACCGGTAAGGGGGCGGAACAATTTATTTGTCTGGCCGGAGGGAAAAAAATGGCTTGGGATGATCGGACGATAGTTCGAGAGGAGCTTGTGGAAAGATTGTGTATTGACAAATTAGGCGAAGCATAATATATTATAACTATCTTAACACTTTTTTAAAAAAAGTGATTTATCAAAATAGTTAAATTGAATATTTTTTAGAACTCAAACCAATTTGGGATTGGGATTTTTTTGTTAAATTAATCTTTTTGTTTTTTTATTTTCTAAACATCTAAGCCCTATGTTTAAACGAAAATCATTCGTCGATTTGACCGGCGCTATCGCCATGCCCGACCTCATTGAGATCCAGACGGATAGTTATAGCTGGTTTTTGAAAGAAGGTTTGGCGGAGTTATTCGACGAAATAAATCCGGTTTCTGATTTTATTGGTCGTGATTTAGAGCTCTATTTCGATGATTATTATTTAGATGAACCGAAGTTTTCGGAAGTGGAGAGCCGAGAGAAGAATATTACTTATGAAGCGCCGCTCCGGGTTAAGACGCGTTTAGTTAATAAGAAAAGCGGCCGGTCTTTAAATCAGGAAGTTTTCTTGGGCGACTTTCCTCTGATGACCGATAAAGGAACTTTTATTATTAATGGTATTGAGCGCGTTGTTGTTTCTCAACTAATTAGAAGCGCCGGCGTTATGTTTACCGCCGAATTTATTAAGGGTAAAAAATGTTACGGCGCGAAAATAATTCCGAATCGTGGAGCTTGGTTAGAAATTGAGTCAGACTCTAATAAAGTTCTCTGGGTGAGAATAGATCGGAAACGGAAAGTCGCCGTTACTTCGCTCTTACGGGCTTTTGGTTACGAGACTGATGAGGAATTAATTAAATTATTTGCCGATGTTGATTTAGTTAAGAGTAAGGAAGAAAAATCTTTTATTGAAGCGACGATTGAAAAAGATGCCGCCAAAAATGAAGCGGAAGGTTTACAAGAAGTTTATCGTCGTATTCGTCCGGGCGATTTAGCCTCGGTTGATAATGCCCGTCAGCTTATTCATTCCATGTTTTTTCGCTTTGATCGTTATGACTTCGGTCGGGTCGGACGCTATAAATTAAATCGTCGGTTTGCCTTAGATTTAACCGCCGCTAAGAAAGAGAATCGAATTTTGCGCAAAGAAGATTTAGTTTTAATAATTAAAGAAGTTATTAGTTTAAATATTACTAAAAAGTTGGAAGATGATATTGATCATTTAGGTAATCGTCGTATTCGGGCGATCGGCGGTTTAATTCAAAATCGTTTTCGAGTCGGTTTAGCTCGCATGGAACGTATTATTAAAGATCGCATGTCGACTTCAGACGTCGCTTCTCTTACGCCTAGTAAATTAGTCAACGCGCGGCCGGTGATCGGCGTAGTCCGCGAGTTTTTCATGTCTTCTCAGCTATCGCAGTTTATGGATCAGACTAATCCGCTCGCGGAATTAGAGCATAAGCGGCGCTTATCGGCGATGGGACCGGGCGGTTTGACGAGAGAACGAGCCGGATTCGATGTCCGCGATGTGCACGCTACTCATTACGGTCGTATTTGCCCGATTGCTACTCCAGAAGGTCCGAACATTGGTTTAGTCGGCCACTTAGCTAGCTATGCCCGTCTAAATAGTTACGGATTTTTAGAGGCGCCTTATCGGAAAGTTAGTCATGACAAAAAGGGCAGTCGGGTAACCGATGAAATAGTTTATTTAGACGCTTTTGAGGAAGAAAAATATATTACCGTTGACGCTACTATTCCCGTTAATCAGGATGGTTATTTTATTGTTAATAAATTTGAAGTGAGAAAATTCGGTCAGCCGGGCTTAGAAGAAGTAAATAAAATTGATTTTGTCGGTTTAGCCGCTAACCAGATTATTTCAGTAGCGACTTCGCTTATTCCTTTCATGGAACATAACGACGGGCAGAGATCGCTCATGGGTACGAACATGCAACGTCAGGCGGTTCCCTTAATTAAGAGTGAATCGCCGATTGTTGGTACCGGCGTTGAAGAACGCGCGGCGCGAGATAGCGGCCATGTCGTTATTAGTAAAGAGGACGGTATAATTACTAAAGCCGACGCGATGCTGATTGAGGTCCAGGATAAAAAAGGCCAAGTAAGTGCTTATCGTTTAAATAAATTTTTACGCTCTAATTCCTCGACTTGTATTAACCAGCACCCAGTAGTCGAAGTTGGCCAAAAAGTTAAAAAGGGTGATATTTTATCCGATGGGCCGGCGATTGATAACGGTGAATTATCTTTAGGGCGCAATGTTCTAGTCGCTTTTATGACCTGGGACGGTTTTAACTATGAAGATGCCGTTATTATTTCGGAGCGGTTAGTTAAAGAGGATATTTACTCTTCTATTCATATTGAAAATTATACAATTGATGTTCGCGATACTAAGCTCGGTCCGGAAGTTATTACTAATGATATTCCTAACATTAGCGAGGAGAAGTTGAAAAATTTGGACGAAGAAGGGATTATTAGTATCGGCGCCGAGGTTTCCTCGGGCGATATTTTAGTCGGTAAGATTACGCCTAAAGGCGAGACGACTTTGTCGGCGGAAGAAAAATTATTACGAGCTATTTTCGGGGAGAAAGCTAAAGACGTCCGCGACTCTTCCTTATATCTAGAACATGGAGAGCATGGCAAAGTAGTGGATATTAAGATTTTTTCTCGCGAGAGCGGCGATAAATTATCGGCCGGAGTTTTGAAATCAATTCAAGTGGCCGTGGCTAATTTGCGAAAAATTCAGGTGGGCGATAAAATGTCTGGCCGCCATGGTAATAAAGGAGTTATTTCTAAAGTTGTGCCGATTGAAGATATGCCTTTCTTAGCGGATGGGACGCCGATTGACGTTATTCTTTCGCCGCTAGGAATTATTTCTCGTATGAACCTGGGTCAGCTTTTAGAAACTCATCTCGGGTTTGCCGCTCAAAAATTAGGTTATAAAGTAGTGAGCCCGGCTTTAAATGGTATTACCGGCGAACAGATCCGTGAACAATTAAAAGCCGCGGGGTTGCCGGAGGATGGTAAGGTTATGCTCTATGACGGTAAGACCGGTTCGGCTTATGATCATAAAATTACGGTTGGCTATAAATATATTCTGAAATTAAATCATATGGTTGATGATAAGATCCACCAGCGCTCCATCGGTCCTTATTCTTTAATTACGCAACAGCCTTTAGGCGGTAAAGCGCAGTTCGGCGGCCAGCGATTTGGAGAGATGGAAGTTTGGGCTTTAGAGGGTTACGGCGCGGCGCATACTTTACAAGAAATGTTAACGATTAAATCTGATGATGTTCCCGGTCGCAGTAAGGCTTATGAGGCGATTATAAAAGGCGAGGAAATTGAAAAATTAAATGTGCCGGAATCTTTCAATGTCTTAATTAGAGAATTAAAAGGCCTTGGTCTTAATGTCGAGCTTTTAGACGGTCGCGGGGGCAGTCCGGCTTCCGAAGTTCTGACGGAAATAGACGAAGTAGTCCAGAAAGAAGAAAAACTTATCTCTGATCAACCGGAAATAGTAGTCAGTTTAGAGGAAAATGTTTCTGAGGGAGAGACTGATAAGTAAAGAAAACTGGCCGAACGGATTAAGAAGAGCGGCCACGTAATTTGCTATTAAATTTTTATAATTTTTAACTTATAGCGTATGTTAAATCCGATCAAAACTAGCGACTTCGCAGCGATCCGTTTAAAGCTGGCCAGTCCTGATGAGATTTTAGCCTGGTCGCATGGTGAGATAACTAGACCGGAAACCATTAATTATCGCACTCAGAAACCGGAGAAAGACGGTTTATTTTGCGAAAAGATTTTTGGTCCGACTAAAGATTGGGAGTGCGCCTGCGGCAAATATAAAAAAATTCGTTACAAGGGAATTGTTTGCGATAAATGCGGGGTCGAGGTTACTCGCAGTATTGTTCGTCGCGAACGCTTAGGTCATATTAGCTTGCAAGTGCCGGTTTCTCATATTTGGTTTTTACGCGGCCTGTCTTCTAAAATAGGCTTGCTGCTTAGTTTAGGTATCCAGTCTTTAGAGAAAGTTATTTATTATGCTAGTTTTATCGTGACGGAAGTCGATGAAAATTTAAAACAGGCCACGATTGAACAAGTGAAAGCGGAATACAAATCTAAACTGAAGGGAATCGATAATGATTATAATAATCAGTTTAAAAAAGTTAAGGAAACTAATCAGGGCGTTTCCGAAAATAGCCCGGAAATGAAAGAAATTGTTAAGGCTAAAGCGGATCGTTTAGCGCGCCTGGAAGAAGATTTTGGTCAGGTGCAAAGGGAGCTGAAGGAATTAAAACCGCTACTGATTTTATCGGAACAGCAATATCAGGATTTAAGCCGTAAATTTGGTCATATTTTTGAAGCGGCGATTGGGGCGACTGCTATTCGTCATCTTTTAGAAAAGATTGATTTGGAAAAAAGTATTAAGCATATCGAAGAAAAATTAGACAGCGCCATCGATTCTAAGAAGGAAAAACTAATTAAGCGTTTAAAATTATTAAAGAGTTTTAGAAATAATAATATCCGTCCGGAATGGATGATTATGACGGTCATGCCAGTAGTGCCGCCGGATTTACGTCCGATGGTTGCTTTAGACGGCGGCCGTTTTGCGGCTTCGGATTTAAATGATTTATATCGACGGATTATTAATCGTAATAACCGTTTGAAACAGCTCATCGATTTAAATGCGCCGGAAGTTATCTGTCGTAATGAAAAAAGAATGTTGCAGGAGGCGGTTGATGCTTTAATTGATAACAGCGCCCGTCATACTAAGACGGTGACGGCTTCAACCGGCCAGAAGCGTCAGCTTAAATCTTTAGCCGATACTTTAAAAGGTAAGCAAGGTCGTTTTCGTCAAAATTTATTAGGTAAACGTGTCGATTATTCTGGTCGTAGTGTTATTGTAGTTAATCCTCGTTTAAATCTTGATCAGTGCGGTTTGCCTAAGACTATGGCTTTAGAATTATTTAAGCCTTTTGTTATTTCTCAACTCATCAAGCGAGAAATCGTGCATAACGTTCGGAGTGCTTCTCGTTATATGGAGGCGGGTCATGACGAAGTTTGGGATATTTTAGAAGAAATAATTCAAGGCGCTTTTGTTTTATTAAATCGGGCGCCGACTTTACATCGTTTAGGTATTCAGGCTTTTCGGCCGATTTTAATTGAAGGTAAAGCTATTCAGATTCATCCTTTAGTTTGTACAGCTTTTAACGCTGATTTTGACGGTGATCAAATGGCCGTCCATGTTCCTTTAACTAAAGAAGCGAAACATGAAGCCGAAACTTTAATGCTCTCTTCCCACAATCTCCTTAAACCAGCCACGGGCGATCCGATTGTCGCTCCCGCTCAGGATATTGTTTGGGGGACTTATTATATTACTTTAGTTGAGGCGGATTATAGTATCAAAAAAGATGAGGAGCTACATTTCTTCTATAATACCGACGAAGCGCTTTTGGCTTATGAGACGGGCGGAATCGCTTTACACGAAGCGATCCGGGTTAGGTATGACGGGGCGATGCTTAAAACTACGGTTGGTCGTTTAATTTTTAATTCTTTGCTGCCAGAAAAATTACGTTATTTGAATGATGTCGTCGGTAAAGGAAAATTAAAAGATTTAATTAGAGATTGTTTACGAATTTATGGCGAGGAAGAAACGGTTAAGTTTATTGATAGTTTAAAGAACCGGAGCTTCGCTTTTATTACCAAATCCGGATTATCTTGGGGCTTCGGCGACTTACCTGATTTACCAGAAAAAGATCATTTAATTCAAGCCGCTAACGAGAAAGTTGATCTTATTCAAGAACAATATGAAGAGGGCTTATTAACTGATAGTGAGCGCTACTCGAAAGTAATTGAAGAATGGACTAGTACGAAAGATAAGATTGCCGATATTTGTAAGAAAGGACTAGCCAATATTTTACCGGTTTACTCGATGATTGATTCGGGCGCGCGTGGTTCTTGGGCTCAGCCTGTTCAGATTTTAGGCATGAAAGGTTTGGTGACTTCGCCTTCCGGCGCCATTTTCGAATTACCGGTTAAAGGAAATTTTAAAGAAGGTTTCGGAGTACTAGAATATTTCATCTCTACCCACGGCGTTCGGAAAGGTTTATCAGATACGGCTTTAAGAACCGCTAACGCCGGCTATTTAACGCGTCGTTTAGTCGATGTTTCTCAAGATGTTATTGTCTCCGAAGAAGATTGTGGCGATACGGTTGGTTTAGATTTAAATAAAACGGCAGTGGAAAAGAGCGGCGAAGATTTCTTTAAACGTTTGACTGGCCGTTATTTAGCCAAAGACTTACTTAACGCGAAGGGGAAAGTAATTTTGGCTGTTGGCGAATTACTAGATGAGGAACGCATTAAATTATTAAAGACTCAAGAAATTACCGATATCTGCGTTCGGTCAGTGTTGAGCTGCCGCATGCATAAGGGGATTTGCGCTAAATGTTATGGCTGGGACTTAGCTTATAACAAGGAAGTTAAAATTGGCTCAACGGTTGGGATTATCGCCGCTCAGTCAATTGGCGAACCAGGCACGCAGCTGACGATGAGAACTTTCCATACGGGAGGAGTCGCTGGTCAAGATGATATTACTCAAGGTTTGCCGCGGGTTGAAGAAATATTTGAGGCGCGTAGTCCGAAGAAAAAAGCGTTGATTTCTGATGTGGCTGGCCGCATTAAGATTGAATTTGCTCAGAGAATAATTAAAGATAAGGATGGTCGAGAAATTTCCGTGGATAATCCCCAAACTAAGATTCTTCGAATTTATTATCGTGGCGAAGATCATGATAAATATTATTTTTCGGAAAAACTTAATGAATTAAAACTAGCCGGTGGTTTAACGGCTAAAGATACTAAAAAATTAGAAATTAAAGTTTTAGTTAAAAACGGGGCAGTCGTCACTAAGAATTCCGAGCTGTTTAAAGCCGGTGGCGAAGTTGTCTTAGCTAAAGTCGGCGGCCGGGTAGCGATTAGTGATAAATATGTGAGTGTTGCTAAGGAAGTCGATAAAGCTAAAGAATATCCGATTTTAAAAGGTACGATGATCATGGTAAAAGACGGTGATACGATTGAACGCGGCACGCAACTAACGGAAGGGAGTTTAGATTTGCGTGAACTTTATAAATTAAAAGGCCGCTTAGAAACTCAGAAATATATCATTAAAGAAATTCAATATGTTTATTCTTCACAAGGGCAGCCTTTAAATGATAAGCACGTTGAAATAATCGCTCGTCAGATGTTCTCGCGTTATTTAGTTAAAGAAGCGGGAGAAACTATTCTTTTGCCTGGCGAAACTATTGAGGAAGAAGTTCTTGAGCAGGCTAATAAGGGTCTTAAGAAACCGGCTTTAGCCGAACGTCTATTACTTGGAATTACGAAGGCTTCTTTGACGACGGATAGCTTTTTATCGGCTGCTTCTTTCCAAGAAACTTCTCGGGTTTTAATTGACGCGGCGGTTAATGGTAAAATAGATTATTTGGAAGGCTTAAAAGAAAATGTGATTATCGGTTGTTTGATTCCGGCCGGTACCGGGTATAAGGGTAAACAGAAACGTTTAGATTATGGAAAATAAATAATTTCAATATTAAGTCTAAAAAAGAAGCTTTCTCGTCGAAGCTTCTTTTTTGATTAGGGCTTTTTTTATTGCTAAAAATAAAGTAAAATATAGTTAATAGTTATGTCTTACCTCGAATTAAAAAAATGGCCATTTTTACGGCCAGGACGATTATTCGCCGGCCTTATTTTAGCGTTGCTGATTGTTATTTTTAGTTGTTTCATTTATTCTTTTGGTTCAGGGAGCCGAGTTACCTATACGCGTCATTATTCCTGGGGTTTAAATTTAATCGGTCGAGCGATGATTAGTGATTTTATGCCAGGAGACAATATTTCCCCCTCCTCTTTTTGGTCGGATTTAAGAATAAAAGCTGAGCCGCTCTCTTTTTCCGTTAAGGCGCCTAAAGAATTTCGGCGGGCTATCGTTAAGGTTAAATATGGCGATTATTTATCGACTGATTTGCCGATAATTAAATTAGGAATTTTACGTCGGAATTCGTCAGATTTCTATGATTTTAAAGAATTACAAAATAATTTAGTTGATCGTTTGCGTTTTGACTGGAATCGTTTAGAGGATAGCGAAGAACGTTTAGTTTTACAGTCCGCGAAGAATTATTCTTCTTTAGATACCTTTAATCGGGATTTGCGGGCCAGTACTTTAACGACTTGTTCTCAGCCGTCTGTGGCTTGTTTAGCTACAGTTAATTATCCGCTAACTATTAATTATCGTTTGCCTGATTATTTTTCTTTTTCGCCGATTAGCATTAAGCAGTCGCTACGTGGTAGTCATCAATTTTATGTTTATTTAAAAAATGAAGCTTGGCGTTTCTCTTTTAATTTTGGTCTTTTAGCGGACGATAATTATTCTAATCCTGGTCGGTCGGATATTATTGTTAGTTTAGCTGATGGCGATAAAATTATCGCTTCTACTAAGATCTCTAAAGAATCTTGGTCGGCGACGACTTCTAACCAGTCGCTTGTCTTAAGGGGAGCGGGTCTATCCCCTGGTGCCTATCGAGTAAAAATTGAAGCGGATGATGGAATTATTACTCAAGAGATTCAAAGCTCGTCGCCTAAATTAGCCTTTATTAATCAGCTTAATTTAGTAGCGGCCAGTAGCACCCGGTTATTTACTGATGTCACGGATTTTTTAGGACAAGCTCGAGACAAGTCGGCGGCGGATATTGAATTTAATCGTCAGAAAACTAATTTAACGGAAAATTACCAACGAATAAAATTAGGCGTCCGTTCGGATATTAAGACCTTAGAATTACGAGGGAGCGTTTTTTTAGCCGGGCGGGGAAGTTGGTCTTTTACGCCGGAGAGTTTTTTTAATCCCGTCATTCCCGAACTATATTCGTCCGAACAAATTAAGGATATTAAATATATTGTCGCTGATTATCAGTCGCCTCTAGGTGATCAAGACTTAAAGACAGCTCAAGTCGAATTTAATTTAGACGCCGCCCGTTATGAAAATAATCGTTATTACTTTTTATTAGCTATTCCCGGTCTGACTGACCAAAACCCGGCTGATTATTTAGAAATTAAAGAAATGGCGGTAACTTTTTTTAATTAAAATTGTAAAATTTATTTTTTAAGTTAAAATATTTATGTCTAATAAGTATCTGTCATATTTTTTCAATCCGCGCGCTATCGCCGTTATTGGCGCCTCCAGTAATCCGGAAAAATTAGGGAGGCAGATTCTAGATAATTTAATATCGGGAGGATTTTCGGGAGCGATTTATCCTATTAATCTTCAAGAAAAAAAAGTGGCGGGGCTGAAAGCCTATGCGGACTTAACCCTACTACCAGTGAAAGACCGAGCCGCTCTTTTAGTAGTTATTGTTATCCCTCGGAATTTTGTTTTAGCGGAACTTAAGAAATGTGTGGCTTTTGGGGTTAAAAATATTATTATTATTAGCGCCGGTTTTAAAGAGGCGGATGAAGAGGGTCGAGAACTAGAGTCCGCGATTAAAGAACTGGCGAAGCTAAATAAACTAAATATTTTGGGGCCGAATTGTTTAGGTTTGATTAATACTTGGCATAAGCTGAACGCGACTTTTGCGGCGGCGGATAAAGAAACGGGTAACACGGCGCTTTTATCGCAGTCGGGCGCGATTGGTTCCGCCGCCTTAGATTGGTTAAAGATAAAAGATTTTAATTTTGGTTATTTTGTTAGTCTCGGCAATAAAGCGGTTTTAGACGAGAACCAGATTTTAGAATATTTGGCCAGCGATAAGCGTATTGATTTAATCATTGCTTATTTAGAAGAAATAAAAGATGGTCGTCGCTTAATGGAACTCATTTCTCGTTTAGTTAAACATAAACCGGTGGCTATTTTAAAAGCGGGGACGAGTGCCGCTGGCGGATCCTTAGCCCGTTCGCACACCGGTTCTTTAGCCGGATCGCTCGCGGCAGCGAAAGTCGGCTTAGAGCGAGCCGGGGCGATTTGGTTAGAAAGTCTTGAGGATTTATTTAATTTAATGTTGCTTTTTCGTAAAGAATCTTGGCATAATCGCGGTGCCCAGGATTTATATGTTATAACTAATGCCGGTGGCGTTGCGGTTTTAGCGGTTGATGAAATAAGCCGCCAAAATTTAGCTTTCGGCGGCAGTGAAGATTTATTAGGCGACGCGGATGCGGCTCGTTATGAAATTGCTTTACAAAAAACTTTAGCTAATAAAAAAATTAATAATCTCCTAGTCCTGCTTACCCCCCAAACTTCAACGGAACCGCTTAAAACCGCTCAGGCGGTAGTCGCCGTCGCTCGGAAATATCCTCATAAATTAATTATGACGAGTTTTGTCGGTGGTCGTGCGCTCAAAGAGGCTCGCTTACTTTTAGCTAAAAATAATATCGCCTCCTTTGATTACCCCGAAGAAGCGGTGCGGAGTTTTAAGAAATTAGTCGCCTATAAGGAATCTCGACTAAGTTTACGGCCCTATCGAGCCGCTCATTTAAAGTTTAAAAAACCCGTAGTGGACATTAGCTATTTAAAGTCTTTAGATTTATTAAAACAATATGGTTTCCCGATTGTTCCGACGGTAAAATATAAGCCGAGCCAGTCCGTTTCTCTCCACTATCCGTTAGTTCTTAAGACCGTCGGTCCGGATTTTTTACATAAAAGTGATACGGGCGGAGTGGTGGCTAATTTACAAAATGGTGAAGAATTAAAAATAGCGGCGCGCGAGCTAAGCCGAAAGAATCGCCGCGCTTTTCTTAATCCCGCTAATCATTTAATAGTTCAAGAACAGGTTAAGTCATTTCAGGAAATAATTTTAGGTTTTCAGCGGGATAGTTCTTTCGGCCCGATGATTATGGTTGGTTGGGGCGGAATTTATACGGAAATTTTAAAAGATTTTAAGCTTAGTGTCAGTGACTTAAATTACCGGCAGGCGCTAGAATTAATCTCGGGTCTGAAAGTCGCGGCTATTTTAAACGGGGCGCGTGGCCAGAAAAAATATGATGTTCGCTCTTTGGCTAAGGCTCTAGTCAATTTAGCGCGTTTAGCGAATGAACATCCGGAGATTTCCGAGCTCGACATTAATCCTTTATTTGTTTTTGAGAAAGGGGTTAAAGCGGGCGATGTCCGAATTATTTTAAGTCGCTAATTATTTATGTATAATTCTAAAAAAATTATCGTGGTCTTGCCGGCGTATAACGCGGTGTCGACTTTAGAAAAAACCGTTAAAGATCTCCCGTCTCTCGTCGACGAAATAATCCTAGTCGACGATAAAAGCACGGATCAGACCGCTCAATTAGCTAAGCGGCTCGGCCTAGTTGTCTTCGAGCATGTTAAGAATTTAGGTTATGGTGGCAATCAGAAGACTTGTTATCGCCTCGCCTTAGAGCGGGGCGCCGATATTATCGTGATGGTTCATCCCGACTATCAATATGACCCTCATCTGGTGAAATATTTTGCTGAGTTTATTGGCGATAATTATTTCGATGTGATGCTCGGTTCGCGAATTCGCTCCCGTCGGGAAACTTTGGCGGGCGGGATGCCGCACTATAAATATTTAGCCAATCGCGTTCTAACTATTTTTGAAAATATTGTCAGCGGGTATAACTTATCGGAGTGGCATACCGGTATGCGCGCTTATGCTCGTCCAGTTTTAGAAAATATTAATTGGCAGAATAATTCTAATGATTTTGTTTTTGATAGCCAAGTTCTATTTCAGATTGTCGCTAAGCAATACCGCATTGGGGAGATCCCTGTACCGGTTCGTTATTTTAAAGAAGCCTCGTCGATTAATTTTTCTCGCAGTTTGCAATATGGCTTCGGGACGGTTTGGACGGGTTTAAAATATTTTTTTGGTTTATTAAAATAATAGCGTTAGAAATTAGTTTTTACTGACTATAATATTATGGAGGAGGCTACTTATAAAAATGAGCGATGGAGTATTTTACGGTCTTGGCGTCCGTACGGCTTAATTTTAGTCGTCGGTTTTTTATTATATAGCCGTAGTCTGCTATTTGATTTTACTTATTTTGACGACAGTACTTTAATTTTAGATAATTTTTCTTTTTTGCAGCGTTTCCAGAATATCGGCGCTATTTTTGCGACCGATGTTTTTTTAAGTAATGCCCGATTTTATTATCGGCCCCTACTTAATTTAACTTTCATGTTAGAGGCGCAGATCGCTGGAGTTTTGCCATTTTTTTATCATTTATCTAATATCATTATTCATGTTTTGGCGGCCGGTTTATTGTTTTATTTATTAGATCGTCTTAGCCGGCGGCGCCCCTTAGCCCTAATCTTATCCCTTATTTTTTTAGTTCATCCGGTTTTAGTATCAGCCGTTGTCTGGATCCCGGGGCGTAATGATTCACTGTTAGCGGTTTTTATTTTAGCCGCCTTTATTTCTTTCCTTCATTTTTTGGATCGTCCGCGTTTGATAAGCTATTTGGCCTTTTTATTTTTTTTCTTAGCCGCCCTGTTCACTAAAGAGAGCGCGGTGGCCTTGCCCTTATTAATGTTAGTTTATGCGGGACTCATTAAACCGGGAAATTTATTGCGCTCTGATAAGTATTTATTACTACTAGGCACTGGCGTGACCGGTTTTATTTGGTTTTTAATGCGTCAGCTCGCTCTGAGCGGTCACCCCTTAAATTATTGGGAGGCGATTACCACTCTGGCTAAAAATTGGCCGGCCCTTATTTTAGATCTTGGTAAGTTAATTTTTCCGTTTAATTTATCGGTTTTACCGGTTCTCGCCGATTCTAATTTAGTCTACGGTTTCTTAGCGCTAGCGGTGTTTATCGCGGCGATTTATTATTTATCTTTTAATAGTAAGCGACGAGCGGCTTTTGGCTGGCTGTGGTTTTTTCTGTTTCTGGCGCCTTCTTTTATTTATTTCAGTCGCCAGCCCGATTTTTTAGAGCACCGTCTCTACTTACCTTTCATCGGGTTTTTAATTTTTTTATCAGAAGCGAAAATTTTGACCGATTTAAACTGGTTACGTCGTTTAGTGCGCGGGGGCGTCTGCCTAATTCTACTATTTTTGGCGGTTTTAAATCTGCGCCAAGGTGCTTATTTTAGCGATCGACTAACTTTTTGGAATCGGGCGGTTTTAGATTCGCCTCATTCCGCTCTCGCCCAGCGTAATTTAGGGGTGATGTTATATTTTGAGGGCGATTTAGAGGCGGCGATTAGACACTATCGTCAAGCTCTAGAGATTAATCCCCAGGAAGTGATGGTTCATAATAATTTAGGAGTTATTTATTTAGCACGGAAAGAATATCCTCAGGCGGAAAAAGAGTTTAAGCAGGAACTACAATTTAACCCTAATTATGATAAAGCGCTCTTTAACCTGGGTGATTTAGCTTATCGGCGCGGTCGTTTTTTTGAAGCGCGTGATTTTTTTGCTGCCACGCTCAGAGCTAATCCTAATTATTCCGAGGCCCAGCAGCGCTTGCTTATTTTAAATGATCGGTTAAGATAGTAAGGGTCAATTATAACTATTATGTTCAAGTGTCATTATGTTTAAGCGTATTTTTAAACAACAAATTAATAGTATTACGGTCGCGGCCATTCTGGTCGCCCTTTCCTCTCTCGCCTCTCGCTTTTTAGGCGTTTTTCGTGATCATATTTTAGCCGGCCAGTTTGGCGCCGGAGAATATCTCGATATTTATTATGCTTCTTTTCGTATTCCTGATCTAATATATAATTTAATAGTACTCGGCGCCTTATCGGCCGGTTTTATTCCGATTTTTACTTCTTTGATTAAAAATTTTGCCGGGGATAAAAAAGATGAGGAAGAGCCGGCCAATTCTAATCAAGAGCCAGCTAATCAAGGAGCTTGGAATCTCGCCAGTAATGTTTTAAATTTTTTATTTTTAGGCTTATCTTTTTTATCTATTTTAGGCATTATTTTTGCACCGGCTTTAACACGTTTAATCACCCCCGGTTTTAGTCCGGAACAGCAAGCGATAACCGCCTCGCTAACTCGAATAATGTTTTTGTCGCCGGTATTTTTAGGAATATCCGGCATTCTGGGCGGAGTACTGCAGTCTTTTAAAAGATTCTTGATTTATGCTTTAGCCCCGGTTTTTTATAATTTAGGAATTATTGTTGGCGCTTTATTTTTTGTGGGTATTTGGGGTATCGCCGGTTTAGCTTGGGGGGTTGTTTTAGGGGCTTTTTTACATATGGCCATTCAATTGCCGACCGTTTTTGCCTTAGGGTTTCGTTATAAATGGGGTTGGCGCTGGCACGACTTAGCCACGGCTAAGATCGGTTGGCTAATGATTCCGCGGACACTAAGTTTAGCGGTTTCGCAAATTAATTTAGTAATTGTGACGATTATTGCCTCTAATTTATCGAGCGGATCTTTAGCGGTTTTTAATTTTGCTAATAATTTACAATCTTTTCCCATTGGTATTTTCGGAGTTTCTTTCGCCATCGCCGCTTTTCCTTCTTTAGCCGCCGTGGCTTTCGATAAAGAACGTCTTAACGCTAATTTTTCCCAGACTTTTCGGCAAATTCTTTTTTTTATTATTCCGGCGACGGTTTTAATTATCGCTTTGCGAGCGCAAATAATTAGAGTAGTTTTAGGGGCGGGAAAGTTTGATTGGCAGGACACTATCTTAACTATGGATACTTTAGGTTTTTTCGCTTTTAGTTTATTCGCGCAGGCGACGATTCCTTTATTAGTGCGAGTTTTCTACGCCCGTCATAATTCCACGATTCCGTTTTATATCGGTTTAATTACCGTCGGCGTTAATACGGTTTTAGCCTGGTGGCTAGCACCGCGTTTAGGCGTCAGCGGGTTAGCCCTCGCTTACTCTATTGATAATATTTTGAATTTTATTTTACTCTGGGTTTGTCTTTATTTTCTGGTCGGTATATCTAATCTTCGCCAGATTAGTTTCGCGGTGTTAAAATTTATTATTGGTGCTCTCGCCGCCGGTATTGCGGCCCAGTTGACTAAAATTTTAATTTGGCCCTTAATAGACATGGCGAGATTTAGTGGCGTCTTTATTCAATTACTGGCGGCCTCTTCAGTCGGTATTTTAGTTTATTTAGTTTTCTGTTATTTATTAGGGAGTGAAGAATTATTTGGTTTCTTAGAAGCGCTCAAGAGTCGTTTGTCCTTCAAGAAAGTCGGGCTTGATGATCAAGGGGAAGCGCGGGGAGTTTAGAAATTTTTTTAAAATAATAAGATCTCATGATTGAAGAAATAAAAAAAATTAGAAATTTTTGCATTATCGCTCATATTGATCACGGTAAGTCTACTTTAGCTGACCGCATGTTGGAAATTACCAATACGGTTGAAAAACGGAAGATGAAGGATCAGATTCTAGACGGAATGGATATTGAACGGGAGCGGGGAATTACTATTAAATTACAGCCGGTGACCATGCAATATCAGGGTTATCAATTAAATTTAATCGATACGCCCGGTCACGTAGACTTTTCCTATGAAGTTTCGCGATCTTTAGCGGCAGTGGAAACGGCCGTTTTATTGGTTGATTCGACGCAGGGTATTCAAGCACAAACTCTAGCTAATTTATATTTAGCCTTAGAACAAAATTTAACGATTATTCCGGTGGTTAATAAAATTGACTTGCCCGCGGCCGATGTCGTTAGGACTAAACGGGAAATAGTTGAACTCCTGGGCTGCCTGGAGGAAGAAATTATTTGTTCCTCCGGAAAAACCGGAGTCGGAGTCACGGAAATATTAGATGAAGTTATTGCGCGGGGACGTTTTCCGCAAGAGACAGTCTTAGAAAAAGGACGGCTGGATGATAACTATCCGCGCGCTTTGATTTTTGATTCGAAATATGATATTTATCGAGGCGTTGTCGCCTATATCCGTGTTTTTAATGGTTCGCTAAAAAAAGGAGATAATATTAGATTACTCGCGACTGGGGCCACTAGTGAAATTATTGATTGCGGTATTTTTCGGCCCGATTATTTTTCGACCGGCGAATTAAAAGCCGGGGCAATCGGTTATGTTATTACCGGTTTTAAGGCGGTGGTCGATTGTCGAGTAGGCGATACTTTAACCGCTAAGGCGGGCGCTCTTAACCCTGATTCTTTAACGCCCTTAGCGGGTTACAAGGAAGTGAGACCAATGGTTTTTGCGGGCGTTTTTCCGCGCGAGGGTAACGATTTTAAAGAACTACGCGAAGCGATGGAAAAATTAAAACTAAATGACGCCGCTCTAGTTTATGAGCCGGAAAGATCAGACGCCCTGGGTTTTGGTTTTCGTTGCGGCTTTTTAGGACTACTTCATCTCGAGGTTTTTCAGGAGCGGCTACGGCGGGAGTATAACCTGGATTTAATTGTGACTGTTCCGAGCGTTGCTTATAAGATTTTTAAGTCTAATGGTGAAGAGGTAATTATTAGAACGCCCCAGAGTCTGCCGGAGCCTAATCAGGTTTTAAAAATTGAAGAACCGTGGGTTAAACTTGATATTGTTACGCCGAAGGCTTATTTAGGTAATGTCATAAAATTAGCTCAAGAAAAGAGGGGGATTTATAAAAATACCGAATATATTTCGGCTGACGACGATAGTCGGGTTTTATTGCATTATGAAATTCCTTTAGCGGCGATTTTAACGGATTTTTATGATAAAATAAAAAGTGTTTCTTCGGGTTACGCTTCAATTAATTATGATTATTTAGATTATCGGCCGGCGGACGTTGTGAAAATGGATATTATGGTGGCCGATGATATTATCGAGTCTTTAGCCACGATTGTTTATCAGGATGACGCTTATCGTCAGGGCCGAGAAATCGTTGATATTCTTAAAGATAATTTAGCTCGCCAGATGTTCGCGATTAAAATTCAAGCGGCTATCGGCAGTAAAATTATTGCTTCGGAAAAATTATCAGCTTTACGTAAAGATGTGACGGCCAAACTTTATGGCGGTGATGTTAGCCGGAAGCGGAAGCTTTTAGAAAAACAGAAAAAGGGGAAGAAAAAAATGATGATCGCGGGTAAGGGGAGCGTCGACATACCGCCGAGTGCCTTTGTTAAAATTTTAAAAAGATAATTTTTATGAAAAAACAAAAAATAATTAAAACGCTCTGGATAATCATCTCTTTTATCGTCGTTATTTCAATGGTCGTTTGGAGCGTCGGTATCGGTTTTTACTAGAGTCTAAATATTAGCTTATGAATGCTTATGACTAAACAGTGGCAGTTGCTGCCCCAGATTTCTTCGGATTTTATTAAGGCTAATCCGACGATTAGTCCAGTCCTTTTGCAATTATTATTTAATCGTGGTTTGAAGGAAAAGGCCGCGATTAGCGAATTTTTAAGTGGCCACTTAACGGAGGGGTTATTAGCGATAATTGGCGGCGAGAGCGTCCCGGCTTTTTATGATCCTTTTTTATTTAAGAATATGGCGGCGGTCGTCGATTTGATTATTAAACATATTAAAGCGAAAAATAAGATTATCGTCTATGGTGATTATGATGCGGACGGTGTTACTTCTTCAGTTATTTTATCAGAGACTTTAGAGATTTTACACGGTCAAGTGGAAGTTTATTTACCCGATCGAGTGACGGAGGGTTACGGACTCAATAAAGCGGCCATTAATCAGATTTTTACTCAAGGCGGGAAATTAATTATTACGGTTGATAACGGTATTCGTAATAAAGAAGAAGTGGCTTACGCTCAGAAACTCGGTCTCGATATTATTATTACCGATCATCACGTTTTACCCGAAGAAATTAAAGATCTTCCCGATTGCCTGTACATCAATCCTTCCGATCCTAACGATAAATATCCTTGGCGTTATTTAGCCGGTGTCGGAGTCGCTTATAAATTAGTGAGCGCTCTTTTAATAAAAGCTAATTTAGATGTTAAACAAAAACAGCTAATTAGTGAAAAATGTTTGGATTTAGTGGCGGTCGGAACTATCGCCGATATGGTTAGCCTTTTGGGAGAGAATCGGATTTTAGTGCGCGCGGGTTTACGTATTCTGAATCAAAATAAACGTTTAGGTTTATTAGAACTTATAAAAATTTCTAAAATAAATCAGGCGAAGGAATTAGAGGCTTGGAATGTTGGTTGGCAAATCGGTCCGCGTCTTAATGCCGCCAGTCGTTTAGCTCACGCCAATACGGCTTTTGCGCTGCTCAACACGACCGATATTGAGGAAGCTAAAGAATTAGCTAGCGAACTCAATCAACGAAATTTAAGCCGTCAAAAAATTACGGAAGAAATGACCGCGGCCGTTGAAGCGCAAATTGATCCGAATAATTTACCTTTGATTATTATTGGTGTGGCCGGAGAGAATGAGGTTTGGAACGAAGGAATCGTTGGACTAGTCGCCGGGCGAATCGCCGAAAAATATTATCGGCCGACACTTGTTATTGCGCGCTTAGTAGAAGAAGCCGAATTCGATCCGCAAGCGAAAAAATTAATTCCTAAAAAATTAGCTTTTAAGGGTTCTGGACGATCGGTTGAAGAGTTTAATTTGATTAAAGCCGTGGAGGCGAGCGCTGCGTTCGTTGATAAGTACGGCGGTCATCCGATGGCTTGTGGTTTTTTTATTAAAGGCGAAGCTAATTTACAAGCCTTTAAAGATAATATTTTAACGCTCGCCGCTCAAGGTTTAAAGTCCGAAAATTTAGTACCGAAATTGAAAATCGAACAAGTCTTAAAATTCGCTGAGCTTAATTTAGAATTAGCGCAACAAATAAATTCTTTAGCGCCCTTCGGTCAGAATAATCCCCAGCCTCGCTTGGTTAGTTATAATTTACGTCTGGACGATATTGTGACTATGGGATTTGATAATCAGCATATCAAATTCCGTTTATCTAGTTTAGACGAGTTAAGTGGCCGTTCGCAGGCTTATTGGGCCCTGGCTTTCGGCGCGGCCAGTAGTTATAAAAATTTACAAGTTGGCGATTATTTGGATTTAGTTTACTATTTAGAAATAAATGAATTTAATGGTCGCTCAGAAATACAGCTTAAAATTGTGGATCTTAAGTTAAGAGATAGTAGTTAATTTAATTATTTATATTTATGCCTAAGAAATTAATTATTTATACGGACGGCGGAGCGCGGGGAAATCCGGGGCCAGCCGGGATTGGCGCGGCGCTTTATAATGATAAACAAGTGCTGGTGGCGACCCTGTCCGAGTATTTAGGAGTAGCGACTAATAACCAGGCGGAGTATCGAGCGGTGATTGCGGCTTTTAAAAAAGCCCAGGAGTTGGGCGCCCAGGAAATTGATTTCTATCTTGATAGCGAATTAGTCGTTAAACAATTAAGACACGAATATAAAGTAAAAAATCAAGACTTAGCGCCTTTATTTTTAACCATTCATAACTTGTCAATAAATTTTCAGAAGTTGAGCTATACGCACATTCCTCGCGAAAAAAATAAAGTCGCGGATCAGTTAGCTAACGAAGCGATGGATAGAGGCCGCTAAATTATTGGACATGGATATGACCACCAGTCGAATAAGTCGTTTTAGTTCCGCTACAACCCAGATATTCGTTTAAGGTTTTGAGGCCGGCTTTTTTAAGAGCCTCGAGTAACTTATTGACGTTCTCGCAGGTGGCCTCAGCGGTCAGAGCGACATCAACGCAGGCGCCATTATAATGGCATTTACTTTTATGAGTTGACGACGGCGGATAAGCTTCAGTGACCCGCCATTTTAATCCGGTGGAATTAGTTAAAGTGTTAATTAATTTAGTATTTAAGGAGGAGTTTACTTGTTTACCATTCTTATAGGGTATTTTTGAGTCTAAAATAACACAATTTTCGCAAACAGTTGTGTTATTAATATTTCCTTCGAGCGATTCCGGTTCTAAATCCTGGATGACGCCGATGTCTAAGGGTTTAAAGATAGTCAGGGCGGGGTTAATTTGATATAAAATTATATAAGAGCAAAATAATATTAATATTCCAGCGAGGCTCCCCGAAATTAATTCTTTTGATTGCGTAATTTTAGAAGCATCGCCGCCGGAAATAAGCCATAAAACGCCGCCGGCCATAAGAACTAGAGCGGCTAGTATTCCCGCGATACTTAAGCTGTAGTTATAGAGAGCTAATAGGTATTCGGATATCCAAGGTACGGAAACCTGAGTTGAGCCGTCCGGATTGACACTGGTGACAAGGGAGCTACTAGGAGTTAATTTAAGGCCGGGAATAGTTACTTGTATGTCGGGTAAAGTAAATTTTGGTGCGGCGGGAGTTAATTGGATATTAGAAGCCTTGCTGCAACAGCAGATATTATACCTCGGTCTCACGACGCTTTCTGGCGGTAGGGTGCATTGGTCTTCCGCTGCTTGATTTTCTAAAGAGCTACAACCGCCGCTGGATTGTTCGCCTTGTCTTGTCGCTGCATCAACCACTTTCCAACCGCAGGTGTTGTCACTTAATTTTTTAGATATGCATTGGTTATTAACGGCTTTTTGGTCCTGGTAAAAAATGGTACTAGCATAATCTATCCGTTTACAAGTTTCGCCGATTAAGTTTTCCGTAGTGATATTACCTGCCTTATCTTTTTTTTCGCAACAGCCAGTAACGTTACCGGCGCAGCAGCATTTAGCGGTATCGCCGTTTGGTTTAGTCATGCCAGTGCAAGATGTTTCCTGAGAAGCAGCCCAATTATTAGTTGCGCCGATATCTTGACATTGATTATTCAAAGTCCAGATGCAGTTAGCGCTAGCTTGTTGAGCGAACAGTAGAAGAGAAAATGTTAGAATTAGTTGGACGTATCGTCTCACCTTCATATTTTATATTTTTTAATATTTTCGTTCGCTAGATTTTGAATTAAAATAATTTGTTGTTCGTCCAGATGTTTAAAGCGCCCCTGTTTTTCTAGGTATTCTTTAACTGGTTTAGGAATAAATCCGTCTTTAATACTGGAAGCGCTTAATTTCCCGTCTTGATATTCTAAGAGCGGATAGAGGCCGGTTTGGACCGCTAATTTTCCCATCATTACCGCTTCGTCATTGTTAATTCGCCAGCCCGGCATGCAGGGCGATAATATTTGAATGTAGCTGGGACCGGATATGCTTAGAGCTCTTTTAACTTTATTAGTAATATCGTCAGGAAAGCCAGCGCTAGCTTGAGCGGCGTAGCGGAGGCCATGCGCTAAGGCAATCGCCAGCATATCTTTTTTACTTTGGTTGGAGCCAATAGATTTTTGTCCACTCGGTGTGGTTGTTGTACTCGCGCCGTAGGGAGTCGCGCCCGAAGCCTGAATTCCAGTATTAGAATAAGCTTCGGTATCATAACAGATATAGAGAATATTTTCTTGACGTTCCCACATGCCGCTAATAAGTCCTAAACCGATATCATAGGTTCCGCCGTCGCCGGCTTGAACCACGACTTTTATTGTTTTATTATTTTTTTGTTTTAAAGCGGCTTGTATTCCGGAGGCAACGCTAGAGGCATTTTCAAAAAGAGAATGAATCCAGGGCAAGCCCCAGGCGCTATTAGGATAAGCGCTGGTTGTTACTTCTAAGCAGCCAGTCGCATTAGCAATTATAGTATTCTTATCTAGTCCGCGCATGACCGCTTGCGCCGCGACTAATTCGCCGCAACCGGCACAGGCGCTGTGACCAGGGGAGAGAAAATTTTTTTTATTTTTTTCTGAGTTAATCATGTTGGTTTGGTTAATTTGTTTTTTGATAGCAGCAGTATAACCCAGTTCCGCAATCTCTACCGCCATTATCTTCGTAATGATTTGGTTCATCACAAAGTACAGTATCGAATACTAATTGACTGAAATTAAGATGAGCCTTTGACGTACATTGGCCGCCCGTAGTGCCGCAGGGGTCGCCTTCTTTATTCCCGTCGCCCTGCAGGCAGGTGCGATTATAGCAGTAACCGTCGCCGCTAGAACTACAAGATTCGCCATTAGCCTTGTCTTCACACGAAATTTTTGTAGCTTGTCGGCAGGCCTCTAATTGGACACAAGTTTTTCTTTCAAAAGTGCTAGTCAGTTCGAAAGTATTAACTTGAGTACAATTTGATTGAGTATTTTGGGAACACTCAATAGTGGAGGTATAAGTCGGGTTATCGTGTGTGCCGCCCGATGCCGTATGTTGTATTTTTTGGACGCAACAGCCGGAGTCTTCGCAGGTACCGGTGGTTTGATTAAAAAGTTGGTTGGAAGAAAAAGTATTCGCTCCGCATTCTTTTTGAGTAGAGTTTTTAGATTTTCCACTTGTTTTATCAGTGCAACAGCCGATATCAAAATTTTGCAGTTGGCTAACCTTCATTTCGATAGATTTTAATTTTAATAAATCGGGATTGATCGTATTAAGGATAATCCAGGAACCGAATAAGATCGCCGAACCGAGTAGACTACCAGCGATTAGTTCTTTAGCTTGTGTAATCTTGCTGCTATCGCCGCCTGAGGTTAGCCAAAGAACTCCGCCGCCCATTAGGACAAGAGCGGCCAATATTCCGACAATCATCATTCCGTAGTCATAAAAGCCTTTAACATATCTCGCTAATAAATTACTGGTACTGCTTCCGGTATTACTATCATAAGTTCCGACTTTAGTCGGTTGGTCTAAACCATTAAACGGTAGGCCAATTTGTGGTTGAAAATCTAAGGGAGTATATTCATTAGCAGCGGAAACAGCGGCGGGGTTAGCGATTAATAGGCCGCTAATAGATAGCCAGAAGGCGCCAACGAAAAAAAATATTAAAGATTTTTTCATATTTTTCCGATGAATTTTAGATAATTATTTTTTTTCGGCACATCTTTAATAATCGTCAGAATCATTTTTTGAGTTATATCTCGGCCGCCTAAGCCGACAATATAATTTTTTAGATTAAAGCTATTTTTATTTTTTACGGTAACGAGAGTAGCAGATAAGTCGGAATATAATGGTCCGGCCTGACCCAAGCTTATCGCTTTTTCAAGGACAGCGATATTTTTAACGGATTTAATTATTTTTACGATTTCTTCTCCTGGGAAAGGGCGATAGGTTTTTATTTTTAACAGCCCGACTTTAGTTTGATTTTTTAGAACCGCGCGAATAGTTCCCGCGATTGACCCCATCGTCACAATAATAGTTTGAGGATTTTTCGGTCCTTGATATTCAACTAGACCGTTATCGATAACGCCTGGCTCAGTCTTAAGCCCGAACGATTTTTTAAAATTTTGATATTCCTTTTTAATTATTTCCTGACTTTTTATGAGGTCGTCATGTAAGGTCTCTCTGGTTTCCATATAATGAGCTGGGGTAAAGAAACCGCCGAGTGTGACGGGATTAGTGGGATCTAAATAAGTACTAGGTTTTGGATTATAATTGGGTAAATATTTCTTAATAGTTTTTGGGTCAGGAATAATTACTCCTTCGTAAGAATGAGTGAGAATAAAACCGTCGACATTAACCATCACGGGAATATTTAGGGTTTCGGCTAGTCGGTAAGCGAGGATATGCTGATTGACTGCTTCTTGATTATTACTAGCAAATAATTGGATCCAGCCTGCGTCCCGAATACTCATCACGTCGCTATGATCATTCCAAATATTTATTGGCGCCGATACGGAACGATTAGCGCAGGTCATCACGACGGGCAAGCGCAGCCCAGCGATATTATAAATAACTTCCGTCATTAGTAAGAGTCCTTGGGAACTAGTGGCGCTATAAACTCTAACGCCGGTCGCGCTGGCGCCCAAAACTATAGACGCGGCGGCAAATTCGCTTTCCGCTCGGACATATTCGTAATCGGCTTCTCCGGCCGCTTTAAATTCCGCCAAATCTTCGACAATATGGGTTTGCGGCGTTATCGGATAGGCCGAAATAACGGCGGGAGCGATATTTTTAATAACTAGAGCGATCGCTCGTGAGCCCTCTAAAATTTGTTTATTATTTTTAATCATAATTGGTGAGGGGAGTTTAGTAATCTTCAACCATCTTTATCGCCTTAACCGGACATTCTCGCACGCATAAGGCGCAGCCTTTGCAGTAGTCGTAATCAGTAATTGGTTTTAATTTATTATTGAATAGTGCCGCGGGAGCCATTAAGATACAAGCATCGGGGCAGACTTTTGCGCAGAGGGAACAGCCAATACAAATTTCTAGATCAGTAATCGGCTTGTGCGTACGCCAAGAGCCGGTTTTATTACTAGGGGAAGTATTAGGTTTTATTATGGTGTTTATTTTATTTATTTTACTCATATTGTTTCTCTGTTTGTTTCTTCGTAATCGCGGCTAAGCGCTAAAATATTCTTAGCGATTACGTTTTGTCCTTTGGCCTGAAATTTTTCGCGCAGAGCTTTTTTAAAAGATTCGAGACTGATTAATTTAGTATATTTAGCAAAAGCGCCGAGCATAACCGTGTTGACGATATTTTTACCGAAAATTTCTAAAGCGATCTCGGTAGCGGGAGTAAAGTAGATTTTTTTAAAACGTTTAGCGAGCGCTGGCCATTTATTCACCGCGGCATTAATTATAATGATAGTATTTTTTTGACAGCCTTGGAAAATTTTTGGATCGGCGATGAGGCTAGAATCCTGGATGATTAGAATCGTCGGCTCATAAATTTGTTCGCGAGTAATTATCGGTGTTTTCGAAATTCGAGCAAAGGCCTGAATCGGCGCGCCGCTGCGCTCTACGCCGAAATTAGGAAAAGCTTGTACTTCGTAGCCTTCGTAAAAAGCGGCTATCGCGATTAATTCAGCCGCCGTCACGACGCCTTGGCCGCCGCGACCGTGTATTCTAATCTGTTCCATATTATTTAATTAAGCCTTTTAGGAGTTCCTGAAATTTTTCTTTAGATAAGCTGCCGGAAAAATAATGGTTGTTGACGAACCAAGAAGGCGTGCCGATAATTTGTAGAGCCGTACCGTCGTCGTAATCTTTTTTAATTTGGTCGAGATAAGTGCGATCAGCTAGGCAGCTACTAAATTTTTTTGTATTAAGCTTTAAGTCTTGAGCGAAGCTAGTTAGTTTAGTTATTCGCTCGGCATTATTGATAGTTAAATCAGCCTGTTGGTCAAAGAGCTTGTCGTGCATTTCCCAAAATTTGTTTTGTTCGCCGGCACAGCGCGCGGCCATCGCTAAATCAATTGAGTCGGAGTTACGTAAATAATCTCGCCAGATTAATTTTACCTTACTTTTATATTCGGTCGCTAAGTCTCTTATTACTGGGGCGGACGCTTTCGAATAAGGACAAGCAAAGTCGCCGAATTCAATAATTGCTACTTGCGGGCTAGCGCTCCCTAAATAATAGTTAGTGCCGTTACCATTAATATTTTTTAAATAATTTTGAATTTCTTGTTCCGTCGTGGCGCTATCCTTACCTAACCGGATATCTTGTATTTTAGCGACTACGTAAATACTGCAAAAACTTAAAAGGAGAAGGATCAAGACGGAGAGAATTAGGGCGAAACGTCCCCACCATTTTTTATACCAGGGCCGAAGCGTTTTGGCGTGTCGCGCCTTCATCGCGGCGTATTTTATCCGTTCATTTAGGCTCATAAATAAAATATTAAAAAAATTGAAAAATCGCTTAGTTTAAAGTATACTGGCATTATATCATATTTTATGAAAATAATCTCTTGGAATGTTAATGGTATAAGAGCGGCGGTTAAAAAAGGTTTTTCAGATTTTTTGTGGGCGGCCAGGCCGGATATTTTATGTTTACAGGAAGTTAAAATATCTGATCAGGTAAAAGACGAAACCGAATTTGACTTTGCCGGCTATTTAGAATACTGGAACTGCGCGCAGCGGCCCGGTTATAGCGGCACGGCTATTTTAGTGCGGGCGGGATTATTAGGTTTTCAGGGCGTCAAGAATGGCCTGGATGATTTAGGGCTAGCTAAAAATAAAAAAATGGAAAAATTTAATATTGAGGGTCGAGTTCAGACGGCTGATTTTGCTAAATTTTACTTATTAAATGTTTATTTTCCTAATGCCAACCAGGAACTTAGCCGTTTACCGTATCGGTTAGAATTTAACGAAGCCCTACTCCTTTATATTAAGAAATTAGAAAAAATTAAGCCGGTAATTTTAACTGGAGATTTTAATGTCGCTCATCAGGAGATCGATTTAGCGCGGCCGCGGGAAAATATTGGTAACGCCGGGTTTACGGTCGAAGAGAGATCCTGGCTCGATAAATTTTTGGCGGCGGGATTTATTGATACTTATCGGGAGCTTAATGGCCAAAAGGTTCAGTATTCCTGGTGGAGTTTTCGAGCCGGGGCGCGTCAGCGCAATGTCGGTTGGCGGATTGACTATTTTTGTGCGTCCGCTAAACTTAAAGAAAACCTAAAAAAAGCTTATATTTTAGACGAAGTGCGGGGTTCTGATCATGCGCCTGTTGGTTTAGAATTAAAATAAAATTTATATGTACGATCATAAAGCGATTGAAAAAAAGTGGCAGACTAATTGGCAGGTGAGCGAGCTTTATAAAACCGGCACTGACCAAAGTAAGCCCAAATATTATATTTTAGATATGTTTCCTTATCCCTCGGGAGTTGGCTTACATGTTGGCCATCCGAAGGGATATATCGCAACGGATATTGTTTCTCGTTTGCGCTTGATGCAAGGGTATAATGTTTTACATCCCATGGGCTGGGATGCTTTCGGTTTGCCGGCAGAAAATTATGCGCTCCAAAATAAGGTTCATCCCAAAAAAGCCACGGCCGAAAATGTCGCTACTTTTAAAAGACAATTAGAAATTTTAGGTTTTTCTTATGACTGGGCGAGAGAAGTTAATACTACCGACCCGGCATATTATAAATGGACTCAGTGGATTTTTTTAAAGATGTGGGAGCAGGGTTTAGCTTATGAATCGCAGGAACCAATTAATTGGTGTCCGTCTTGTAAGACTGGTTTAGCTAATGAAGATTTGGAAAATGGACTATGTGAGCGTTGTGGTAGCGTCGTCGAACTGCGGCCGATGCGGCAATGGGTTTTAAAAATTACGAGTTACGCTCAGCGTTTGTTAGATGATTTAGAAAAATTACCGGACTGGGAAGAATCGATTAAAGAGATGCAGCGGAATTGGATCGGCCGTAGTATTGGCGCCGAAATTAATTTTAAAATTAAAGATTTTTCTAGTCTCGTGAAAGTTTTTACGACTCGAGTGGATACGATTTTCGGCTGTACCTATGTCGTTTTAGCGCCGGAAAATAAATTAGTCGCGGCGCTCAAACCGCTAATAAAAAATTGGGCTGAGGTTGAGACCTATATTAAGGAAGCCCAGAATAAGACCGATTTACAGCGGACGGATTTAAATAAAGAAAAAACGGGAGTAATTTTAGCCGGTGTTTACGCCATTAATCCTTTTAATCAAGAAGCGGTGCCGGTATTTTTAGCTGATTATGTTTTGAATTCTTACGGGACGGGGGCGGTAATGGCGGTGCCGGCGCATGATGAAAGAGATTTCGAATTTGCAAGAAAGTATAATTTGGAGATTAGGGTTAGCGTTGAAGCGCTGGCTGATCCGACTAATATTACGCTGACCGCGGCTTATACCGCGGACGGCCGGTTAGTTAATTCGGCGGAGTTTACCGGTTTAAGTTCGGAAGCGGCGCGCTCGGCCATGACTAATTGGTTAATTAAAAATAACGCAGGGCTAGAGAAGGTTAATTATAAAATTAAAGATTGGGTTTTTTCTCGCCAGCGTTATTGGGGCGAACCAATTCCGTTAATTCATTGTGAACATTGCGGTGTCGTTGCAGTTCCGGAAGAAGAATTGCCGTTAGTTTTACCGGCCGTTGAAAGCTATGAGCCGACGGGGACGGGCGAGTCGCCACTTGCGGCGATTACTGATTGGGTCAATACTTCGTGCCCGAAATGTGGCGGCGGCGCAAAACGAGAGACTAATACCATGCCACAATGGGGCGGATCTTGCTGGTATTATTTAAGATATATTGATCCGGCTAATTGCGATAAATTAGTTGATAAAGCTCTAGAAAAATATTGGTCGCCGGTAGATTTTTATGTCGGCGGAGCGGAGCACGCGACGCGGCATTTAATTTATGCGCGTTTTTGGCATAAATTTTTATTTGATATTGGCGCGGTTAATTACGAGGAGCCATTCATTAAACTTAAACATGTCGGGCTAATAATGGGAGAAGATGGTCGGAAGATGTCTAAGCGTTGGGGTAATGTTATTAATCCGGACGAGATGGTAGAAAAATTTGGCGCCGATTCCTTACGTTTATATGAAATGTTTATGGGGCCCTTCGAACAATCGGTTAGTTGGAATACTAATGGTTTGGTTGGGGCACGGAAATTTTTAGATAAGGTCGAGCAGTTAATCGACAAAGAAAATAATTTAAATTTTAAAGAAGATAAAAAAATTATTTCTTTGCTTCATAAAACTATTAAAAAAGTTGGCGAAGATATCGAGAGTTTTCGGTTAAATACGGCGGTCTCGGCTTTGATGATTTTTTTAAACGCCTTAACTGATTATAAGACACAATTTAATGTTTCGCCTCTAAGCCCGGAGAATTGGTCGAAATTAATAGCGCTCCTGGCTCCTTTCGCTCCACATTTAAGCGAAGAATTATGGGCGAGACTAGGCCACGAGACTAGTATTTTTAAATCAAGCTGGCCGGCGTATGATTCGGAATTAACTAAAGATGAAATCATTAGTCTAGTAGTTCAAGTGAACGGGAAACTACGGGGATCTTTAGAAGTCCCGGCGGATATTTCTGAATCCGCGGCTTTTGATTTAGTGCTTAGTGACCAGTCAATTAACAAATGGTGGCAAGATAAGGCGATACTTAAAAAAATATTTGTGCCCGGTAAATTACTTAACATTGTTGTTAAATAAAAAACAATCCGCCAAAGGGGCGGATGTTTTCTCGTCTTATGTTGAGCTTATAACAAATCCTGACAATACCTATATAATATCAGATTAAGTTTTTATGATCAAGTCCTTAGTGGATCCGCGGGGAATCGAACCCCGAAGACGAAATTGTCAGGATTTGTCTAGGCGCCAGCACCGGACCCACTAGCCTTAACTATAAGACATCAAAGATTAAGAAAATCTAAAGAGGGGAAAATAAATATTAATTATGTCTGATTTATTAGCGAAAACTCGCGAACTCTGTCAAATTTTTGAAATTAAACCGGCCCGTTCTAAAGGTCAAAATTTTTTGATTAATGAAGCTATTTATGACGATATTATTAAGGCGGCTGATCTAAAGCCTAGCGATACGGTTTTAGAAATCGGTCCGGGTTTAGGGTTTTTAACGGCCAAGCTCGCGCAAAAAGTTAAGCGAGTCTTAGCGGTGGAATTAGATAAATCATTAGCGGATTATTTACAAGTCGGCATTGATTCTCAGGGAGTCACGAATGTCGAGATTATTAATTCCGATATTTTAAAATTTAATTTGGGTCATCATCTAGATTTAGCCGAACCTTATAAAATTGTCGCCAATCTTCCTTATAATATTAGTTCTATTTTTCTTCGTCTTTTTTTGTCGGGGGTCCACCCGCCGCAGAGTCTTGTTTTAATGTTGCAGAAGGAAGTCGCAGCCAGAATTACGGCGGATGTTCCGGACATGAGTATCTTGGCGATTTCGGTTCAGTATTATGCGACGCCGACAATTATTCGACTAGTTAAAGCTGGTAATTTTTGGCCGGAGCCTAAAGTCGATAGCGCCATTATTAAATTATCCGTTAAGGAGAGGATTACCACCGCGGCTGAGGATAAGATTTTTTTTCGCATTGTTCGAGCGGGTTTTAGCGCGAAGCGGAAAATGCTTAAAAATAATTTGGCTGGTGGCCTTAAATTAGATCCGCTTCTCATCACTAAAATATTTTTAAATCAGGGGCTAGATCTCGGTTCGCGTGCCGAAGGATTATCGCTCTTAGATTGGCAAAAATTATTTGCGGCGCTGAAGCGCTTTGTGGTATAATAAAATTGATTTTAAAAGTCACTGTTTTTATTCGTCGCTTATGTCGCTGGAAATTAATTCGGAAAAAAACAGCTATAGTTTAAGCTTGAAAGACTTGCCTCGGCCGCAGAAAATCGCGGTGGGGTTTTTATTTATTTTAGCGATTCTTATTGTAGTTTTCTGGGTTTGGCAAATACGCGCCCAGATTAATCGTCCTTTTGCTTACGAAGCGGTTAATAGTACTGCGACTAGTACGGATATCGCCGAAGTTTTAAAGAAAAAAGATACGGACGGCGACGGAGTATCTGATTACGATGAAATTTATGTTTATAAGACTTCGCCTTATTTAGAAGATTCCGACAGCGACGGTTTATCTGATAAAAAAGAAACTGATCAAGGGAGTGATCCGAATTGTGCGTCAGGAAAAGATTGCTCCGTTTCTTTAGAAACGGCTACTTCGACTAACGAAATCCCGAGCCCGACTTTGACTTCGCCATCGACGCTGTCTTTACCGGCGGAATTAGTCGGTAGTTCTAGCGTTCTAGAATTGCAGAACGCTTTAAACGGCCAGGCCGACGCCGTGACTTTACGTAGACTATTAATTGCTAGCGGCGCTAATGCGGCTGATTTAGATAAGATTAGTGATAGTGATCTTATGAAGAGCTACCAGGAGTCTTTGAAAAAACAAAATAATAACCCGTCAAATAATCAATAAAATGTTACCTTTTTTAATACTAAAAAAGAAAACTAAAGTGGCTAAGTTTAAAAAAAATATAATTTTTATTTTATTTATAATTATATTTTTTTGGTCTTTTATATTTATCAAACCGGTGTTTGCACAAATGGCAACAGCTGAAGCGACCTCTATCCCGCAGCAAGTTTGGCAATTTTTAGTCAAAAGTTGGGACGTCGCTTCAGATGCCGTTCAAAAAGCGGGTTCCATCGCGTTTCAAAGAACTTTAGCCTCTACTTTAAATAAAATAGCTTACGATTCGGCGAATTATATCGGTTCGGGTGGTAAAGGTCAGAAACCTCTTTATGTGACCTCTAATTTAAATGATTATTTAAACCAAATTAGCGATGAAGCCGGTGGGCAGTTTATTGAGAGTTTTGTGAATAATTTAAATGCGCCCGACCAGAACATGACTTGCCAAAATAAATACAATAAGAATGTGAAGTTTTGTGCAGATTCCGCTAAAAATACTGACGAAAATGGTGTTAGTAGTAATACCGATTACGAATTTTATACCAATTGTGTAACTAGAGCCGATGAGGAGGCTACGCGTTGTGCTGCTAAAACCGCTAATTCCAGTAACGCGGGTAATATTACCCCTTCTTTTAATGTTTGTAGTCCTTCTTCGGTTGAAGCGAAACTGCGAATAAGTTTAGGTTTAATTGAACAGAATCGTCCTAAGGGTCCGGATTGTACCTATACGGAGATGATTAAAAGTTGGGAAACGGATGCTCTTAAAAAGATGGCGGATTTACGCAATCCGAAATTTTTAGATAATTTTGCGAGTATTTTCGCACCGCAGTCTAATGATTTAGGAATTTATTTGACGGCTAAAGCCGATATGGCTGGCCAAAAGACTTTTAAGGCAGAGGCTAATAAAAATCAGTATGTTGCTGGCAGCGGTTGGTTAGATGTGCGGGATATTGCTGGCACTATTCAGGGCGTTCCGGGCGAAGCGCGGCAGGAAGCGGAACAGGCCGCGAAAGCTCGGCAAGAAGCGCTCGGAAAGACAACGGGCGATATTATGGTAGACGCCGCTAATCTCTTTTTAAATCAACTTTATATTTCTTCTTTTAATAATTTGATGCAGCAGCTGACGACTAAGTCGAAATCAAATAATAATTCCAGTGTGCAGTCGCCGGAGTCTAGCCCGCAATATGGAGAAAATGCTTTAAAGGAAGCGACCAGTAAATTATTGAAAACTAATTTCGGGGTTCGGGCTAATTATGATGTTCTATCTGATTTAGCAATTTGTCCTGATCCGAAAAATCCGGCGCCCGATAATTGTGTTATCAATGATACTTTCATGCAGGCGGTGACGGAGAGAAAAACTGTGGCTGAGGCGATTAAAGAAGGTTCTTTGCCCGGCGATTGGCAGTTTACTAATGATGAAGCAGGCGATAGTTATCATAGTAGTTATTCGGTCCGTAATATTACCATATTAGTAAAATATCGAATTTTACCTTTAGGCTGGGCCGAAGCCGCCCGCTTAGTAACTTTGCCGAAGACGGGACAAAAAGCGACTTTAAATGATTTAGTTTCTTGTTTTGATCCTTTAGATAGTTACGCTGAATATAGTGAGGGTTTTAACAAAGGGCAGACGGATTGGTGTACGGGTTTAGTTGATCCTAATTGGGTTTTAAAAGCGCCTCTGAGTTATTGTAAAAAATCTGGTTTTAGCGCGCAAATCTTGATGCAGAATAATATTCCGTCTTATGAGACTAATGTATCTAGCACTTTAAGTGTTTCTCGCGGTGAAGATTACTGCGCCGACAGTGAAACTTGTATTAAAGAAAAAGGCGACGGTAGTTGCGAATATTATGGTTATTGTAATGAAGAAAAAAGGACCTGGAGTTTTGACGCTGACTCTTGCGAGCCGCTTAATAATACTTGTCAGAATTTTTCTAATACTACTAGCGGGCAGTCGGCGGCTTATTTAGAAAATACTTTAGATTATACTAATTGTAATAGCGGTAGCGCCGGTTGTCGTCAGTATTCTTGGTTTGGTACTTATTCAACCTCTAGCGCTAAAGTTAGTTGGGATAGTTCTCGTAGCTGGTATTTTAATAAAACTTTAGCGACTTGTAGCCAGTCTGATGAAGGTTGCAGCGAGCTTATGCGCGTTAAGTCGACTTGGGGTAGTAATTTAGTGATGGCGGCTGATTTTCGCTATGACGAAATCGGCGACTCTAACCAGGGAGGAGATATGTTAAATAGCTGGCCGCTTATTAATAATCAAACAGCAACTATTGTCAGCGCCGCCGCAGAGTCTATTCCGGAAGGAGATAAGGTTTTAAAACTGACCGCCACGCCGGCCGCGGCAAAAGCCGGAATAAGTTCTAGCGCTGTGCGTTCTTTATTACCAGCCGATTTTCAAATTATTCCCGGTCAGGCCTATGCTCTTAGTGCTGATGTTTATTTAGTGAGCGGCAGCGAAGTCGAACTAGCTTTAGGTTCGGCGGCGGCTGGTTTTAGCACGACTACGCCGCTTAAAAATTCTTGGCAACATTTAAGTGTTGTCCGCCAGGCGGAAAACGGTTATAACGAACCTGATTTTAGCATCGTCGGTTATGGACCCGAAGTTTTATTCTATTTAAAAAATGTAAAATTTGAATTAAGTGAATGGGCGACGGGATTTTCTCCTTATGGTTCGTTTAAAACTTATGAGAAATTATTACCGCCTTATTTAGAAGCTAGTTGTTACGTCGATACGACGGCCGCCCTCAAGGATTATAGCTTAAAGTCGAACGCTCCAGCGGTTTGTAATAAATATGCGCGTAAATGTAATCAAGAAGAGGTTGGTTGCGAACTATTTAGTTCGGTTAACGATAAATTTTCGATTCCGGCTAAGGTTATCAGTAGTGATTACTGTCGCGATGCGTGTTTAGGTTATGACGCTTATATTTCTAAAACTAATTATTTTAATTCACCTTACTCAGAAAATTTAATTCCGGCTAATTCGACGAGTTGTAGCGCGGAGGCGGCGGGCTGTAATGAGTTTACTAATTTAGATGAATTATCGCAGGGAGGAGAACAGCGCGAATATTATACGTCTCTTAAACAATGTATTAAACCAAATCCTGACAAATGTGCAGATTTTTATTCTTGGGAAGGTCAGGCTGACGGGTATCAATTACAAGCTTATTCTTTAGCTAAGAAGACGGACGGTTCTTTGGCCGTTGCTTCAAATAGCGGGGCTTTATGTGACGCTACTACTTATAATTTAGTGCCGGATGATCCGCGCTACAACGCTGATTGTCGGCAATTTTATAACGTGGCCGGCCAAGATTTTTATCAATTAATGTCGAATACAATTACTTGTTCGAATAATTGTCACACTTATCGACTAAGCGAAAAAAATATTGATTCTACTATAATGGCGTCGAGTACGTGTGTCAGCAGTAGTCGGCATTGGGACGCTAATACTAATAATTGTTATTCTTGTTTGAACGGCGGTTTATGGGACAGTCAACATCAGGCCTGTATTTATCAAGCTATTCCCGGCGAAGGGAAGACTTGTCAGGCGAGTGATAATGGCTGTCGGGAATATAACGGCAATAACGGCAGTAACGTTCGAGTAACGGCTGTTTATGATTTTGAAAATAATTTAAGCGATTGGTCGTCTAATTGTTCGAGCGGCGTAAGCTCTAGCACGATTTCTAATAGTAAAGATGGTCATTCCTTATGGTATCATGATACGAATTATGGTAGATGCAATACAATTGGTAGCCAGTCGTCCGCTTCGTATACTTCCTTAAATTTTCCGTTAATTAAGAAGATTTTGGCCGGTGAAAATGTGGCGGCTCAACATTCTATGGCTAATATTGCCCGGGCCGGTGCCGCTTATACGGTTAAATTTATCGCTCGGGCGGCCGTTAACACGAATATAAAAATTTATTTCTTCAATAATGATTCGGCGACTCCCGCTAAAACTTATTTTAACGCTTCGGGCTCTTTAATTATAAAAGGGGGGAACGGCTGGAATGTTTATCAAGCGAATTTAGCTAATCTCGATCATGCTATCGGCCCTAAAGAATTATTAGTTATTAGCGCGGATAGTGATTTTTATTTAGATAATTTTGTTTTATCGGAAATTACTGATCGTTATTATTTAATTAAAAATTCGAGCCAAGTACCCGCGGTTTGTTCTTATGATATTTTTAATACCTATCAAGGCCCGGAATATAATTTAGGCTGTTCGCAGTATACCGATCGAAACGGCTCAAAGCATGATTTAAATCGTTTTAACCAGCTTTGCGCTAGCTCGGCGGTCGGTTGCGAGCAGATGATTGATACGAGGAATTCTACCGACTATCGAACCAATTTTTGGTTCGACCGCCAAGCCACGACTACTTGCGCTATTAGCGATCCTAATTGTGTTAAAGTTGAAGGCGATCGAGCGCTTTATGCCGTTTATGACGCTAATAAACAATGTGGGGAGGTTAATAAGGGTTGTAGCCGTTTAGGCCAAGGGCAGGGCGGCGCGCTAGTTTCTTCTTGGTTAGATTTTTATGGTTTAAATAATCCTGATCAGTATACTAATATTTTATGTAGTCAAAAGAACGCTGGTTGTGAAGAATGGCAGAGCGACAATAATAGTAAAAGTTATTTCAAAGATCCTGGGGCCGGGACTTGTAATTATCGCAACAGTAATAATCCGGCGGTTGTCGGTAAGGCTTGGTATAAAATCCCGGTTAAACGCTGTGATCGGAATAATAATAGTCAAATAGATGGTTCAGAAAAAGGGAGTCCCATTTGTCTTAGCGATAGCGACTGTAGCGTGGGCAAATGTTTAATTGATAATAATGATTATCTTTGTTCGACTTCGTATTTAAAAACTATCGGTTTAGGCGGAGCGAATAATCAAGTTCCGACGCCGGATAAAGACGCCGGGCTTTGTAATGGTAACCAGGCGGGCTGTCAGGAATATATTGATCCCGTCAGTCGTTTCTCCGCTAATTTAGTTAATAATCCGAGCTATAAAAAGGGTAGTGATAATATTATTGTCGGCTGGGGTCCCTCGATTAATAAATGGCCGACAGCAGTAGCTGCCGACCAGCAGGTTATTCGTTTAGAGCCGAATAAATTATATAGCTTCAATATTAACGTGAGTACTAATGCGGTAGCGAGTCCAGTAGAATTAACTTTCTTAGACTCGGTTCGTCTTTTACAAGCTGATAATAATTTTAGTGCCCCCGCTAGTTCTTTATTTATTAATAGCGCGAGCGCGGGCGGCATTAATCAACCCCTAATTTTTAATTCTTTGAATAATAAATTAGCTCTAGTGAGCTATGGTAATAATCAGAAGAATATTGAAGTTAAGGAGCTGGCGATTAATTATCAATTAGCTAATAGTGTTGATAAAGAGACTTGTGAAAACGTGAAGTTTGATAGTGGCTGTGTCTTGTTTAATGAGCGGGCGATTGCTGGCGCGTCGGGATTTACTCCTTTAAGTGCCGATGCTTATAATACGCCGGAAACTGCGAATGGTTCGCCAATACAATCTTGTACCGCCCCTTATTGTCAAGCTAATCAATTAATTAAAGTTCATCCGGATAGAGTTTGCGCGAAATGGTTAGACTGTCTTACTTATTTTAAAGACCCGTCGACGCAACAGAAAACTTGTTATTCTTTCGGACAATGCGACCGTTTAGACGATCAAGGCGAATGTTCTAATTTTATCACCAATGTCTCGGCGGACAGTAAATTTAATGTGCAAAATGATAAAAATGCTTCCGGGTACGCTTTAGCCGACAGTTATAATTTTAGCACGATGAAGGAAGTCGGCTCGAAAATTTCTGGGTTTAATGCTTATGATTTTGAAGGGAGCGATCCGGCCTTCCCGAAAGAATGTGCGACTACGGTAGATTTTGTCTCTAGCGAATCTTGTGAAGGTTGGGATAATCCGGACAGATCTAATTCCGCTAAAGTAATTAAAGAACCGAAGGGAGCGCCGACTGATTATCCGGCGGAAGGATCCGCTTACTTACAAGTTCCGGCGCGTCTCCAGCTCGGTCTTTTAGCGGCGAATTCGCCGCTAACAGTTTTAAGCAGCGGTGATAATTTTTACCTTCGTTATTTAATTAATACAAAAAATTCTAACGGCCTTAAGACAAAATTAATAATTACTGACGAGAATAATGTTGTTTGGAAGGATAGTAATAATCAGCCTCTGGTTTTTTATGCCGATTCGCCTAAAGGTTGGACGCGGGTGGTTAAACGTTTTAATTTAGGTACGGGGGTTAAACAAATAAAAATATTTTTAAGTTCTAATACGCAGGACTCTAAAGACAGTAGTTCGGTATATTTTGACGATATAACTATTGAACCGGTTCTAGACATGGGTAATAATAACTACGCCGCGCGCGACTGCCGTCTATATCCGGCCGGAGATAGTTTAGCTTGTATTAATACGGATAATAATGTTATTAAAAATGGTTTAGAAGGATATTGTCTAAAATATGATCCCGCTAATCCTCGGGTTTGCTTATTATGGTACCCGATGGATAGAATCGCCGGCGCTACTGATAAATTAAGTGTTTCCGGCTATCAAGGAAAGTTCCCGCTTAATTATTGTACTGAAGCGAATGGTAATTTTCAGGTGGTGGAGAAGAGAACGCAGTATTTAGACAGCGCTTCCAAGGCTTATAGCGGTGACTGTCAAAATGCTGGAGAAGCTAACGATGGGAGAAAAAATGATTATAATAGTTGTAACGGTAATAATAATTACTGGAAATTATATTTTGAATTTAGTTGCCATGAAGGTAATGATTGTTGCCATACAGAATGGTGTATACCAAAAACTAGAGGAGAGATTCAAGCCATGGCTTATCATAACACTAACTTCCATACACCCACGATTACACATGATTTTGGCAATTTAGAGGGTTCTACGGGAATATATGATAGCAGTACGCCCATGCCTGAATATAACGATATTTTTGGTGAATATGTTAAATTATACCTTAATTTAAAAAATGATGTACAGCATAACTCCAGCGGTTGGTACTATCCGTTTAATGGTTTTTCGGGTAATGAAGGAGATTCCCCTATACGTATTTATGACCCGACAAAAAATCCTGTGACTGAGGCGGATTTAAATTATCTTCCCAATGACACCAATGCCAATAACCCTTATCGTTTAACTTGTAATCGGTTTACCTCCGTAGTTGATAATAACGGCGACAATAAAGCTTGGGTCGGGCGCGTATCTACTCCTACTACGGTCACAACTACGCCAGCTTTCTTCTATAAAGAATTTTCTCAGTGGCCGTCTGGTTTACTATTCTCTTCTTATTTAGCCTATCATTATAACCGTGAAGTCGGCGATATCCCTTTCGGCGCCGCGAGCTGGCCGACTAATTTTAGTTTGCAGAATAATAATTCTCGGGTTAATTTGCGGGCGAAAGGGGATTCTAGCGAGGATCCGGCGGCGGGTCGCCCTTATGGTTGTAGCGGGCCAAGTTGTAATATGATTGGCTCTTGTAGCAATAATCCGAATATTTATTGTTTAGCGACTTCGTCGGATAATAATTTTTTAGCCGATGAAACTTGCGGCGGCGGGACTGGTCGGTGTATTCGTTTATGGGAGAAAATAGGTATAGTCGGCGGTTCGATACCGAATTATTCTCAAACGCAATATCTCTTAGCTAATGTTTTCTTAAAGTCTAATAGCTCTTATTCATTTAATACCGGTTTAAATAAGTATTTGGTTGATAATTCTTCTTTCGATTTTAGCAGTAGCATTAGCCAATGCGTGGATAATATTCGCGACAAAGGCGAGCCTAATATTTTCTGTGTAGTTTATCCGACCTTAAGTAATGTTAGTTTGTACTATGGCGATAATAAGGAACCGATAAATCCGATTAATCCCGGCGATATCTTTAATATTTCTCAGCGAGGTATATATCGCTTGGAATTTAATACTTCCGTCGATTCGGAACAGCTGCCGCTTAAACAGATTGATATTGACTGGGGCGACGGCAATACCCAGATAATTAATGACCAGGATCAAAAGCCCGCCGCCGCCGCGCCGCATTCTTTATATCATTATTATCGTGAGGCTGGATCAAGAACGATTAAGCTTAAAATTACGGATAACTGGGGGAAATATGATGATAGTTATAATGATTAATTAGACCTTTGGTTTTAGTAGCGGATCCCAGCCGTTTATTATATAATTTAAGGGGAGAAGATTTAAGACGTATATTAATTATGAGTATTGACGATCGGTTGTTACAAGCTAACCCAGCCGCTTCTAGAGGCGCTAATAGTAAGGATAGTTCTGGTCGGTCGGGAGAGTTAAGAGCTAATCGTCGGCGAACTAGTCAAGCGAATAAAGATACAGAACGGGCCGTAGATTTTCGCACGAGAATTCAAGCGGCGAAAAGAGAGAAACAGAAGCAAGAAGCTAAAGAAACCCAAGAGGGGGGCGGTAGCCTCGGCGCTATATTAGCTTCACCGGCGAAAAAAGTAACTTCTAATTTATTACAACAATCCTGGGTGAATATCTTCTCGAGTTGGGGCCTAACACTACTTTGGATAAATTGTCATGTTTTTTTACATAATATAATACCGAGTCTATTTTGTAAGTTAGGCGATGAATGTAAGCCAGAAAATTGTGGCTCAGCTAGCATGACTAATCTTTTTCTTCAGACGATCTTCGGAAAACATGGTTTATCAGAGCCGATGGCCTTAGCAGTTATTGACGGGATCGCTTTACTAATTTTATTTTCCCTATTTTGTTTAGTGGCTTTAATCGTTGGTTTTTTTAGCAATCCCTTCGAAGCGATTGTTAGTATCTTGAAAGATATCGTTGGTAATATGTGGAAATAATTTATTGAATATTATATTTAATTTTAGAATTTTTATATTAATATCCGCATGAAATTTAGGAGTCATAAAAAATATTTAATTTTGTTAGTCGGTCTTTTAGTTATATCGGGAGTTTTTGTATTCGGTCATTTGACTAGCGCCTCAACTACTTGGGCTGAGGATGTTATATCCGGAATTTTAGGTATTTTTGTTTGGGCTTTAGGCGGAATTTTATCTTTAGTAATTAAAGCGCTCTTAGCCGTTGCTCAGTACCAGGAATTTATTAAAGTCCCGGTGGTAGAAAAAGGTTGGGTTATTGTTCGAGATCTCTGCAATATGTTTTTTGTGGTCGTTCTGATGGTCATTTCTTTCGGGACGATTTTGCATTTAGAGGAATATAGTTATAAAAAATGGTTGCCTAAGTTAGTCCTAATGGCTGTTCTTATTAATTTTTCGAAAACTATTTGCGGGCTGTTAATTGATGTTTCGCAAGTAGTCATGTTAACTTTCGTTAACGCGTTTAAAGATATCGGCGGTGGTAACGCGACGGAGATGTTAGGAATAACGAGTATTGTAACCGCTTCTCAGGGGAATTTAGAGAGCGCTTTTAATACGGCGGGCGCCTATGTTTTAGGGATAATTTATTTATTAGTAGCGATTGTAGTTTTTGGAACGATGGCGATGATGCTCGTTATGCGTCTAGTTATTATTTGGATATATGTTGTTTTATCACCTTTCGCCTATTTAATGTCGGCTTTTCCCGGCGGGCAAAAATATGCTTCGCAGTGGTGGGATGAATTTATTAAGAATTTAATCGTCGGTCCGGTTTTGGCTTTCTTTATTTGGTTGTCTCTTGCCGCTTTACAGACCGGTAATAATATTACCGTTGATGATAACGGGGTTTTCGGTACGGCCGGTTCTACTACCGCCGCGCTCGTAAAGTTTATTGTCGCTATTGGGATGCTCGTTGGTGGCCTAACAACAGCCCAGCAAATTGGCGGCAAAGCCGGTAGTATCGCGGGCAAGGGGATGGCTAAATTACAAAAGGGAGCGGCTTTTGCCGGTGGTTTAGCAACGGGAGCGGCGACTGGTCTTAAAAAATGGACAGGAAACAGGTTGGGAGATATTAGAGATGTTACTAGTGAAGCGATAGGGGTTGATTTAAATGTTGCCGCGGCCTGGAAAAGACGGAATGAGCAGGCGGAAGCTAATCGTCAGTTGCGCTTACAGCGTATCCGTAAAGGAACTTTAGAGACGGCGACGGGAGAAATGCGGCCAGACGGTACTCGACCCGGTTGGCTTCATCGTAAGGCCGCCTTAGCTAGCACTGGTGACGTGGCTTGGCAGAATTTAGCTGATAAAAAATTTGGTATTTTTAAGGCGGGATCGCCTAAGGTAGCAGAGGAAGCTTTGGCAAAGATTAGAGAAGCGGAAGAGGGTAAGGCCGAAGCTCAGACTGATATTGAAGATATGAATGGTCAGTCTTCAAGAATAACCACCGTTGCCGAACATCAAGCAGACCTTGGTCGGGCTAAGGAGCTAGAAGCTTCTAATATTAAACTAGATAATGATAAGCGAGCGATTGTCGAATCCAAAGAGTATATTGGTTTAGAGCAAAAGCATAAAGACGGTCTGTTAACTAAAAAGGAGCAAGAATCTTTAGATGAAAAACGCTCGGTTATTGAGGGTATTGACGCTAAGATTGAAGAAAATGATAAGGAAATAACATCCATACAACAGCCGACAGTAACTTTAGAGCAAGGTCAAAAAGAATCAGTTACTATTAAGCAATTAAGGGAAAATAATACTAGTTTAAACAAGAAAAAGTCAGATATTGTAGATAGTAAGGTTTATCAAGATTTAGAGACAAAAGAGAAAAAGAAAACTCTAACTATTGCTGAGAGAAAAACTTTAAAGGAAAAACGCGACGAGGTAGCAGCGGCTGACGCTCAGTTAGAAACAAACAATAAGGAAATAGAGACCTTGAGTAGTCACCGTATTCTAGTTGATGATGATGCTAAAAGAGAAGATGTTCGCAGAGGACTCGCCACTGCTATCAGTAGTAAAGAAAGTAAATTAGAAGATTTTGATAAGGAAATCTTTAAGCAAACTGAAATTTTGCAGGAGAATAAATTATCGGAAACTGAAACGTCGCGGGCGCATGTTGACTCAACGATAGAAGCGGAAGCTAATAAGAAGATCGCTACTTTTACTAATCCGGATCAATTAGTCGCTATATTTAAAGAAGCGATTAAAGCTAAAGATCAGGGTTTAATTGCGGCCACCTATAAAAAATTAACTAAGACCGGAAATTATAATGATGTTCATCGGGCGTTAGGTATTGGTACAGGTTATGATGGTATGATTACCATGTCTAAATATTTGCAAGAGGAGGGCGGCTTTAGTCAGCAAGATTCGCGCGGTTTGATCGCTGAAGTCGGAGAAATCGCCAAGTCGGTCAATCATTACGAGGCCTTTGGCGCTATGACTATGAATAAAGCAGGCCAATGGGAGGAGACTGGCAAAGATCAACAGGAAGCCTCTATCCTTGGTGAAAAATCTAAGATGCAAGTTCAGCAATTTGTCAGAAACGTTAATCGTTTAGGACAAGGGTCTTATCGTAATGGTCAGCCGCATACTGATTCCAATTGGGAGCTTAGCCGATCGACTATAGCTTTATATGCTTCTAAGGATGAAAAATATGCCGAGGAAATGTCGAAAACTGGTAATATTAATAGTATTCAGTTTATCGGCGCTAACGCAGAAAACATTCAGAGGTTGAGAGACGCCGGGGCTAAACAGGTTGCCGATGTCATTGAACGTATCATGAAGAAAGCTAAAAACATAAATGTTGCTGATCCGCTTAATGCTATTCGAGAGGTCTCTTAATAATTTAAATTTAATTTATTTTGGTTTACTATGGCCACTCTTACTCTAGAATTATTACAACAAGAAATAGAATACGCCGCCCTTAATAATGATTGGGCGGGGGCTTTTGAAGCCTATAATATTGTTCGTCGCTGGTTAAAAGAGAATGACCTGGCTAAAAATAACCCACGAGAGTATAATCAGTATTTAAATTATGCCATGAAGTTAAAATTTTTAGCTCTTAATTATTTTGATGATGTTAACGAATATCACGATTTGTTAAAAAATTATTTTTCACTTTCTCAAGAAATACCTGATTTTGATCTTTGGTCTAAATTAGAAGTCCAACTAATAACTCTCAAGAATATTAATGAGCGTGATACTTTTAAGAATAAATTAAGAGAAGCTCTGGAAAAATCCGATAATTTATTGATTGGCCGTCGAGCGGAGACTGATGATAGTAACGCGCCGCATAAGGTAAGCGAATGGATTAAAGATTTTGTAGTTAATTTAGGATTAGATAGTTTTGATAAGCTCAAGAAAATGGAGTATATTGCTAATGGTAAGTATATAAAAAGATTAACAGAGGAAGAGAAGAATAAGGTAAGAAATTTGTTGGATGTTTATGAAAAATTAAGATTTTCTTCTAAAACTCCCGCCGGATATGAAAATTCTGTGGTCATGAATATCGACGGTAAAACAATTATTTTCAACCATGGTGAAATGGAGGAGGTATCTAAAGATTTTCTTAAACAAATTCAAGATAAAAAGATTAGTCCTCAGTCTCAAGATAATTTATTAATTAATAGTCATCTCGATCAACTAGCGCCAGCGCCGTCGCCGTCCGCAGAATTTTTAGCCAATCCTTTAGCCGAACTCGAACAAGTCCTGCAAAATTATTCCCCCGGCAGTCTCGAATATAAGGCGTTAGGCCAAGAAATCAGTCGTTTAAAGAAGGCGGAATTAAGACAGGCTCAAAAATCCGATGCGCTCAAATAAATATTCGAACTTAATAGTCTCAGGCTCTTTAGCCTATGACCAGATTATGGATTTCTCTGGTCTTTTTTCTAATCACATCCTGCCAGAGGCTATCCATAAATTAAATCTGAGTTTTATTCTCAATAATTTAAGGACCAGTTTTGGTGGCACCGCCGGTAATATTGCTTATAATTTAACTCTATTTAAAGAAAAACCGATCGTTTTAGGCATAGTTGGTTCGGATTTTGTTCCTTATGCCCAGTGGCTCGAGAAACATGGGGTTAATTTGCATTATTTAGCTAAAGTGGCTAAAGTTCATAGTGCCGCCGCTTATATTATTACTGATCATAATGATAATCAGATTGCCGCTTTTTATCCCGGTCCAACTCGCTTAAATTATGGGCGGACTGTCGCTTTAAAATTTAAGAAAAATGATTTAGCGATTATTGCTCCCGAAGATAAAAACCGGATGTTAGAATATGCCGCTATTTATCAGCAGAAAAAGCTTGATTATATTTTTGATCCCGGCCAAGCGTTAGGCGCCTTTTCCGCTTCGGAGCTCAAGAAAGCGATTCCGGGAGCGAAAATTTTAATCGGTAATGATTACGAAATCGAAGTTATTCTTAATAAATTAAAAATTGATCAGGCGGCGCTTAGAAGAATGGTCGACATTTTAGTAATAACTAGAGGTGCTAGAGGTTCGGAAATTTATCAGGGAACTAAAAAAATATTAGTTAAAGCCGCTCGGCCGAAAAATACGAGCGATCCGACCGGCGCCGGCGACGCTTATCGAGCGGGTTTTATTAAAGGTTTTATTCTCGACTTTGATTTAAAAATTTGTGGCCAAATCGCTTCTCTCGCCGCTGTCTATACGGTAGAAAAATTTGGGACGCAAACTCATAAATTTACGCTGGGGGCTTTTAGAAAAAGATACCAGGAAAACTTTGGAGAGATTTTAAAAATTTAATTTGTTAAAAATATGATAAGTCACGTTAAAGATTTAAAACTGGCGGCCTTAGGCGAGAAGCGTTTGGCTTGGGCCAGTCGGGATATGCCGGTTTTAAATATTATTAAGGAAAAATTTAAGAAAGCGGAGCCCTTTAAGGGAAAAAGAATTTCTGCCTGCATGCACGTGACTGCGGAAACAGCTAATTTAATGTTAGCTTTAAAGGCCGGCGGCGCAGCCGTTACTTTAGTCGCTTCTAATCCTTTATCAACTCAAGACGATATCGCCGCGGCGCTCGTAAAAAATCATGGCTTAAAAGTAATGGCGATTAGAGGCGAGGATAATAAAACTTATTATACTCATCTTAATCAGGCTTTAAAAAATAAACCGCAAATAACGATGGATGACGGGGCGGATTTAATTTCGCTTTTACATAATCAATATAAAGAGCAAGCTCCAGATATTTTAGGCAGCCTGGAGGAAACAACGACTGGTGTTCTTCGTCTCCGAGCTTTAGCGGCGGCCGGCAAATTATTATTGCCAGTCGTGGCTGTTAATGACGCTAAAACTAAGAATTTGTTTGATAATCGCTACGGGACAGGGCAGTCGACTTTAGACGGTATTATTCGAGCGACAGGCATTTTAATTGCCGGCAAGAATATTGTTGTGGCCGGTTACGGCTGGTGCGGTCGCGGTTTTGCGACGCGGGCCAGAGGAATGGGCGCTAAAGTTATTGTGACGGAAGTTGATGAGATTAAAGCTTTAGAAGCGGCCATGGACGGTTTTAGCGTTATGACGATGAAAGAAGCGGCGAAGGTCGGCGATGTTTTTTGTACGATTACTGGCGATATTAAAGTTATTGATCAAAATCATTTTAAATTAATGAAGGACGGCGCTATGCTTTGTAATTCCGGACATTTTGATGTTGAGATAAATATTCCGGCTTTGAAAAAATTAGCCAGTCGGGTTAATTATCAAATTAATAATAATGTTGATGAATATTTCGTGGGTAAAAAGAGGATTTATGTTTTAGGCGCGGGGCGTTTAATTAATTTAGCGGCCGCGGAAGGTCATCCTTCGAGCGTCATGGATATGAGTTTCGCGACTCAGGCTCTCGCCGCTCAGTACGTCGTAAAAAATGCCGGCCGCTTAAACGCCCAGGTTTATAATGTTCCGGAGAGTATCGAAAAACAAGTGGCGACTTTAAAGCTTAATTCTTTAGGGTTAAAAATAGATAAATTAACGAAAGAACAGGCGGCTTATTTAGCGTCTTGGGAACTAGGGACTTAAATTTTATTTGATTGTTTTTATTAATTATTTCTATTAATCTCTGCTACCCGAGCGGAACAAAAATATGGATATTAAATTAATTACTTCTGAGTCAGTGACCGAGGGTCACCCAGATAAAGTTTGCGATCAAATCAGCGACGGTATTTTAGACGAGATGTTGAAGAAAGACCCTTTAAGCCACGCCGCGGTCGAATGTTTCGTCACTAACGGTTTAGTCGTTGTCGGCGGCGAAGTTAGGACTAATTGTTATGTGCAAGTTGATGATTTAGTGCGCAAGATTTTGAAGAATATCGGTTATAATGGAGCGGAATCGGGTTTTGATTGTGATAGCGTCGGAATCGTTTCTGCCTTGCATGCGCAGAGCGCGGAAATCGCTCAAGGCGTCGATGAAGGGGCAGGTGATTATAAAGAACAGGGGGCTGGTGATCAGGGGCTAATGTACGGGTTCGCCACTAAAGAAACTAAAGAGCTTATGCCCTTACCAATCGTTTTAGCGCATAAATTAACCGCGCGTTTAGCGGCGGTTCGCCATAAAAAAATATTACCTTACTTAAAACCGGACGGTAAAAGTCAGGTAACGGTCGAGTATCGTGATGGCGTTGCTACAAGGGTAGAGACAGTGGTTATTGCCGCCTGTCATAGCGAGCAAATAAAATTAACCAAGGTTCGAGCGGATATTTTAAATAAAGTAATTAAACCAGTTTTGGGTCGGCTACTTGATAAGAAAACTAAAGTTTATATTAATTCTACCGGCGCCTTTACTTACGGCGGACCGGCCGCCGATACCGGCTTAACCGGTCGGAAGATTATTGTCGATACTTATGGCGGCGTCGCTCGTCATGGCGGCGGCTGTTTTTCTGGTAAAGACGCTTCTAAAGTCGACCGTAGCGGCGCCTATATGGCTCGTTATGTCGCTAAAAACGTCGTGGCGGCGGGATTAGCCGATAAATGCGAATTGCAAGTCGCTTACGCGATTGGCGTCGCCAAACCAGTTGGGATTTATATTAATACTTATGGCACTAATAAATTTTCTGAAGATAAAATATTAAGAGCAATTGAGAAAATTTTCGATTTCCGACCGAAAGCGATAATCGACCAATTAGGTTTGAAAAAACCGATCTTCTTAAAGACCGCCGCTTATGGTCATTTCGGTCGAGCGGAGTTTTCTTGGGAAAAAACGGATAAAGTAGCGGTTCTGAAAAAAGCCGTTAAATAGGCCAGGAGTAAAAAGTGATTTTATCTTGATAATTCAAAATTAAAGCAAATTGGATAATGATTATCAGGCTAAGAAATAAACTAATGGCTAGTACTCAAAAGACGCAGAAAGTAATTAATAACTCTCTAAAAAAAGATTGGTTTTTTTTGACGGAACGGCCAGATATGCCACCTTTGCCAGTCTGGTATAAAATAAAAAATAGTGCTCTCAGCCAGCTAAATAAAGAAATTTATGGAATCGGCGTACCGTGGGCCTGTTTTTGGCATGATAATAAAGTTGAACATTACCTACATAGTCGGGAATATCGTTTCGCTATCCAACGAGCGTCCAGGATTCTTTATTCTCAGAAAAATTTAAGCGAATATTTAGTACGGTTGGAGCAATCATGTGCGCAAGTAAAAATCGCCGCGGAAAATTTTAATAAGCTGTCTGGGCGGAAATTTGATAATCAGCAGCTATTTGATAGGTATGACCAGGTGGTCGATAAATATATCATATCTTATATTTATGGTTTTTTAACTTGGTGTACCCGAGCTTTGGAGTATGATGCTAAAACGGCGATAGATAAATACGCCGAAGCTTTAAACAAGCTAGACGTCTCTTCGGACCAGGCTTTGAGCATTTTAATTGTCCCGAGCGAATTAACTCTCTATCAGAAAAAAGATAAGGAGTTGAGTAAGTTAGCTAAAGATTACCGACGCCTTCTGGATAAGCCGTCTAGCGAGAAATATATCCGTCACCATCACCCAGATTTATATGCCGCGATAAAGAATTTTATTAATAAATATTATTGGGTGGGTTTTAATTACGACGGCCCGGCTTTAAATTTTTCTACGGCGGTCAAAGAATTGTGGCAAACTCATCCTAAAGTTATTTCTCGCGTAATTACCAAGTCGGATATTTACCGCGTCTGCCATTTCACTGAAAAAGAAAAACAGTTTTTTCGGGCCTTAGAAATAATTTCTTATACTAAGGATTTACGTAACGTCACTGATGATTATGTTCATTATTGTTTTAGCAATTTTTATCAGGAAGTCGCTAGAAGGACGGGTTTAACTAAGTCAGAAATCAAATTTCTCTGGGACGAAGAACTAAAAGAATTATTAATCGGAAAAATTAAAATTACTCACGGATATTTAAAAAAGAAACGAAAATTTTGCGCGGCAATCGCCAAGTCTAAAGCGGTAGGTTTAAAGCAATATTATCTTGGTGATCAGGCCCAGACTTGTTATAAGAATGTTTTAAAAAATAGCAATAAATCATTAAAAATTTTTTCCGCTTCGGTTATTAATGGTACCATCGCCGCTTCGGGACGCGCTACCGGAAAAGTTAAAATTATCCGTTCGGTTATTGATATTAATAAGGTTAAGAAAGGCGATATTTTAGTAACCAGCATGACCAGCCCGAAGTATATGCCCGCTATTTTTAACGCCGCCGCTCTAATTACTGATGATGGCGGTTTGACTTGCCACGCGGCAATTATTGCTAGAGAAATAAGGAAACCTTGTATTATTGGCACGAAGATAGCGACTAGTGTTTTAAAAGATGGGGATTTAGTAGAAGTAAACGCCGAAGAAGGCGTAATTACTATTATTAAGAGAGGAAAATAGTTTAATACCTTATGCGTGTCATGGTTTTTGGGACATTTGATAATTTACATCTCGGCCATTTAAATTATTTTGAACAGGCCTGGCGTTTTGGTGAGGAATTAATAGTTATAGTTGCGCGCGATCGGAATGTCTTAAAAGTTAAAGGACATTTGCCACAAGAAAGGGAAAAAATTCGTGTTCGTACTATCAGGATGGTTTTACGAAAGTCGGAAGAAAAGGCTCGGGTGGTTTTAGGGGGACTAACTAATCAGTGGCTAGTTTTAAAAAAATATCGTCCGGAAGTAATAGCTTTAGGCTATGATCAATTAGTTGATTTAGATAAACTAAAAAGCGAAATTAAAAAATTTCGTCTTTTTTGTAAGATTAAAAGGTTAAAACCTTATTATCCAGAGAAATATAAGTCAAGTTTGCAGAGAAATAATTAAGATAATTATGAAATGGTATCCTTGGGTCAGAGGAACAATCCATCCTCATCGCGCCGATATAATTATGCGCGGTTTAGCCGAGGCAAAACTGCCTGGTTTTAAGACTGTCCGCGCTTTGTATATTAATAATCAGGGGAATTTGTGGTGGTCCTGGCATCGTCAAGATTTTTTAGAGCTCGGCGAGAAATTAAAAATTGTTTTGAGCTCGACCGCTCGAGCCAGTAAACATTTTAAAATATTCGATAAATATTCGGCGGCGGCTTTTACGGAGGCGGAGTTGATCAGGAATAAGGACTTAACACGTTTAAGTAATAGAGAAATAATTAAGTTATACGATCAACTTTTTTTTGCCGCTTATCCGGTTAATATTATCTTAGCCGTCGATATTGATGCTTTTGATACTTTACTAGAAGATTTTTTGCATGAAAAAATTTTTGGAGAGTTGGTTGGCCGTTGTTCTTTGCCGGCCGCCGAAAAAATATATAGAATTTTGGCCGCCACGACTTATCGGACGTATGTTAATCGGCAAGAAGCCAAGATTATGGAGCTCGCTTTTAAAAAAGACTATTCTAACCGAGCAGTTCAGAGATTGTGGAACGAATTTTGGTGGACTAATTTAGGTTGGGAAAATATGCAACCGCACTCCTTAAATTATTTTAAAAATTTAATAAGACGGCGAAGTCGAGAAAAAGGCCTGGCTCAGAAAATAACTTTTTTAAAAAATCTTACCCGGCGCAACAAACAAACACGTTCGGTCTATTTTAAAAAATTAAATTTATCTCCTCGCCTTGAACATTGGTTAGATATTCTTGATCGTTATGTTTATTATCATGATTTAAGGAAGGAGCTGCAGTGCCGTACTCTTTATGCTTTTCATTTATTAATGTCTGAAGTTGCTAAGCGGCTGAGAGCCAGGCCCGAAGATTTACAGTGGCTTTGGCATCATGAAATTAAGGCTTTATTAAATGGTCAGCAAATAGATTGCGGAGAAATTAAGCGTCGGAAAAATTGGGTAGCGGCAATCTCTTGGTCGCCACGCCTGACTTTTTATAGTGGTTTAGCGGCTAAGAGAATTAAAGATAGAGAATTGCCGGTTAAAAAAGAATTTGGACAGGAACTCAAAGGATTAGGCGTTACAGCCGGCTTGGTTAGGGGGAGAGTTAAGGTCTGTGTCGGCGTTATTGAAGCTTTAGGGAAGATTAAAAAGGGCGATATTTTAGTGACTAATATGACCACGCCGGATTATGTGCCGATAATGAAAAAAGCGGCCGCAATCATTACTGTTCAAGGCGGCATTACTTGTCATGCGGCGATTATCGCCCGAGAGCTAAGAATACCTTGTATCGTTGGTATGAAAATTGCTACTCAAATTTTGAAAGATGGAGACTTGGTAGAAGTTGATGCCGAGAAAGGAATAGTTAAAATTATTAAATAAACATATGGCTAAATATCAAACCGGGCTAATTGCTAAAAATATAAAATTATTAAAAAGGAAGCAGTGGTATAATCAGCGTTTTGACGGGTGCTTAAATTTAATTTGGATGATCGCTGAATTACAGATCAAGGCGGAAAAGCGCAAGATGGTTGGCGGAAATTGTACTTCCCATTTTTGTATTTTTGAAGGCCAAAAGACAGATTGGTATATGGATTGGGCCGATATCAAACGGATAACTAACATTTTTATTAAAAAATCAACGGCCGACGATTCTTTGGGTAAGAAGTTGATTAAGCGCTGGTCGGCTGATGACAGGGAGTTGATGAAATTTTTTGCCGAACTAGACCATATTAACTTAACTAAAGTAAGCACTAAAGAATTAGAAAAATTATATTCCGGTCTGACTGATCGCTATCAGAAGGCGATCAGTTATTCTTCGTTGATTGATGGTTTTGCACTCGGTAGCGATGAGATCATCCAGATCGCGGTCAATAAGTTATTGGATCAGCGGGGAATTAAGCAAGGCCGGGGAGTAATCTTTTCCGCTCTTACCGCTTCGGTTCATCAATCATTCATCAATCAAGCGGAGATTTCTTTATTAGCCATCGCCTTACGGATCAAAAAATTTAATACTTTGTCGATTGCTTTGAAAGATCAGGCCATCAAGAAATTATTAGCCGTCCATGCCGCCCGTTATTATTGGACTAAGAATAATTATTTTGATCGTTATGTCTTGACCACTACCTATTTTATCAAAGAGTTAAAAAGCATCTTGCGCGGCTCTGTAAATTTGCGTCGGGAAATAGCTCGGGTAAAAAATATGCCGCTCGCTAATCAAAGGGCAAAACAAAAATTAATAAAAGAATTAGCGCCTAGTCGTTCTTTGCGTAATCTATTAGATGTTTCCTCGGATTTTACTTTTTGGCAGGATGAGCGTAAGAAAAGGACGGTCTTGTTTACTAATTATGCCTTCGGTTTTTTACAGGAGATCAGTCAACGTTTCAAGATTCCCTTGGCGGAAGTTAAATGCCTGTCACAAGGAGAAGCTAGCGCCCTGTTGGCGAATGGCAAGATTGATCGCGTCGAAATCAGTAAGCGCGTCGGTAAGTCATTTATTTATCAAAAAGGGGATTGTTATGAAATTTTGTCTGGAGCGCGGGCTGAAAAAGTTATCAACGCAATATTCAAGTATCAGGATCAGTCCCATATCCAGGATTTCCGCGGTTTGACCGCTTCTGCCGGTAAGGTACGGGGGAGAGCTAAGATAGTGACTAGTGTTAAAGAAATTGATAAAGTTAAAGCAGGGGATATCATGGTCGCGGTCATGACCCGGCCGGACTATATCATGGGCATTAAAAAGGCCGCTGCGATCGTGACCGATGAAGGAGGGGTTACCTGTCATGCCGCTATTATTAGCCGAGAATTAGGCATACCCTGTATTATCGGGACGAAAATTGGGACTAAAATCCTTAAAGACGGGGATCTTATAGAAGTTAACGCTAACCATGGCTGGGTTAGGAAGATAAAATAAATTATGTTGAAAGAACAATCTAAGAAAAAAATAATAATAAAACAGAGCGCATTATATGTTTGGGATTTGGCCAATACCTTGTTCCAGGAAGTTTGGAATAAAGAGAGAAGTGGTTTTGCTTCTTATAGCGATTGGTTACAGAATAAATTAGGCAAGACACTGGACCAAATTAGTCCCTGGGAATATGAGAATAATTATAAAATACCTTATTGTGCCGGTTGGTATTTTAATCTCGATATCAAACCAGGTTTTCGGCAGACTTTAGCTTGGACTAAAAATAATGAAACATTTAGTACGGGAAACCAAGCGCAAATGACTTGGCGCGGTCGATATCTGAATAAAAAGTATAATTTTAAATTAAGTAAATATTTTAAAAAATTGAACTCTACCTTTGATTACGGTGACGCTAACGTTAAAAGTATAGCCATGTTTAAATCTTATTTAAAAGATAAATATCGAGCAGGATATCAAACAATAGTTTATAGTGATGATAAACTAAGTAATCTCCAATTTTTTAAAGAAGCGGTCGATAAATATCAGAAGATTTTACCAGCCCTGGATCTCCGTTTATATTATGTTTTAAATAAGAGTCAGGGGATCAAGGATAAAAAGTGGTATTTCAGTGTCGGTACTTTACATGATTTATTAAAAAATGAAAAAAAATTAAAAAATAATTAATTAATCAATAAATTTATGTCAGCCGTTGCACATTTTGGCAAATGGCGGATAAAACCGTCGGGTCAACTTACCATTTTTATACGTTTCATGATAAATTCTTCATTTACTGAAGAAACCGCGAGAAAATCAAAAATAAAAACTGTTTTAAAGAACCGGACCTATTTAAATCACATGATGTATTGGAAGGCGACGGAATATAATAAATTTGAAAATGAGATAATCGGTCATTTAAAAAAGAATGATGGTTGGTTTGAGGATTATTATAAGAGGGAATTAGCCAAAGCCGAAAAACTTTATAAAAAAGGTTCAGAATTTCAGAAAACTGATTGGCGCGGGAAACGCTCGGAAGAAATTAAAGTGATTTTACAGAATTTATTAGCCGAATATCGCGATATTACTTGTCCCTGGTATGTCCAATATCCTCTAGACGAATATTTTGAAAAAACTATTGAGCAGGAATTAGAAAAATATCTTTCTCCGGCGGATCATAACTTTAGAAATTACGTCTTGATTTTTACCGATCCGATGGCGGCGACAGAAGTTAGCCAGGAAAGATTAAATTTAACTTTATTATTAAAAAAATTTATTGTCCGGAAAGAAGATTTGAATAAATTATCAGTCGCGGCGAAAGATGATATTAATAAGCATTTAGATAAGTTCGCTTATATCAATCGGGGTCTAGCGACTAGTAAGCCTTATAATTTTCGCGATATTCTTAATCGGTTGAAAGAAATGAAAAAATTAGTTAAAGAAGGCCAGCCTGTTAAGGGCATGATTTATAATGCTTCGGAAAAAAAGATAAAAGATGATTATCTGAGCGCTCTGAAACGGATTAAGCCCAATCGTAAATTTAAGGTGATAATAGAGAAGGCGCGTCGGCATTCTTATATGCGTAATCGTCGCGTGGAGGCTTTTATTAAAGCCGATTATGGCGCAAGCTTCATGTACGCAGAAATCGCCAGGCGAGGAAATTTCAACCCCGATTGGATTATGGACGTTACAACCGAAGAAATGTTTGGCGCTCTTAGCGGTCAAAAACTTCCTAATAAGCTAGAAATGAAAAAAAGATTTACTAATTATGCGATGGTTGTTAAAAACGCTAAGACCAAGTTGATCTCCGATCCCAAAGCTATAAAAAAATTAGAAAAAGAATATTTTGTGGATACTATTTCAGCGGAAGAAATAACCGGACGAGTAGCTTGTATGGGCGGGATTATACAAGGGCGAGCTAAGATTTGTCTGGATAAAAAAGAAATCGGGAAAGTTAAAAAGGGCGATATTTTGGTGGCTCAATTTACTACCCCGGATTTTGTGCCGGCGATGGAGCGAGCGGTAGCGATAATTGCCGACCAGGGCGGAGTTTCTTCGCACGCCGCCATAGTTTCGCGGGAATTAGGCGTCCCCTGCGTTATCGATACTAAGAACGCTACGCGAATCATCAAAGACAACGACCTCGTGGAAGTTAATGCCAAGACCGGATTAATCAAAATTTTGAAAAGATATGGAAAATAATCAGATAAAAGCTATTTTTTTTGATGTCGCCGATGTCTTGGCGGTAGAAAGTTTTACCCTCGGTATCCGGCAGTATGAATATTTACATAATATTCCGTCCGGCGAGTTATATGCCGCTATTCATGACCATAGTTATTGGAAAGATTTTTCTTTCGGGCGGATTAACGAAACCGAATATTTGCAGTCGGTTCAAGACAATTTCGCTGACCAACTAGATATTAATGAGCTGAAAGAATTAATTCTGGCCGGACTATTGCCTAATGACAAATTAATTGATTATTTAAGGACTTTAGCTTCGCGCTATACACTAGGAATTATTTCTAATAATCCTAAAGAATGGTTTGATTATTTTTATGATTTAAATAAATTGGAAGAAATTTTTAAAGTAAAAGCGGTCTCCGGTTACTTAGGCGTCAGGAAACCGGATCAGGCGATATTTATTGAGGCCTTGAAGATGGCTGGCGTCAAACCGACGGAAGCGATTTATGTCGATGATCGCGAGGAGATGACTAGTGGAGCCGCTGGGCTTGGGATCAGAATCATCGTCTATAAAGGTTTGGAAAATTTTAAAAGTGAGCTTAAAAAATTTAATATAATTTAAAAAGTATGTCAGAACAAATCAATAATTTATTTTCAGAAAAAACGCAAGAAAAAGAGGTTCCGGCTGTCAGGTATCGGATCATCCGCCATGAAGAAAGGACCAATACCGGCGAATTGACCGCAGACGGAATCAAGAATGCCCAGCGGCAAGGACAAAATTTACAGACTACAGCGGAAATAACTAAAGGTTATGCCAGCCAGGAAAAGAGCGATCGGGCCTATAAGACCGTGGATGCGATTAGCGAGGCATCAGGCCTTAAGTCTCCGCTGACCGAAAAAGCTTATGAGACTCGCCGTCGCCCTGGTTTGTTTTATGATTTATCCGGGCCGCTAATGCCGCGGATAGACGGCTATTCTAAATTGATCAATGAGGCGGTTAAGAGAGATTATCCTGATTTTGATTCGAAGTCTAGTGACCCGAAATGGGGCAAGATCCGGAAAGAATATCAGCCGATCGGGGTCAAGAAAATGATTGTCGATGACCAAGAATTGTCTCATATTTTTTCCATGGGGGCAGCGCATGAACTAGCTGATTTGATGAAAATCGGCGAGCGCTATTCCGATTACCGTGATAAAAAGGCTCAGGAAGGCACGGGGCAAAATTTAGAAAAAGATTTAGTTATGATGGAAGGCACGTACGGCGGATTTTTAGAGAGCCTATTAAAGAAGACTTTAATTAGGGTTGATAATCAAGGGCAGGAGAAGGTCGGTTTTGATACTTTTACCGATGCCAAAGGCAATCCGGAATTAGAATCGGCCCTCGGCGGCATGTTCAAACCGGGTGAGTCTTTCGATATCGTAGAGAAGATCGGTCAAGAAAAATCGCACCGTTTACCGGTGGAGTTTGAAAATCCGGCGCGGCTGGCGGGAGAAAAATGTTTTTTAGATTTAGATCGGGTCAAAATTTTGGCTGATCAATTTAATATTTATTATGAAAAGTTCCAGGCTTGGCAGAAAGATAATGGCCAGGAGGGAGAGTTATTAGCCTGCCTAGAAGACCTGAAAGCTGATTGGGCGAAGAAATATGAGGGGAATAAATAAAAATGTCCAGATAAAAAATGAGTGATGCGGATGAAGGCGCGATTAGAATCATCATTTCCGAATAATATGTCTAACGATTATCAATTGTTTAAAAGGTATTTAAAACGAGATTGGTATGTCCAAGGTTTTAGCGCTGTACCGCTTTTTTTGTCGACGGCCGCGATCAGCGGGACTTTTATGAAGCGTTACTTGGGTTTTGGCTACCGCCATTTCTTATTCAGTTATCATGACGGCTATGGCGAGATGGCTTATGATCCGGCTGATTTTAAGCATGTCTGGCGGATGGTTAAGCGTCGGCTAAAAGCCGACCCGACATATCTAAAAAAAATCAAAGCGCTTTATTTTCGTAACTTGCGTCGCTACCAATCTTTTTTAAAAAAATTACAACCGGCCATCTTAGCTCGGGTTTCAGATCAAGAATTGCTTGTTATTTTTCAGCAATTAATCCTCGCTCAAGTAGATTATGTCGGCGTCGCTCATATCATCGACGCGATCGGTATGGAAATCGAGGGGGAACTCCGGCAACATTTAGGGCGAGAACTGCCCCCGAGCGCTCGCTCGCGCTTTAATGAAATCTTTTCCGCTCTGATTACACCAAGCCGTCCTTCCTTCGTGAGCCAAGAAGAGCAGGCCCTCCTGGCTATCCGCGGCGGCGTCAAAAATCAAGCCGCCCTAGAGCGTCACGCGACTAAATATTTTTGGCTGCAGAATAGCTACGCCGGACCGAAGAATATGACGGTGGCTGATTTCAAGAAGCGGCTCGTAATCTTACGTCGCGAGAAAACTAAGGCCGCGACAAAAACTAAGATTAAATTTCCTTTTCGTCTTAGCCCCGAGCTAAAAGCTCTGCGAGCTATTACTGATTATTGTGCTGTCTGGCAGGATGAACGGAAAGCTTTGATATTCAAGAATATTTCTTATACCGGATTTGTCCTGAAAGAGTTAGCGCGTCGCCTAAAAAAACCGCTGGAATATTTCTGTTATTTAAGTTTGAGCGAAGTACGATCTTTACATTCTCTAGCCGATCTTAAGGGGATGATTAAAATTTTACAAGAAAGAAAACAGGGCTGTCTGATAGTCATCTACGGGATGACTGATAAAGTTATCAGCGGCCACGATTATAAGCGTTTGCTCAATGGCCGGCATCGGTTGATAAAACAGCAAGATTTTGTCGCGCAGGAGCTCCACGGCACGGTGGCAAATATCGGTACGGCCATCGGGACGGTACGGATAATAAAGAACCTGTCGTCTCTAAAAGATTTTGCCGTTGGCGATATTCTAGTTGCTTCTATGACCAGACCGGAATTCATGCCGGCGATTAAGAAAGCGGCGGCCATCGTCACTGACGAAGGCGGGGTTACTTGCCACGCGGCCATCATCGCCCGAGAACTTAATATTCCGACAATCATCGGCACCCGTATTGCGACCCAGGTCTTAAAAGACGGGATGAAGATAGAAGTTCGGGCTAATCACGGGATAGTTAGGATCATTAACTAACATGCTTAAAAATAAAATTGAAAAATTTATTATTTGGGAGAGGCCCTGTTACCCAGGTTTAGTTTTTATCGCCGGTGAAGCGGTGGTTATTCCGCATCAGCGCGAGTTTGGCCGACCCTGGGCGAAAACCTATGCTTTTTGGTCAAAAGGAATGGTCAGATTCATTTGGCCAAAAAAGGAGTTTTTAGCCAATTCGCGTTTTATCGCACAGAATTTTTTAATTGATAGATATCTTATTTCTAAGTTAAATAAATTTAAACAACTGGAGCGCAGATTAACTGACTGGCAAAAGAAATTAACTAGGGTAGATTTTAAGAAGTTGTCTGATCGTAATTTTTTGACGCTTATTCGACAATTTAATCAAGTTTATCTTAATTGGTGGGGCTGGGCGCAGGTAGCCGAACCGGCCGCCGCCGGCCTAGAATCAATTTTACGGGAAAAAATAAAATTGAGTCATGAGGAATTTAGTATTTTGACTACGCCAACTAAGAAGTCTTATACCATGGTCGAGGAGGAAGAAATTTTTACCTTAGCTTTAATATATAAGAGGACTAGATCAATATCGGCCAAGAGGTTAGATCGACATGTGAAAAAATATTTTTGGATTAATAATGGTTATGATCATACTTATTTTCTTGATGCCGATTACTTCGCTCAGCGAGTGAAAGAGGCGGCCGCTAAGATGAGTGCGCGTCAGATTTCTAGGGCCTTGGCCGGTAATCAAGCTAGACTGTCGTCTAGCCAAGATAAGATAAAACAGTTGATGCGGCAACTTGGAGTATCGGCCGATATTAAGAAAGTCCTAACATTAATTGATTGGTTGGCCGATTTCCAGGATAAGCGAAAAGCGACGTCGTTAAAAATTCATTTTTATCTGGATAAATTTATTAAAGAAGTGTCACGGCGAAGTTATATCACTTATGAGTCGGCTCGTTATTTAATTCCTCAGGAATACGCAGATGCCATACATGATAAATTGTTTTTGCCTTCTTTTCGACAAAGGCAAAAATATATGGGTATCGTTTATTCGGAGCAAGGTTTAAAATTATATGTCGGGTTGGTTGCTAAAAAGATGGAAGAGAAGCTTTTAGGCCGCATTCAAGGATCCGAGACCAATGAAATCGAAGGCGCCCGAGCGATGGGCGGAAAGATAGTTGGTCGAGCTAGATTAATTTTAAAAAAGGGTGATATTAATAAGATAAAAGCCGGTGAAATATTGGTGACAACCATGACTTCTCCAGACTTTATTGCCGCGATGAAGAAAGCCGCCGCGATAGTAACCGATGAAGGCGGTTTAACCTGTCATGCGGCGATAATTAGTCGGGAACTTGGCCTGCCTTGCGTTATCGGGACAAAAATTGCTACGCGGGTTATCAAAGATGGTGACTGGCTTGAAGTTAATGCTAATCATGGGATAATAAAAATTATCAGATAATATTTATATATGTCAGATAAATTTAATCCAATTATCTCCCGAACCACTAAGTTTTCTTTCGCCGACTGCTTGCGTAGCCTACGGAATGATAAAGAATGGATTGTTCAAGAAGCCCCGGCCGCTCCTTGGTATTGGTGGATTTCTTCAGCCGCCTGGATCCAGGGTTTGACTCAGGCTGGTTATTCACCAGGTAATTTTGTTACCTATTGTTCGGACGAAGTTGGCACTTTAGTGGTTAATCGTTTAGTTTTTTTAAAATTAGCCAAAAAATTAATAAAAAAAGAGCTGGCTGGTAATTCAGTTATCAAAAGATGGCTGGTCCGGTGGAAGGGGACTAATAAAAAATATAATAAGCTCGCTACCCAGATACTTGATATGCGCCTAGATGGTTTATCGGAGTCGGCTTTTCTAGAGTTATTTGAAAATTTTTGTGCTCTTTATTTCGCGGTAGAGTCCTTACCGCTCGTTAATGAATTTTTTATTCCTTACTCCGACCAACTCTTAGGACGCTTGCACGCGCAGTATCCTAATCAAATGGAAACTATCGCCCAGTTGATCGCGCCGCGCCAAAAATCATTTATTCAGATCGAGGAAGACGAATTGAAAAAAATAAATAAATTGGTCGGCCGAAGTCAGGCGAAAGCGCTAACTAGACATTTAAAAAAATGGTTATTTATAAATGGTGGCTATGACGGACCTCACCCGGTAACTAAACAGCAATTGCGTGCCAAGCTTAAAAAATTAAAAAATAATGAATCAGCTCGTCCGGTTAAGATCGGCTTAACTTCTTTTTTAGATCAAGAAACGAAAACCATCCTGCGATTAATCAGCCTAGTTTCTGGTTGGAAAGATCAGCGTAAAAGGAATAATATGCTCGGTTCGGTCGTCCTAGACCGTTTTGCTAAAGCCTTTGTGACCCGTTATCAGCTTGATTACCGGTTAGTCAGGTACGCTGTTCCAAGCGAATATCGGCTATTAGTTAAGGCCGATACTAAATTTTTAAAAACTCTGGAGCAACGAGTTAAGAGCGGCGCCGCCTGGGCTATCAGTCGGAATCGTTATTCTGGAATATTCTCGGAAGCTGAGTATCATAAGTTGCGGAAAGTAATTACTGCCCTTAAGCAACCCCAGGATATTTTAACCGGTTTGGCCGCTAGCCCAGGACGAGTCCGCGGTCGGATCCGAATTATCCATAATCCGGCGCGGGAGAAATTCACGGCCGGCAGTATCCTTTTAACTTCGATGACTCGGCCAGAATTTGTCCCCTTGATCAAGAAAGCTAAGGCAGTCCTATGCGACGAGGGCGGATTATTATCTCACGCCGCTATCGTTAGTCGCGAATTTAAGAAACCCTGTATCGTCGGATTGCATCAGGCGATGGCTAGCCTGCAGGACGGGGATCACGTAGAGGTTGATGCTAATAGAGGTTTGGTTAAGATTTTAAAACATAATTAGTATTTATTATGTCTCTTTTTATAACATCAGATTCGATCAAATCTAAAAAATGGTACCGTCAGCAGACCGAAGCGACGCCTTATTTTATTTATCTGCCTTGTCGTGGTGTAGTAGATTATTTTAAGAATAAGAAAGAAATAATCTGGTATTGCAGCTTAGATGAGGCGCGGGGATATTTGGAACAGAATTATATCCGTGAATTGGCGGAAAAACATCTTGCGGCGGAAAAACATCGGCCCGGTTTTTCTAAGAAGCTGTATGTTGGGTTTAGGCGCGATATTCAGGAGAAAGATCAGCGTTTATTCCAGGCGATCGACGGAATTGATCTAACAAAGATTAGTGATCAAAAATTATTAGCTTTTAACCGGTCTCTCGGCCGGCAGGCGTATGCGATGTGGTTGAAATTTTTCATGGATATTTTCGATGTCGACGCCGAGAGCCTGATCGAGCGGGAACTTATTAGAGAGAAAAAAACTTTGACGGCGGAAGAGAAGAATCTTCTGACCACGTCGACTCAGCCCTTAGCGAACCAGGAGCAGGAATTGGAATTATTAAAGATTGTGAAATTAGTGAAAGATGACCCGGACTGCGTTTATCTATTGAATCGGATCCAATCCGCGGATAATATTCATCGTTTGATGTTACACCCCCGGCTTTTGCATGGTCTGGAAGCTTATATTAAAAAATACCATTGGATCAGAAATAGCTGGGCTCATGTCAACTTTTTGAATGTATTTGATGTTGTCGATCAGATCAAACAGATTGTTTCCGGATCCAGAGATATAGACGCCGAAATCAAGCAATTAGAGAATTATAGTCAGGAATTGACCAGCCGGAAGAGAATAATTAGTAAGAAACATCATCTTTCTAATTGGCTGGTTCGGATGTTTGAGATGTTCGGTTTCTTGGCGTTTTGGCGCGATAGTCGGAAGGTCCAGATGCAACAGCTGCATTATTATTTGCAGCTCGTCGGAACGGAGATCGCCCGGCGTAGCCAGTTGAGCTGGGATAAAATTAAATTTTGTGATCCTTTAAGTATCCAGACGATCCCGGTCAAGTCGCTAGTCTTGGCTCGTTGTTATAAATTTCATAAGAATAGTCGTTTGATGTATTGGGACGGGCGGGTGACTCGACATTTTGATCCGGCTTCGAGTAAGAAATTAGTCGCCGCTCTAGAAAGTACATTCAGCACGGAAATGACCGAAATCCGCGGTCTGATTGCTTGCCCTGGCAAAATCAAAGGGGAAGTAGTAGTCATTAATAAAAAAAGCGAGTTCAGAAAGATGATGCCGGGTAAAATTCTAGTGACGACGATGACTCGCCCGGATTTTTTGCCCCTGATGAGACAAGCGGCCGCGGTCGTAACTGACGAAGGCGGGATAACTTCGCATGCGGCTATCGTTTCTCGGGAGCTGAAGATTCCTTGTATCATCGGGACCCAGGTCGGCACTAAGGTTTTAAAAGATGGATATCAAGTTGAAGTTAATGCTAATCATGGGGTAGTTTTGGTTTTAGATAGCAAAGACCGTCCTCATCGCCAAAAATAAAAACCCCCTATTCGGGGGAATTTATTTCTACACCAGGTAATTTGTTGGCTTAAACTTAACTATATTATTATAGCAAATTAATTTTCGATGCGTCAAATTTTTGATAATAGGCTAGCAACTGTGGACCCGCGGGGATTCGAACCCCGGAGACTTAATTGTTAAGTTTAAGTTCGCTACCTGGCCGGGCCCACAGCAAAATTTAGCTTAACAAAATAAAGATTAAGAAAAAATAAATTATTTAATTTTATGTTCATCAAATTTTTTAAAGACATTAGTAAAAAAAGCGTCGCTGAAGCTGGTGGCAAAGGAGCCTCTCTTGGCGAAATGACTAAAGCTGGTATCCCAGTCCCGCCCGGTTTTGTAATTTTAGCTGAGGCTTTTTATCGCTTCCTAGAAGAGACTGATTTGACCCAAGCGGTCCAGGCGATTTTGGACAAGATCAATTATAAAGACATCAATGCCGTCGACGGCGCTTCCGTTCAGATCCGATCCTTGATTCTTAAAGCGCCGATGCCGAAAGACTTGGAAAAGGATATTAAGGCCGATTTTAAAAAATTAAAAACAAAATTTGTCGCCGTTCGTTCCAGCGCGACGGCCGAAGATTCTTCCTCCGCTTCTTGGGCCGGCGAATTAGAAACTTATTTAAATACGACTGATAAAACGTTACTTTTGAATGTCAAAAAATGTTGGTCGTCTTTATTTACACCGCGTGCAATTTTTTATCGTCATGAGAAAAAATTATTAAAGACTAAGGTCGGCGTCGCGGTCGTTATTCAGCAAATGGTTGACTCAGAAATTTCCGGTATCGCTTTTACGGTTCATCCGGTAACTCAAGATAAAAATCAAATGATCATCGAGGCAGGCTACGGACTCGGCGAAGCCATAGTTTCCGGCTCAATTACGCCCGATTCTTATGTATTAGATAAGCGCGATTACTCTTTTTTAGATATTAATATTGCCGAACAAGCTCGGCAGATTGTTAAGGGAGCGACTGGTGGCGTTAAATGGGTTCCGGTTATTAAAAAAGCCCAGGCGAAGCAAAAATTAAACGGTCGGCAGATAGTTGAATTAGCAAAAATTTGTGCTGGCATTGAGAAGCATTATCAGTTTCCTTGTGATATCGAATGGGCCTATAAAGGGGGTAAATTTTATGTTACTCAGAGTCGTCCAATTACCACTCTTTAGGCGGGAAATCTCTTTTCTCTTTTTGTAAAAATATGCTAAAATAAAAACAGAATGGCTAATTCTGTTTTTCTTTATTTTTTGGTTTAATGTTCGATTATCTTCAACAATTTAATAAATTAGCTAAAGACCTGCGTGACCGGGTTTCTTCGCCGTCGGTCATGGCTATGGTCACGGAACTCGAGGCCAAGTATCAAGTCGACTTAGCCATGACGATTATGAAAGTCATGATCAAGAATTTGGCGCTGGCGAGTTTACCGACTTATTTTGTTAGTGAATTTGGTTTAAGCGTCGATAAAGCCGAGTCTTTGACGAAGGAGTTGAAAGAGAAAATTTTTGCGGCCGCCGCCGGGCATCTTGGTTTAGCCTCGGAAATTCGAGCCTTTAATCTTGATCAGGATATTAATATTTTAATTAAAGAGGCGGGCTTAACTTTGTCTAGCGAAATTTTAGTTCATCGTTTAAAAAATATTTTATCGACCTATATCCGAGGGGTCCGGGCTAAAATCGATACGCGGCTTTCTCTCGCTAAAGATGTAAAAATAGGGGGATTGAATTTAAGTGATATTGAGATTGATCGCGTACTTAAAATTTGTGATAGTCAGAAGTTTAGTAGCGAAGATGATTCTCGTTATAAAATAGCGGCGACTCCGGCGCCGGCTTTAGCGTCTAATAGTTTAGATAAAATTATTTCTTCCGCCGACCGTTCCGCCGCCGCGGTTAATTTAGCCGGAGAATATAATTTAAAAAAAGCTTTAGCTAGTGGGCAGGTAAAACCGTTAGCGGCTAATCGATTAGATTTGAGTCATGAATTAGCGAGTCCTGCGCCCCAATTAGATTTACCGGGCGTTACCTCGACGCCGAACCCAACTATTGTAAAACAAGTCGTATCGGTTAGTCCGGACGTTTCCACAAAAAAAGTTACTCCGGCTACTCCGATCGGTCCGCTTAGTTTAGTTAAGCGGACAATCCCTATTCCGCCATTTCCTTCCCGGGTGATTCCGCCAGTTGTCGCCGTTCCTAATCCCGTGGCTTCTTCTTTAAAAGCCGAGGTTGTTTCAGTCGCTCCTCCCTTAAAAATCGGAGTTGCTTCATCCGCCCCGCGGCCAGTAGTGGCTAACATTACCCCCTCGCCTGCCAAACGTCCGATTTCACCGCCAGTGAGCGGTCGCCCGCAAATGCACGATATTAAACCCATGCCTAAGATTATCGGTCCGTTAGAAGAGCTACAATTTTTAGATTTAGTTAATTTTCGGCGTTTGGGCCAGAATCCGGCCGAGATAAGCGCTAAAATATTAGCTAAGGTAAAATTGTTGGAAAGAGACGGCTATGATAAGATGATTTTAGGCGTTAAGGCCTGGCGGCAGAGTTTAGTTAACCGGGCCTATTTACGTTTAGGGCAGGAAGCCCTGGCTAAAGGCGTCGGCTTAAAAGATTATATTGTTAGTCAAAAGCAGACGGGTAAAGATTGTTTAAGTCTAGAAGAGATTGAGGAAATTGTGAAGCTCAATAGTCAATTAATATTTTAGGGTATTTTATGCAGCAATTTACGGTGCCTCAATTTATTGATGTAGAAAACCAGATTATCGGACCGATAACGACTCGGCAATTTTTAATTTTTTTAGTCGCCGCGATAATTATTGGTTTAAGTTATAAGTTATTTGATTTTACTCTGTTTGTGATTATCGGCATTGTTGTCTTTTTAATTTCGGCTATTTTTGCTTTCGTTAAAATTAATGGCCGGCCTTTCCATCTATTTTTACTCAATACGATTCAAACTTTTCGTCGTCCAACTATTCGGGTTTGGAGCAATCAAGGGGCAATCGCCGAAAAAATTGAAAAGTCACTGCCGCTTGTCGCTGGTTATCAGGCCGCGCCGCCTAAATTTTATAAGGAATCTCGTTTAGCCGAACTGGCGCTGATTGTCGACACCGAGGGGAAATATAAAGGCGAACAGTCTTAAGTAATATCATATGTCAGCTAAAAATTTAGCCAAAAATAAAGTTAGCAACTATACTCAGGAATATTTGAATATTGCGGAAATTAAGGATAATACAGTTGTTATGAAAGACGGAACTTTGCGCGCCGTTCTTTTAGTGTCTAGTATAAATTTTGCTTTAAAAAGCGAGGATGAACAGAATGCCGTCATTAGCTCTTATATTCGTTTTTTAAATAACATCAGTTTCATGATGCAAATAGTCATTCAGTCGCGCGAATTAGATATTGATAACTATTTACAATATTTAAAGTCGAAGGAGAAAGAACAAACCAATAAGCTTTTGAAAGTCCAGACCGCTGACTATATCGAATATATTCAGGAGCTTACTTCGCTAGGGAAAATTATGAATAAGCGTTTTTATGTCATTATTCCTTATGATCCTTTAACCGATAAGCACAAGAATTTTTTTAGTCTCATCGGGGAAGCGCTGAAGCCGGCGACTATTATTAAATTAAAAGAAACTACTTTTCAGAAATATCAGGATATGCTTGATCGCCGCGTCGAGAGCGTTTTAAATGGCCTTGAATCGATGGGGGTAGCGTCTATTCGTCTCGACACGCAGAGTTTAATAGAACTGTACTATAAGACCTATAATCCCGAGACGGCGAAGAATCAGGAGTTAGTCGATTTAGATAAGCTTCGCGTTGAAAAATAAATTATATGATCGATTTCAGTAAGCAAGAAGAACAAAATAATAAGATTAAATTAACTACCCCGTTAACTTTAACTGGTCAGCCGGTTAAGCCGGCTATTGAAGATAATCCGGAGATGACGAGGGAAATTATTGAGGAAGAAAAGGCTTTTCGACGCGGGGTTTTATCCGTTCGCGATATTATCGCGCCGGCCAGCCTGAAAGTTGAGCCGACTTTATTACGGCTCGGTAATAAATTTTTGCGAACGATTTTTGTCGTTAGTTATCCGCGTTATATTTCGGTCGGTTGGTTCGCTCCGATTATTAATCTTAATTTTAGCTTTGATGTTTCGATGTTTTTTTATCCGGTTAAGAGCGCGATAATTTTAAAACAGTTAAAAAATAAAGTCGGCGCGCTAGAAGCGCAGATAGTCGGCGACGCGGAGAAGGGGGCGGCGCGCGATCCTTTACGGGAAACCGCCTTACGCGATATTGAATATTTACGCGACGCGCTTACTCAAGGTACGGAAAAATTCTTTCAATTCGGTTTGTACGTTACTCTTTACGCCGATAATCAAGAAGAGCTCGACCGTTTATCGGATCAAATTGAAGACGTTTTCGGCTCCCGCCTAGTTTATTCTCGCCGGGTTTACTACCAATCTGAACAAGGTTTTAACTCGACTTTGCCTTTAGGCGACGATGAGCTTTATATTACTTTTAACATGAACTCATCGCCTATTGCTTCGTCTTTTCCCTTTATTTCCAGCGAGCTGACGAGTGATCGGGGAATTCTATACGGGATTAACCGGCATAACAATAGTTTAATTCTTTTTGATCGTTTTAGTTTACAAAATGCTAACTCCGTAGTTTTTGCTACTTCCGGGGCGGGGAAAAGCTACGCGATAAAATTAGAAATTTTACGCTCTTTAATGTTAGGGACGGAAGTTATCGTGATTGATCCGGAATATGAGTATAAACATTTATCGGAAGCCGTGGGCGGGACTTATATTAATATTTCTTTGTCTTCGGAAAATAAAATTAATCCCTTTGATTTACCGCGTTCCATCGGCGGTGAAGCTAAACCTAAAGATATAATTAGGAGTGCGGTGATAACTTTAAAGGGTTTAGTTCGTTTAATGCTCGGTAATTTAAGCTATGATGAAGATTCAATTGTCGATCGCGCTTTGTTAGAAACTTACGCTAAGAAAGATATTACGCCGGACTCGGATTTAAGTAAAATAGAGGCGCCGATTGTTTCTGATTTTGAACAGATTCTCGAGGGGATGGAGGGCGGCGGCGATTTAGCTTTGCGTCTTAAAAAGTTTACGCAAGGGACCTTCGCCGGGTTACTGAATAACCAGACTAATGTCGAGATGGATAATCAATTGGTTTGTTTTTCAGTTCGCGATTTAGAAGATGAACTTCGACCGATTGCGATTTATACGATCGTCAATTATATTTGGAACGTAGTGCGCAGCGAAATGAAGAAGCGGATTTTAGTGATTGATGAAGCCTGGTGGATGATGCAGCATGAAGATAGCGCTAAATTTATTTTTGCTTTAGTCAAACGTTGCCGTAAATATTATTTAGGGGTGACGACGATTACTCAGGACGTTAATGACTTTTTGACTTCGCCCTACGGCCAAGCGATTGTTACTAACTCTTCGCTCCAAATTTTATTGAAGCAGTCGCCGGCGGCGATTGATCTAGTCAAAAAAACCTTTTTACTAACTGAAGGCGAAAAATATTTATTATTAGAATGCGGGGTCGGAGAGGGAATATTTTTTGCCGGGAATAAACACGTGGCTATGAAAGCAGTCGCTTCTTATTCCGAGGACCAATTAATTACTTCGGATCCGCGACAGCTCCTAGAAATAGAAGAAGCGAAAAAAGAATTTGATGAGAGCCAGGCGGCGGAAACGACGACTTAATTATCCAGCCGCGGTCGTTAAATTATTTTTGATTATCTCAAAATATATGCTAAATAATCGTAAACAAACAGGGATTTTACTTATCGTCTTAGGCTTATTATTCCTTTTAGTTATTCTTTATTTTATTCTGGCTAAAAGTCCTAGCGTCGCGCCTAAGCTTGAGCCAGATATCGCGAGTTCGAGCGCGTCACTACCGTCTAGTTCAACGAATGGGACAACAACGCCTAGTGACAAACCGCTAGATGGCCGTCAGTATGATATTTCTAAAGAGAAGCCACTCCCGGTAGGCGCCGCTGATTTAGCGAAGCGGGCAATGCTTTATAGCGAAAGATTTGGTTCTTATTCCAACCAATCCGATTATGGTAATTTTACGGATCTAAAGATATTCATGACGGCTAGTTTCCGCGAGTGGGTTGATAAATATGTGGCTGATCTGAAAAAAAATCCTCAGGCGGTCGAGGGATATTATGGAATTGAAACGAAAGCACTGACGACGGAGTTAAAAAGTTTTGCCGATAAGGACGGTACCGCGGAAATTACGGTCACAACGGAAAGACGCGAGAGTAATAGCCAAATTGGGGGCGGAGAGCCTTATATTCAAAAAATCGATTTCGGTTTTGTAAAAGTCGGTAGTGATTGGTTAATTGATAAAGCTTATTGGCAGAAGAATAAGTAACTAGGTTAAAGAAAAATAAGTAACTATGTCTAATTTGAAAACAATTTATGTTTGTTCTAATTGTGACGCCCAGTCTCCGAAATGGAGCGGGCGTTGTTTGGAATGTGGCGCTTGGGGAACTTTAAAAGAAGAAATGACCGACTCGCAGCAAGCGAGAAAAGCTGAGGCTAAAAAAGTCGGAGGGGCCTCTTTAGTTGATTTAGGACAGATTAAAGATATGGATCTTAATCGTTCTCTGACTGGGCTTGCGGAAATAGATAGAGTTTTAGGCGGCGGCTTGGTCCCCGGATCTTTAGTCCTATTAAGCGGCGAACCAGGCATTGGCAAGTCGACTTTAGTAGCGCAAATTGCGAACGCTTTAGGCACGGATAAGTCTGTTCTCTACGGTAGCGGCGAAGAGTCGGCCGCGCAGATTAAGTCTCGTTTATTGCGGCTCAATTGCCGTTTAGAGGGGTTCGGTTTTATGTCGGAGACCAATGTCGAGAAGATAGTGGCCACGACGCTTAAAGTTAAACCCGATCTTTTAATTATTGATTCTATTCAGACTGTTTATTCTTCAATGATTCCGACGGAAGCCGGTAGCATTACCCAGATTCGGGCGGCGGCGGTTAAATTTTTAGAATTAGCTAAGACTAATAATATAGCGGTTTTGCTCATTGGCCATATTACGAAAGACGGCCAAGTGGCCGGGCCGAAATCGCTCGAACATATCGTTGACACGGTTTTATATTTAGAGCATGAGCCGAATAATAATTATTGTCTTTTGCGGACGACTAAAAATCGGTTCGGCTCGGTTAATGAATTAGGTGTTTTAGAAATGACGGGTGCCGGTTTTCAAGAAGTTAAAAATCCCAGTGCCGCCTTTATTGAGTCCGGCGCCGGCAATATTTCCGGCTCGGTCATTAGTTGTTTAATCGAAGGGACGCGGCCGTTTCTCGCGGATTTACAGGCTTTAGTTACTAAGACGATTTTCGGTTATCCGCAGCGCAAGGCGAGCGGTTTTGATTTAAACCGTTTACAGGTTTTAAGCGCGGTTATTTCTAAACGGACTAGAGTTAATTTAATTAATCAGGATATAATTTTAAACGTTGTCGGCGGTTTGAAAGTTAATGACCCGTCTTTAGATTTAGCGGCTTGTGCGGCCATTATCTCTTCGAATTTAAATAAGAAATTTGATCGAGAAACCTTAGTTCTCGGCGAGGTCGGATTAGGCGGGGAAGTTCGTAATGTTTTTAAATTAGCGGAACGGCTCCAAGAAGCGGAACGTTTAGGTTTTAAAACAGCGATTATTCCTAAAGTTGAAATTAAGAAAACCAAATTAAAAATAATCGGCCTTGATAATTTAGAAAACTTAATCGAAATAATTCGGTAAATTAATTATTTAAAGTAATAGAAAACGGGCAGCCGAGGGGCTGTCCGTTTTAAGTTTCTGAGTTTATTCCGACATGATTTTTTCGGATAACTCTTCAATCGCCAAGATGATTTCTGGCGTTTGATTGGGGGCTAAAACTCCACGTTTCTGGTCGATGAGGATAGCCGTGTCGACCGAAAAGTTAAAGCATTTTTCAAAAGCCGCTTCCGCGTCTTTTTCACTGGTAAATTTTATTTCCCAGACTGATGTTGATTCTCGCGGGAGAATTGTTTCCGCCGGTGCATATTCGAACAGGAACCCCTTTTTTTCCAATTGACAGCCATAAAAGATATCAATAGGAATTTCACCGTTTAAATAGGCGCGGCAAATTATAGCCGTTTCGTCTCTGACGGGGAAGTGAGGGTCTTTTTTAACAATTTGAGCAGTATCGCGAGTATTACCAGTAGCCATTTTGAACTCCATGTTTTTTGAAAGAAAGTTAATTGCCTTTGTATATTAATATTGTTTATATAATATGTCAAGTTATGGCCTGTTGATAATTTTTAGCTAATTATAGTTAATTATTTGTTAGATATTTAGTTTTTATTAAGTTTTTTAGTCATTTTTAACCATCTATTGACATTATTTTCTAAAAGTGTTATCATTGAGATATTGAAATTTTAATTGTAATAATAGAGCAATCATAAATCAGGAGTCAGAAATGTTAAGTTCTTTGATAAATCGTTTAGGTTATATTCACTTTATTTCTTTCAGTCAAGCTATGGCTGAATTAAAAGAAGGGGTAAAAATCTTTTTGGAGGATATTTTGTTTTGGGACTTCGTAGCCCTGCTACCTCGAGCTATTGTTCGCCTTGTAAAAGGAATCGGAGGAATCTTAGCATTCATCGGAGGAATCAACATCATTATTACCGCTATTTCTTCAGTGGTCGTAATGATTGCCACGATGGTCGTTTTTTTCTTGGGCTTGAATAGTCTAAGTAACGCCGGAGCCTTTTTCACGATCCAGGCCATAGAATATGCCGAATGTATTTTCGGCAATATTTATGGTGTGATGCTTTTCGGCCTATCGGTAGCGGCGTTCGTTCTCTGGTGGAACATGCGCAAAGCGGCGTTAGCTAAGGCTGCAACAGCCAAACTATTTACCAAATCTTAAAACAAAAAAAGGGCATTCTAATTGAATGCCCTTTTCTCTTTTATAAATATTTTAATCTATTCTAGATGGATACTTTCCTCCCATTCGCCTAGTTTTTGTTTTAAAAGAGGATAGTTATTTAAATTCGGATCTTGAGAGACTAAAGCGCTAGCCTCGGCTTGGGCTTTTTTTATGTTTTCATAATCAAAGAGGGAGGCGATTTGTAGCTCGGGGAAACCGCTCTGGTAGCTTCCATATAATTCGCCAGCGCCCCGCATTTTTAAATCTATTTTTGCTAGCGTCAAACCATCTTTATATTTAGTTAGTGCGGTTAAGCGAGCGATAGTTTTTTCGTTGGTTATTTCTTCTTGCGATGGGAATAATAAACAATAGGATTGTTCTTGCCCGCGTCCGACGCGTCCCCGGAATTGATGAAGCTGAGCTAAACCGAAACGTTCGGCTCCCTCGATAATCATGATTGTCGCGTTAGGAACGTCTACGCCGACTTCTATTACGGCCGTGGCGACGAGTACTTGGGTTTTATTATTTAAAAAGTCCTGCATGACTTTTTCTTTGGCGGCAGCTTTCAGTTTACCATGCAAGAGGCCGACCCGTAATTCCGGAAAAATATCTTTAGCTAATTTTTCGTGTTCTTTTTTAACAGATTTTACGCCCAGCGTATCGGACTCATCGATTAGCGGGCAAATTATAAAAGCTTGGTGGCCTTTTTTAATTTCTTGGCGAATAAAATTATAACTGGCCGAGCGCTTTTCTTCCGTTATTATTTTAGTTAGCACTGGCCGGCGGCCGCTCGGCAGTTCATTAATAATTGATAAATCTAAATCGCCATATATGGCTAGCGCCAGAGAACGGGGAATCGGCGTCGCGGTTAGAGATAAAAAATGTGGCGCTTGATTAGTCTCTTGATTATAATTTAAAATTCTTTGTCGCTGTTTAACTCCGAAACGATGTTGTTCGTCGACTATCGCGAGCGCTAAATTTTTAAACTTAACTTTTGTTTGAATAAGCGCTTGAGTACCGATAATAATATCGGCCGTCTGAGCCTCTTTATCGCGGTGGCTGCTTGTTAAGAGAGAGATTTTAAATTTATAAGGCGCGAGCAGCTTGCTGATATTATTATAATGCTGTTCGGCTAAGATTTCGGTCGGCACCATGAGCGCCGCCTGTTTTTTATTTAGGACGACATTAAGCAGAGCAATAACGGCGACTAAAGTTTTGCCACTACCGACTTCGCCTTCGAGAAGGCGGCTCATCGGTTGATCTTTTTTTAGGTCACTCAGTATTTCCCAAGCGGTTTGACGCTGAGCCTCCGTTAATTTAAAGGGCAGAGAGTTAACAAAATTTTTAGTCGTTTCGACTTGAAATTTAATCGGAATCGCTTGCCGTCCCTTGAGTGCCGCTTTAATTATTTGTGCTTTTAGTTGACGTAAGAAAAGTTCTGCGAAGCCGAGGCGCTCTTGGGCTTCTTTAATTTCGGTTAAATTTTTAGGAAAATGAATTTGGCGTAAGGCGCGGTTTAAATCGAGGAGTTTTAGACGATTTTTTATTTCCTGAGGCAGCCAGTCAATTTCTTCATCGGCGAGCGCAATTATTTCTTTTATTAAAAAACGGATTTGTTTTTGACTTAGCTTAGCGGTTAGATGATAGTTAGGGATTAAGCCGCTGGTATGGATTAAGTCAGTCGAATATATTTTTTCGGCGGATGGCGAAAGCATGACTAGCTGTCCATAATTTTCACTAACCCGACCGGCCAGCGATATTTTATCGCCGACGCGATAATTTTTGGCTAAGAAGGGCTGATTGAACCAAATTATTTTTAGAGAATCACTTTCGTCGCTTACTAAAGCCTCGGTGACGGCTAAGCGGCGTTTAACGCTTTTACGATTTTGTATTAATTCAATGGTTCCGATAATGTTAGCATTATCGCCGACTTTAAGATCGGTGATTTTGGAATGATGAGAAAAATCTTCATAGCGAAAGGGGAAATAAAAAAGCAGGTCATGGACAGTTTCCAGACCTAGCTTTTTTAAGAGAGAAGAAGTTGTTTTGCCAACGCGGTATAGTTCAGTAACGCGGGAGCGGCTAGTCAACATATAATATTAATATTGGTTGATTATATCTAGCTCGTTTATTAGTGCTTCCGCCAGGAATCGAACCTGGATTACAAGATCCGCAATCTTGTGTCCTATCCTTTGAACGACGAAAGCCTCTTAAACCGGAATTACCCAGTTTAAAAACTGCTTTTATTCTATTACAGTTTTAGTATTTTAGTCAATTGTTCTGATAGAGGCATCTCGATTCGCTCGAGGTCTTCGTCTAAGTAGCGCACTAAAAAATTACGAATCATTAGGGCGTCCATATGGCGCAAGGGGATAGATAGACGCGGGCGCAAGTTATTTTTAAATTCTAAGTATAAATTTTTAAGGCTTTGCTGCGGTTTATAAAGAACCGTAAAATTTTTAAATTCATCATAGTCATAAAATCTTCGGCCGATTTTTATGCCCTCAGGTCCTAGTTCGATATTAACCATTAAGGGTTCTCGGCCATCGTTAATAATCATTATAATAGAAGCGATGATGATTATTAAAGCAAATAGGAAATTAGAACTGAGGCCTAAAAAGATTATTTTCCAGTTTTCCAATGAGAAGAAGGAGCCGAATAGACAGATAACGACAAAAATTCCTGCGGCGATATACCAATTACGACTGCGTTCCGGACGGTGATATTCCGGTACCGGCCATTTTAGGTATTTATTAAGGTCTTGTGGCATATTTTTGTTATTTTTTAGCCCAGTTTGACAAGCCAGGCCATATTTTATATAGTGATTATAACATAAAAAATAATTTAGCGGAAGTAATCGTTTAAGAATTATTAGCATCATTAGGAGAGGTGGCTGAGCGGTTGAAAGCGGCAGGTTGCTAACCTGTTATACGTTTTTATTAGCGTATCAAGGGTTCGAATCCCTTCCTCTCCGCAACATCGTGCTAGCACGAGGTACTTAAAAATAGAGCTTATTTAGGCTCTATTTTTGTTATAAAGTCGGTTTATTAAAATTTACAAAATAGGTTTTATTTGATAAAATTATAGGTATAAAGTTTTATATATGGACACACGTAAAGAACAGAGTAAAATTGGTAAACGTATAAAGGAACTTCGTTTGAAAAAGGGATTGTCTCAGGATTTGGTGTCGAAAAAGGCAAATTTATCTTTTCAAACAATATCAAAAATAGAGTCTGGATCAACATCCAGCCCTACTATTGATACGGTTATTAAAATCGCTAATGTTTTAGGCATTTCACTTGATGAATTAATGAAATAAAGTTATGGCCAAAAAAGATTATACAAACTGGGATAGAAAGGAGTTGATTAAAGAGATTGATCAACTTCGTAAGCGCAAAAAATATGGGCTTGTTTGGGAGGAAAAGCTTGAAAATGTTGTTGAGCAATGCAAAACAGAATTGCCAGTTTTAGAAGAAGTGAAAAGTAAAGAAATAATTACTGATACTGCTAAACCTATAAATTTACTAATTGAGGGTGACAACTTTCACGCCCTTTCAGTTTTAAATTACACTCACAAGGGCAAGATAGATGTAATTTATATTGATCCACCGTATAACACAGGCGCTAAAGATTGGAAATACAATAATGATTATGTTGATGGTGAAGACCCATACAGACATACAAAATGGATTTCTTTCATGAGTCATCGTTTAAATATTGCCAAAAACCTTCTTAGCCCTGATGGAATAATTTGCGTGACTATAGATGATTACGAAATGCCTCGTCTTTGGTTACTCATAGAAGAAATATTTGGTGAATTTAATCATTTAGGAACTGTTGCAATTAGGAATAATCCAAAAGGAAGGATGACGAAGCGAAAGGTGTCGTTAATACATGAATATGCTGTTTTTTTTGGTAAATCGCAAAAGTCATTTATTAAAAAACTTGGTGTTGATCCGTCCGAAAAAACTCACAACTATAAACAAGATGAGGATGAAACTTGGTATTTACCAGTAAATTTAAGAAAACAAGGTGTGGACAGTAACGCCTTTAATAAAAAAGGTAAATTATCTGATCGATATTATCCAATATATTTTGATAAAAAGACTGGTAGAGTTAGTTCCGTGGAAAAACTAGGCATTGAAATTTTACCGATAGACAGTAGAGGTGAAAAAAGAATATGGAGAAGATCGAAAGATGTAATCGACGAAATGTATAAAACTGGCGATCTTATTATTAAACATACAAAAAATGATTATCAAATATACTTTAAATTTAGAGGTGGACTGGACGGAAGAATGACCCAATCTCTATGGGTAGACCCCGAATTTTCAGCTAGTGATTATGGTACAAAAATTTTGGACAACATTTTAGGGGAAAGGGAGTTGTTTCAATACCCAAAAGCTCCCGCTGCAGTAATGCAGTCTATCCAAGCAATGAGTAATAAAAAAGATTCAATAATATTAGATTTTTTTGCTGGGTCAGGCACAACAGGACAGGCTGTTTTGGAATTAAATCAAATAGATAAAGGCAGCAGAAGATTTATTCTTTGCACAAATAATGAAAATAATATAGCGGAGGAAATCACTTTTACAAGAATTAAGAACGTTATTAATGGTTATAAATTTACTGGACAAGAAAAAAAAATAATCTATGAGCAAAAGTTAAACGAAAAAGTTTTAACAGATATCGATGTCACTTTTGATGATTTAGAAAAAGTAAAAGAAAGCAATAAGAAAAATTATGATAAATTAGAAGTTAAAATAGAGGACAATGCTTTGCGTTTATATGGGGTAAAAAAAATTAATGGCAAAAAACAAGGCTTAGGCGGAAATCTTAAATATTTTAAAACCTCTTTTGTCCCCGCTGACGCTACAGATAAAAACAAGATCGCTTTAACTGAAAAAACGACAGAGATGCTTTGTATAAAAGAAGATATTTTTGAAGAAGTTAAATTAACAAAGCAATATAAAATTTTTCGAAACAAAAAACGGTATCTTGGAATTATATTTGACCATCAATCGATAGATGATTTTAAAAAGGAAATTGAAAAAATAGACGGTAAATTTAGCCTTTATATTTTCTCGCTGGGCGATGATACTTTTGACGATGAGTTTGGAGATATGAAGAAAAAAGTAAAATTATCACCAATACCAGAAGCAATATTACGAGTTTATCGCAGAATATTTAAATAATTGAAAAACTATGCAACTAAAAGACTACCAAAGTACAGCTATAAAAAAACTTCTCTCAAGAAGCAAGGAATTACTGGCTCAAAGTGGTGAGAAGAAAGTCATTTTCAAGGCCCCGACTGGCTCAGGTAAAACCATAATGATGGCGGAATATTTGAAGCAGCTTATTGATGATAAAGAAATTAGAACCCCCCTTTCGTTTATTTGGACCGCTCCAAGAAAACTACACACTCAAAGCAAGGAGAAGCTAGAAAAATATTATGAAGATACAAGAGCTTTAGAATGTTCAAATTTTGAAGATTTGATTAATAAACAAATCAGCGAAAATGAAATTCTATTTTTGAACTGGGAAAGTATAAACAAGAGAGACAAAAACACCATAGTTAAAGAAAATGAAAAAGAATTTTATCTTGGTAAAATTGTAGAGAACACAAAAGAAGAGGGGCGAGAAATTGTTTTAATTATTGACGAAAGCCACCACCACGCAACGAGCGAAATTTCGCAAGATTTAATTTCTGATATTTCTCCAAGATTAACGATTGAAGTTTCCGCTACTCCGATTATTTCAAATCCTGACGAAATTGTTTCTGTGTCATTGGAGGATGTAAAACTGGAAGGAATGATTAAAAAATCAGTAATCCTTAACCCTAATTTTAAAAATTTTTTGTCTGGCGATAGTTTAAAAACCGCTCTTGCTGACGGAACAGATGCAATGGTGCTTGAGGAAGCAATGAAAAAGAGATTTGAAATTGTTAAAACATATAAAGATGCGGGGTTAAATATAAATCCACTTCTCTTGATTCAATTACCAGACAGAAAAACACAGCAGGAAGATTTGATAAAAGATGAAGTTGTGCGAATTTTGAAAGATAAATACGGACTGACTACTGAAAATGGAAAACTGGCAATTTATTTGTCTGAAGAAAAAGAAAATCTTGAAAATATTGCCAAAAATGATCATGAAACCGAAGTTTTAATTTTTAAACAAGCAATCGCTTTGGGCTGGGATTGTCCTCGCGCTCAAGTGCTGATGCTTCTTAGAGATTGGAAAAGTCTCTCATTCTCCGTGCAAACAGTCGGGCGAATTATGCGTATGCCAGAACCTGACTCGGGACACTATAAACAGGAAATCTTGAATCACGGATTTGTGTTTACAAATCTTGCTGATATTGAGATTAAGGAAGACATGGCAAAAAACTATGTAACGATTTATACCAGTCAAAGAGCAGATAGCTACGAGTCAATTAAATTAGAATCTGTTTATCGTTTGAGACAAAGAGAAAAAACTCGTTTAAGTCCGAAATTTATTAATATCTTTTTAGATGAGGCAAAGTTATATAATCTAGAAAAGAAAATCGAAACAAAAGGCCAAAAACTTGAGCTATCTTTAATTTCGGATTATGAAGCGGAGGGTGTTGATAAACTGACAAATGCGGAAATTAGAGGTGAAGCTAAAATTAACACTGAAAATGAAACAGATTTACAAAAACTCTATGATTTTTTTGTAAAAAACAATCTTTCCCCATTTTATCCCGAAGACCGTTCAATTGGCAGATTAAAAGAAGCGATTTATTACTTCTTTAGAGTTTGCCTGGGCATGGAATATACCGATCGCTTTACTGAAATAATAAATATTGTTTTAAGTCCGAAGAATGGTCAGCATTTTGTAAATGTTATTGATAGTGCTAAAGAAAAATATATTGCCGAAACTAAAAAACGCGAAGCAGAATTGCAAAAATCAGCCGACTGGGAAGTGCCTGAAATTTTGAACTATGGCGGAAACTTCATGGAGCTTAAAACTAAATTATCAGTAATGAAGCCTTTCTATTATGATAATAAATGGAAAACAGAAGGGGCGTTTATTAAATTTCTTGAAAAATCAAATCAAATTGAATGGTGGTTTAAGAATGGCGATAGAGATGCTACGTTTTTTGCCGTGTCTTATATTGAGAATGAAGAACAAAGACCTTTTTATGTTGATTTCATAGTAAAGTATAAAGATGGAAAAATAGGTTTGTTTGATACAAAAAGTGGAAATACAATTAAAGACGCACGAGAAAAAAGTGATGGATTACAGGAATATATAAAAAAACACAAAAATATTTTTGGTGGCATTGTGGCAAATACAAATTCTAGGGATTTTTCTGGTCGATGGATGTGCTACAAAAAACAAGGCGCAGAAATTAACGCCGAAGATTTTTCCACTTGGGAATTATTGGAAATATAATTATGAGAATTAATGTATCTCCAGAAGTATTATAAAATAGTAAAAAAATAAATGGAGAGAAATGAATTTAGAAAAAGCTATTATAAACATCAATCGCTCTTTAACCAAAAAACAACCAGTTTCATTTAACTCAGTCTGGATAAAATATCGCTGCAAAGTATCTTATATATTCATAATAAAAAATATTAAGACTGAATTTAATGATCCAGATTGGGATTATGTTGTTTCTCGGTTAGAAAGATGTAATCAGAAACTTTGGCTAAAGACTAGAAGAAGAAATAAAAAAGATATACCGATATATAGCGACAAAGATGAATTAGAGGTAATTTTAAAAAAGTATAATAGTAAATTATATACATTCCTGGCTTGCCAAAATAAAGACGATAAATGTATATGTGATTGGATTAGTATTAGGCTGGTACGTATCGCCCAAAAAGGCAATTTATTGGCGAAAGATAAGATTATTATTCTGTTAAAATATCTTGTTGATCAATGGATTGAATATGACCGTAGCTTATTCAGCTGGAAGGGTTATAATGAATTAATTAATGAGCATATAGAGGCTTATATCCGCCGTTTTCGCTATGCAGGGTCATTTATCGGATATCTTTATAGAACTCTTGAATATTCCGGCAGAGGTTTAACACCTTTAGAAAAGTTTTCTCTTGATGATATATCAAATGTTTCAGGAAAAAGGATTATTGATATTTTTATAAAAAAATAGTTAATATTATTTTACTTAATTTCAACCATCTTATTCTTCAACAAAATTTCTCCGTTTAAACAAGTAAGTAATTCTCGCTTCTCTTGATCATCACCCTCTTTTAATAAAAATTTAATATAGTTTTTAACATCGACGTCGCTCACGTCGATGTTTTGATTTTTGCCAGTCGCCATCATTTGAAATTTCTTGAATCTTTTAATTTCACCCTCAATCTTATCTTGAACGGGTAACTTTTTAAAATCTAATTTCTCAACCTGTTTTTGTAATTGTTTAATTAAATCTTCTTCACTAATATAGCCAGATTTACAATTTTTATCTTTCGCCTTAGTACAGCCATAATAAATATGACGGTTAAAACCTCCATTTTTTAATTTCTTAAATTTTTCGGTTGCCGATATGCCAGAACCACATAAACCACAGGTCATAACTTTAGTAAAAGCGAACTCGATATTTTCTCGCCTGACTAATTGGGAGTTTTTCATTTGATCCTGAACTAAATCAAACATCTCCTTTGTGATTATTGGTTCATGTTTTCCTTGATACCAATTGCCGCTTCCTCGTGGGTATTCAAAGGGGCCATAATAGAAGGTATTTTCTAATAGGCGGTAAATGTTACCTAAACTTAAATGCTTTTTTCCGAGTTCTGTTCTAAAATTTAAATCAAATCGCAGCCAATTGTAAATCTTACGACCTGACCACTTTTCATAAGCGACTTTTTCAAACATTTGTCTGATAATGTGACCCCTGTCAGGATCGACTAAACATTGTCCTTTATGGTCAACTCGCTTTTCTTTGAAGTAACCAGTTGGTGGACAAGTCGGCCATAAGCCCATTTCGCATCTTGCCCTTAAACCTCTTTTAACGTTTATCCCTCGATTATCATTTTCTAGTTTCGCTTGAGAGCATAGAATCATGAGCAAAAACTTTTCGTTTGGGGAGTTGCTAAATGTTTGGCCAAAGGTACGAATGCTCATTAATTTTTTCTCATCCATTAAATCAACGAGTGATCCTAAGTCGCCAGCATTTCTTGAAAGTCTATCAGGGGCCCAAGTAAGAATTGAATTAAATTTCTCTTCCGCTATGTCTTTTAATAATTCCTTAAAAATAGGACGATTACCAGAATCTTTTGCAGACTTTGATTCTCGTCTAATATCAACGATTTCTAAATTTTCTCTTTCGGCAATTTGGAGCATTTCTTTAACTTGAGAATCAATTGATTGAACTTGTCGTTCGTCTGATTCAGTGCTTTTTCTAGCATACAGACAATACTTTAAGGGAATATCTAATGGAGGCATATGATTATACTTAATTATTAGTTAAATCTACGCCTCCATTAATGACACACTTTTAAGCTTTTGCTAAGCAGTTAGCTGTTGGCAACTTGTCGATAACTTTCCCTTTAATATTAAAGGAAATAACTATAAAAAATAGATTCTTGGTGGGTTTGGATAATGATCCAACAAACTATTAGCTAAATTAACAAAAGCGTCAGCTAAGTCATCATGCTTTTCAACGCCAAAGTGGACTATTTGTTGAATTAATTCTTCTGCACCCTTTCTTGGGAAAAGTATTTGTCCACCTTTAATCATATTAGCGGTTAATACTAATCGACTACGTTTATCTTGGCTTCCTGGACGAGTTGTCATTACATTTTGGATGCCCTCAACTTTTAGTTGTTGCGGTAAAGCTTTTTGATAGGCGACATCTTCAACAACTAATCTAACAAGGTCATAGTCTTTTTTGTAGCTTTCATACATTACTTTACAAGTATCAGTTGTTTCTGGAAAATTAAGCCGTCTATTAATTATCTTTGGTAAGATATAAATTCTATATCCTGTTTTGGTTTCAAATAGTAATCCTGGGACCATAGCAGTATAATCGGCCACGTCACTTTGTGAAATAGCAGGGTCGATGCCGATTCTAACTTCTAAATGAGATTTATAGCCTCCGTACATACCCATTCTTTCTGGAATTTCATCGTAGTAATTTATCCATTCAGGATAAATAGCTTGGTCTTCTGATGGTACGATGTTAAGCAGATATTCTTGTTGCCAGGTAATTTCATTGCCGACCTTTTTCCTTTCAATTTCTACATCTTTTTCAGTTGGATATTTGCCAGGCCAAAGACAGACACCTTTCTTGTTTATTAAAGGATAATATAAAAAGTGGCCATCAATAACGTCTTTTTCTCGTTCTTCTTTTAGTCTCATAAGCAGCGAATCTTCATGCAAAAGATTGCCGACTATAACTAGCCTTGTATCTTTATCGCCAGCAGGGATTACTTCGCCTTTAAGCCATTGATAGGTTTTATTGCGACCATCTCTAGTTTTAGTTGAGCTAATATCTTCCACATCGTCGCAAATAATTAAGTCAGGTCGGTTTTCGTAATGCCTAATACCTCGAATGCTTTGATCAACTGAAGCAACGGTAATTCTAGCATCGGTATTTGAGAAAACGATTGATTGTGCGCCCCATTCATCGCTATTTTCTCGAAATGGGCCCAAGTCTTTTTTAAGCAGGTCATTATCTTCTAGTTCTCGGCGCAAGTTCATCATGTGCTGTTTGGCTTGGGCTTGAGTTTGGCAGAAGATAACAACAAACTTCTTTTGCTGTTTACCAAGGATTGCCCAAATCGGATAAGCGGCGGTGATAATTGTTGATTTACCTGATCCTCTAAAAGCCACTACAAACAAATTTTCTTTGTGACTGGATTCAATTAAAGAAATTATGTTTTTCTGAAAATCCGCAGTTTCATACTTAACATAATGGGCGTAATAGAAGTGAAAGAAATAGGAGAAACTTTCTCTAGTTATCGCTGTTCTTATCTTCTTGTCTTGGGTCATCTGTTCCACCATCTCCTGGGGAATCATTTTGTTTACCATCATATGTATTTTTATTATTAATTATTAATTGCTCATCGGCTGGCAATAGTTTAGCCAGTTTCAAAGCGTGTTTTACTACTTCTGCTTGCGCAGGAGTTAGTTCGTCGGTATCTTCTGTTTTTGAAGTTACCTCAATCTTATCTTTAAACCTTGGATTGCGATGTCTAAGCCAAAAGCTAATCGCTGACCAGTTTTTCTCTTTGATCATCGTTAAGAGCTGGCTTTCACTCATATCGTTTACCAAAGCTTCGCCTTCGGCTAAGGCTTCATCCATTGCTTTCGAGAATTCTTTGTCCTCTCGTTTCCAGCGATAAATGCTGTTACGAGATACGCCTGATTTTTCGCAAGCAACTAGAACGATTGGTACTTTTTTGAGTTCGTTAAAGAACGCTTCTTGAAGTCTGCTTTTCTTAGACATGCTCAACCACCTCCTTTCTGCCTGTTAATTTTCGATATCTCGCTATCGCCAAATCACAGAAAACTGGCTCAAGCTCCATTGCATAAACTTTTCTCTTTAATTGTTCACCCGCTATAATCGTGCTGGCTGATCCAGAGAAAGAATCAAGGATAATGTCGCCTGGCTTGGTACAGCGCCTTATAGCCTTTTCGTAGAGCTTTGGGGGCTTGCTGGTGGCGTGTTCGTAGTCTTTGCCTGAAATACGCCTGGTAGGCCAAATATCTAAAGAATCATAGACATCTTCAAACATTTCATTACCCGTACCCAGCTCTTTATTTAAAACCTCGTTATAATTTTTAATGTCAGGATTGATGTATGGTTTGCCTTTAACACCATAGACAGCAGGTTCATAGCATTTATTAAATGCGACCTTTGGTGTTGGATTCTGTGAATTTTTAAGCCACAGACAAACCCGTTTATTAATTATTCCTAGTTCTCGATATAGTTCTTGAAATAAGCCAATGTATGTTTGGTCGCACCAGTAGAAGATATGAGTATCAGGTTTAGTGTTTGGTAGAGCGGCTAATAGGGAGTTCTTGATGAACTGCTTATATTCCTCATAACTCCTGTTGTCATTTACAGCGCCACCATAATCGTTTTTACCACCAATACCCTTGGAATAGTCCAGCTTAATGTTATAGACAGGGTCACTAAATATCATTGAAGCCTTATCGTCGCCAAATAACCGTTTGAGATTATCGGGGTTAGTAGAATCACCACAAAGTAGGCGATGTCCGCTTAAATGTATTAGGTCGCCTGGTTTAGTTTTTGGTGTCTTTATCTTTTTTAACTCCGCCTCAACATCAAAGTCTTCGTCTTTAACTTCTAATTCCTTATCCCAGAAATGAGATAAATCGACCTGGTCAAAACCAATGTCAACCAATAGATCTAAATCAAAAGATTTTAGCTTTTCAAAATCCCAGTCACCACCTAAAGCATTACTGGCAATTAAATATCTTTTTGCTTCATCTTCGGTTAGTTGACGATTAGGAATTCTCACGTCAATTAGTTCTTCGCCTCTACCAAGGATTTGAAGGGCCTTAACCCGCTGGTGGCCGGCCAAAATTTTGCCATTTAAGTCGATGGCTGGAATTTCGACTAAATTAAATTTAGCCAAGCTCTTTTTAAGGTCCGACATTTGCTTGTCGTTGATTACTCTAGGGTTAACTTCTTGGGGAACCAGGTCGTTAACTTTTTTTTGCACTGTGTGCCATTCTAATTTCTTCATAGAATTTTTAGTTAAATTAATTAAATTATTTTTTACAAACAAAAAAGCCCATCCCACACATGAAACAGGCCCAGACATGAAGTCTAAGACTATTTCTTGCGCGGAATAGGCATGGCTTTTGGCGCTACTCTATTCTCTTTGCGACGCTGTTATTAGGTTTTTAATTATCTTTTTTCTTTTTCAATTCGTCTATGTATTCTTCGTCCCTGTTTACTGTCCATAAATTGCGTGGCGTCCTTTCCAAGAAAAACGGGCATGTTATGAGGCACAGATATAATCACTCTTTTACCCTCTTTTTGATACTTTTCAACCATTTCTAACAGATGCGGATCATTAGTTATGTTCATCATTAGATTGAATTCGCCATTCTTTAAATTAGTCTCTTGCTCGGGTATAGGGAATATAGCTCTTCCTGGCTCCATGGCTTCTATTTTTTTACTCATGCTTTTACCCGCAAATTCTGGTACTCGGATGTTTGTATGTAATTGAATATCTGTGAGCTGGATGATTACATCCCCATTTTTAGGTGGTGTTTGTGCCGTTTTTATATCTAATATCTTCATACAAAATCAATTATATATTAAGTAGTGTAAAATGTCAAATAGTTTGACAAAAAGACTTGAAAAATAATTAATAGTGTGCTATAATTAAGACATATGAATATAATACAAACCCAATTATTAAATCTTATCGCTTCTACTCCAGAAATGGGGTCGTTCAGCCTTAGAAAGATAGCTGAATTATTAGGGGCAAAAGGAAAGCCTCAAATCGCTAAATATCATCTTCAGCAATTAGAAAAACGAGGCTTAATCCAAATGAATTTAGACGAAGGTGTGCTGAAACTAGTCCAGAAAGGATATAATCATACCACTAAAAGTCCGTTATTTGCCATCCCAGTTGTTGGAGCAGCCAATTGTGGTCCAGCCGTCACATATGCTGATCAAAAAGTGGACAGCTACCTAAAAATATCTTCCAGTCTTCTGCCGAGAAATAAAAATCGTTTGTTTGCCATAAAAGCCGATGGTGATTCCATGAACCGAGCAAAGATTAATGAAAAAAATATTGAAACTGGTGATTATGTTTTAGTTGATAGAGAGGCTAGTAAGTACAGTGATGGTGATGTCGTTCTAGCTATTATCGACGGGCTGGCAACAATAAAAGAGTTTTATCCTGATAAAGCTCATAACAGAATTATATTAAAAGCTAATTCTGACCATGAGTATATGCCAATTTATATTGGTGAGGATGATCAATTTATTATTAATGGAAAGGTCGTTGATGTAATTAAAAATTAACTATAAAAATATGAGTAACCTAAATTATTTAAGAAATGCGGGTAAGCAATGGACATCAGAAGAAGTCAAGCAACTAAAACAGCTTGCAAAAGACAATACTCCGACTAGAGTTATTGGCTTTAAGCTTGGCCGTCCAGTTGGTGGTGTGCAAAGCAAAGCCTCTGAATTAGGCGTTGGATTAAAACCAGTTAATCAATCGCCATATAATCGTACAAAAAAGAAATAATTATTTGAAAATCTAAATAAGCCACCAAATTTTGGTGGCTTACTCAGGTGTTCATTGAATTAGAATTCCTTTCCCTTGGTTCTAGGTCGGTATTCAATAAAATCAGCACAGTATACTTAGTAATTGTATTGTACATGATTTGCACCGATTATTCAAATTCTAGCATTAGACCAATATGTCCAATTCGAAGTCATTTTTACTGGGCAGGGATTCTAAAACTGGTGAGTTTATTCCTGTTGACGAAGCTCGTCGCAGACCGAATACAACTACCGTTGAAAGAGTTCCTAAGCCTGGACGCGGCGACACTGATCGAAAGTAATAGGATTAAATCCTAAAATAATGTTTCTGAGAATTGCTCAATGGAAAGGATGAGCAGTTCTCAAAACAAATTTAAATTATATATGAAAAAGAAAAACGATATATTCTTTATCGCTTCAAAATCTGGTCGAGATAGTAATACCAGAGCTTCTTTTTATGATGAAAAAGGACACAATATTGAACATGGTGATGTAAAAATATCGTACAAATCATCAGTTAGTGGACGCTTTGTTACTAGACCTTATACAACTTTATTGGGCAGAGATTCTAGGACTGGTGAATTTATTCCAGTTAGCGAAACTCGTCGTAGACCAAACACAACTTCTGTCGAGAGAATTCCAAAGCCTGGTTATGGTGGAAGTTCTAGAACTATTATTAAAAAAACATCAAAGAGTAAGGCGGAAAAATCAAGCCCCGTTTTTAAGGATATGAAAAAGGGTTCGTCAATTAGCTTTAAAAAATAGATGGAGGCCAAAGAATACAGTCTAATAATGAAGGGCATTATCCCGGCAACCCAGGAAGCTTTTAAGGGTGGGGATAAAATTGATCCAGAAGTTAGAAAAGGTGAAAAAGAGTGTGTGAAAATTTTTAAAAAAGCAGTTTCAGATTATGTCGCCAGAGACAAGCCGTCTGACTTATTTCCATCAAACGGCAAATTGTATGTGGCTATTGTTCAATTTTTTATTTCAGATAAAAAAGATTATCAACATCGTGATGTAGATAATATGGCAAAGACTGTATTAGACGCTTTAAACCAAGGAGGATTGTATGGAGATGATAGCCAAGTTAGAACACTATTAGTTAGTAAAATAATTGATTTGAAAAAAGTTCCTCAGAATTTAGGATTTATTTATATAAAAATTTTAGACGACGGAGAAGATGAAATTTTTACCGAAAATATTATTGATCAAGCCGTCGTGATGTATAATGATATGAGAGATAAGAATGTTGAAGTTTCATAAATATATGATTTATCACGATAAAATTAATAAGAATAATGCTGTAGAATGGGAGCTTGTTGCTTTTCTTTTATATTTTATATTCTTAGTAATAACAATTTTTACTATTAAGAATTTATTAGCAGTTTTATATATACATATTGCTTTAATGATATTATTCAGTATTTATTATTTTGGTAGAGAATTATTTTATATTTTGATTGCCCCACTATTTGTAATATTGTATCCATTAAATTCTTTTCAAACTAAGAGATTTCTAAAAAAAGTTCAATTAAATAAATCTTGCCATACGGTTGTTGTGTTAGCTCATTCAAATTGGCGCAAACTTGAGGCTTGGATAAAACCGAATTTTAATGTTAGTGAGATAAAATTATTATATAAATATTTAAAAAAGAGAGGTGATGATTTTTCTTTTTACCCAAAAGCAACACTGGATGACGTGAATGATTTAATGGCTGATCCTAACATAAAAGAGATTTATTTCTATGGTCATGGGTCATCACATGTTTTTCAGCTAGGCACAGGAGAATATCTTTATTACTGTGAATTTAGTAATGGTAAATACGAAAAAGATTTTGTTCATCAAATGCATTGTGGCACAGAAGATGGTAAAAGCTTAGTTGATTATGTTGTGCCAGATAAAAATAAAAAGGAATGTTTTTGGGTTAAAAAATCTATTACGGGTCCATATATAGAAAAGATTCTAAAGAAAAAAATAAAAGAAATTGGCAAGGACAAAGTATAAAATTAACGAAATTTGGAAACAATTTTCTATTATTAAAATAAATATATGTTCAAAAAAAATTTAAATAAAATACCTAAGGATATTATTGAAAAAATTAGTCGCATAGAAGGCAATAATATAATAGTTGGCTGTGCAAAGAAATTTAAAGCAGATTATTTATCATCTGGTGGCCTTAATCATTTAGGAATATTTTTAAATGATAGCGGTCTTACATTCCCTGCGAGTATTATTCCTTCTGCGGAACAGGGAAAATACTCTGGCAGAAACATTTACGGTTATGAAGAAATTCGCAAGGATCTTCCCAAAGAGACTCATTATAATAGCGTAGAATCTCCTAACTATGGTGATTCATACAATGGTACTCACACAGTGAATCTTCCTTATGAAAAATACCCAAGAGATTTTCACTCACCAAAAGAATTAGAAATTTTGATAAATTGTGAAAACGGTCGACCAGGCTTACAAGAATATGTTATTACTTTTCAGGTTCAAGAAATTATCAATAAAGATGATGAAAAATTTAATTCTAGCTTACTTGAAAATCTGAATATTTTACAAGAAAATATTGGATTTTGTGATATTGAGTCAGCAGATACGCCAATGGAAGAATATGCAAAATCATTACATGTTTCTTGGGAAATATTACCACCAGGCACGGCCGACGAAGCAATTGAAAGAATATTCCGTGGTAAAACACCAACACAGCAACAAAAAGATACAACAAAAGAGAGGTATGATTTTTTTCAATTGCTTAAACCAAAAAGTTTTGTTTTTGGTCAGAGTGGTTTTAGGAGATACTTTGGAGCACTTTTAGAGGATGATTTAGTTGTTTTTGAAAATATTGAATATGGTAACGCTGTGTATATTTTATATGATAACTGGGAAGAGCTTAGTAAACTCACTCGTTTAGATTTAATGTCTGGTAGGTTTGGTGATTCATTCGAAAGAGTAATACATAATTCTGGCTGGAAGGGTAAGGTTAGGACAATTATTGCTCATAGACGAGAATTAGGATCTTAATCCAAAGATTACATTATCTTGTAACCTTTTTCTTTATTGTCGTGTCACTTTTGTCACTTTTAAGAAAAACCATAGCGCACGAGGATCTTATTTATTAAAGCCTCAAAAAATCACCGAAAAGCCTTGCTGGGCTTGCCGAAATAACGGTTCCAGCCCGAGGTAGCCCGCTAACAAAAAAGACCCAACCTGCGTTGGGTCTTTTTTGTTAATGTTGAGGTTCGGAAGAGATTCGAAAGCCGGAGGCGATGCGCACTTGTGCGCCGCCGAGGCCGGGTCGGGGCGCTTGCTTTTCGCCGAGCGAAGCGAAAGTGAAAAGCTTAGCGACCGTGACCGAATCCCTTCCTCTCCGCAGTTTGTAAATAGCCCTAAACATGGGCTATTTTTAATAGGAGGTTTATCACTTTGGAACGTCATGCTATAATATTAACATAAATATTTATATATGAAAAAAAAGATTATTTTATTTTTACTACTATCGATTATTCTTATAGCTGAAGTATATTATTTATTCGCCAAAGGTGATTTTAAAATTACTAATAATTCTATTGAATTTTTTCAGGGTAGTATAACTAGTAGAGATGAAGAAAATAAAATATCCGGACTAACAAGTTTAAATGAATCTAAGACAGATCCTAAAACTGGAGTTACTTCCATTTCAGTTGAAGAGGGCTCTCTTTTTATAGAGCCTATTGAATTAACTCTGCACGATCGAAAGGTTTATTTTGTAAATAAAAGTGACAATAGAACAATCTCAATTCCCATAAATAAACCTACTAACTCGCAGATTACACCAGCCATAAGTAACCCGTATATAAAATACCCATTTGTATTTTTTGCGTTTATTGATTTTATAAATACTAATAAGACTGATTATACAATTTTAGTTTATAACTTAACCTCACAAAAAGAAACATTTCTTGATGTAGTGACTTGTAAAGGAGCTTTTATAACAGATGTTGCCTATAATGATGGTATTCTATATTGGAGCCAATATAAAACATGGTCTGATTCTTGCTCGGGAAATTTTAAGAAAAAAGTTAACTTAGACTAATACTTCTATTAAAAATCGTTCCAACTACGTCCCCCACTCTCCGCAGATTAAAAATCGCCAATTTGGCGATTTTTTGTTATAATTTTTGTATAATTATGCCATTATAATATTTCAAACTAATTATAGTTAATATAATTAGGCATACTATTTTATTATGAAAGTTTTTACTTTTAAGATTGGTGGACCAGCTGGAGCCGGCATCACTTCAGCCGGTCTGATGTTTTCTAAAATTGCCGCCCGTTCTGGCTATTACGTTTTTGATTATATGGAATATCCTTCCATTATTCGTGGTGGTCATAACGTGATGCAGACTAGTGTTTCCGATGAACCGATTGCTACTCAGTTGCAGTCGACGGAATTTTTGGTGGCGCTTAATCAGGAAACTGCTGATCGTCATGTTGGTGAGTTGGCTAAGTCTGGTGTCATGCTTTATGATACGGACGAAAATATTGTAGTCAAAAAAGTGCCGACAGGAGCAATAGCGCTTGGTTTGCCTTTACATAACTTGGCCAAGCGTAGCGCTGGTAACATTATTGTTATTAATACCGTCGCCCTAGGAGCATCTTTATATCTATTAGGAGGAGATTTAAAATATTTGCAAGATTTATTGAGTGAACAATTTCTTGAAAAGGGCGAGAAAGTATTACGACAAAATCTTAATGCTGCTTCTCTTGGATTTAAATATGCTCAAGATAATTTTTCAAAATATATTACATTGCGTTTGACTAAGCGTAAAGGGAAGTCACCCGCTCTGGTTATCAACGGGAATGAAGCTGCAGCTTTAGGATCTATTGCCGCTGGTCTGCAATTTGCTTCAATTTATCCAATGACCCCAACTTCCAATATTTTACAGATATTGGCACCGCTCCAACAAGAATTTGGTTTTATTTATAAACAGCCGGAAGACGAGATTTCTGCTATCAACATGGCCATTGGCGCTTCGTTTGCTGGGGCGAGAGCGATGACTGCGACTTCGGGCGGCGGTTTTTGTTTGATGGCTGAGGGCTTAGGGCTCGCTGGTATGACGGAAACTCCAGTTGTAATTATTGTTGGACAACGCCCCGAGCCAGCTACTGGTTTGCCGACTTGGACTGAACAGGGTGATCTCCGCTTTGTTTTACATGCGCACCAAGGCGATTTTCCGCGCCTAGTATTAGCCCCTGGAGATGTTACGGAAACTTTTCACTTAACCATGCAAGCTTTTAATTTGGCGGACAAATATCAGACACCAGTAGTAGTTTTGATTGATAAACAGATTTGCGAAGGTCATGAAGGCGTGTCTCCTTTTAATTATGCTAAATATAGAGTTGATCGTGGCAAGTTTACGACTAAAAAGGTGGCTAATTATAAGCGCTATGCTTTGAATACAGATGGAATATCTCGTCGCGCTCCGGCTGGTTCTGGGAATCATGTCATTGCCAACTCTGATGAACATACGGTTTTTGGTTATTCTTCCGAAGAGAGCTCTGTGCGCCAAGAGCAGATGAAAAAACGGATGCAGAAATTAATTACTTGTGAACAAAAAGATATGCCTGCGCCGACTCTGTATGGCCCGGCAAAAGCGGATTTAACTATTGTGTCTTGGGGCAGCAATAAAGGTGCAATTTTGACTGCTTTAAAAGAATGTCCGGGAGTTAACTTTTTACATCTAACTTGGCTCAACCCCTTTCCAACAGCAGCCGTGGCTAAGATTTTAGGAAAAGCTAAAAAAGTTTTGAATATTGAAGCTAATTATACTGGTCAATTGGGTGGTTTAATTACGGAAAAGACTGGCTTGGTTTTAGAGCATAATTTTTTAAAGTATGACGGCCGCCCTTTCTATCCTGAGGAGATTATTAATAAAGTTAAAGAATTATTATGACTTGGCAAGATTATTTAACGCCCAATAAATGTAATTGGTGTTCAGGTTGTGGCAATTTCAGCATCTGGTCGGCTTTTGAGCGCGCCGCTTTAAAAGCGGGCTGGAATAATTCCAATACGGCTTTAGTGGCTGGTATTGGTTGTCACGGACACATTGTTAATTTTATTGGTTTAACTACCTTTGAGGGTTTACATGGTCGTCCAATCCCAGTTGCCTCTGGTTTGAAGATGGCTAATCATAAATTAAATGTTTTTGTCTTTACTGGCGACGGCGATTGCTTAGCAGAAGGTGGTAATCATTTTATTCACGCGGCACGCAGAAATCAGAATATTACTGTGATCATTCATGATAATGCCATCTATGGATTGACCGCCGGTCAGGCTTCACCACGTTCGCCCAAAGGATTGAAAACAAAATCAACGCCGGATGGTAATATCGAGGAGCCCATCCATCCTTTACGCCTGGCACTAGCGGCCGGAGCAACTTTCTTGGCTCGAGTCTATGCCGGGAATATTGATGAATGTACCGATATTCTTATTAAGGCTAATAAACATGACGGCTTGGCGGTTGTCCAGATTTTACAACCCTGTGTTACTTTTAATAAAGAATATAGCCATATCTTTTATCAAGAGAATACTTATGCGCTTGGCGATGATTATGACGCAACCGATAAAGTCGCCGCTTTTGTTAAAACTATGGAATGGGGAGCCAAGCAGATTCCCGTGGGGATTCTTTACCAAGTTCAGGAGCCAAGCTATGAAAGTCAGATACCACAGCTTCAAAAACGTGCCTTAGTCGCGACCGCTGCCCAAAAACAAAATATTAGCAAAGTCTTAAAAAAATATTTATGAGCAAAAAGATTATTATCATCTATGCCAGTAATTCCGGATCTACTTTTTTAGTTGGCGAGATAATCGCTCATATTTTGGGTCGTAAACATCAAGTAGTTATGCAAAAGGCCGCGGATACTAGTCCAGATGATTTGTTAAAATATGATATTTTTATTCTTGGTTCGCCAAGTTGGAGTACGCCTGGCCTCGGAGAGGGTTTCCCTCAGGAAACAATGCTCGCTTTTATAAAGAGTTGTGCCGGTTTAGATTTATCTGGAAAACAGTGTGTAGCTTTCGGCTGTGGCGATTCTTCTTATACTTTATTTTGCGGGGCGGTTAATCAATTAGAAAAATTTATGGCTGATTTAAAAGGCACCCGACTTATAAATTCTTTGCGCGTTGACGGCTATTTTTTTGATCTTCCAAAAAATATTGCCTTGGTAAAAAAATGGGCACAGGCGCTATTAGCTCATATTTCTTAATGTATTCGTTTTCTCTGATTTAACAGAACGACGTGATATAATAAAAATAGATGAAATTAATTAAATATATAACCAGGAATTATAAATTAAGAGATCATGTATTGATTGTCCAGTCTTTATATAAGAAAAATACTTCAATTCCGGAAATATACTATACCAATGTTGCCGATGTATCTGTTAAAGGGCTAATGGATATATATATTGGACAGTTGGATTCCCAAAGTAATGTAAAAAGGTTACAAAAAGTTATTAATCAGCCTGGTTATATATCTAATAAAATTAAAGAAGGAGAGATTGCTGTTAAAAATTTGTATGATTTGCCCCTAAATTTAAAAAATAAAATCCCCACGCTTAGTAAAAGAGAAATTATAAAAATCATAAAAGAAGTAAGAAAAAGATTGTTTGAATTCGGAGGCTTTTTTGAATTTACTCATTATATTGGAAGAACAAATGTAAAGTTAACTCTGGTACAGATTAAAAAGTTAGGCAGTTTTCATGATCGTCGGAAGGATGCGTTTTTAAATAGTTTTAATTTTTTAAATATTCTTTTTGAAAAGACATTGAAGAATACTAAAATTGTTAATAAAAAATTGAATTTTTTAACTGTCGAAGAGATTATAGATTATTTTAATGGCCAGTATGAAAAATTTAAAATATAAATCAGGCTTACCCGCTAATGCCAAGCTTGTCTTTACCGGAAAAATTTTTGAAATTTGGCAATGGGAACAAGAAATGTTTGATGGGACCAAGCAAATTTTTGAAAAAGTCTGGCGGGAACCAGGTGTAGAGATAATTGCTACTGTTGGAGATAAAATTATTATTGAGGATCAAGATCAGCCGGATCGTAAAAATACGATTAGTCTACCAAGTGGTCGTGCCGACCAGAGTGAAAATTTGCTGGCTGAGGCTAAAAGAGAATTGTTAGAAGAAACCGGTTATTCCTCAGAAGATTGGGTTGAACTTTTTAAATTTTGTCGAGATTCTAAGGTTCTTCACGAGGTCCAGGTTTTCGTCGCGCGTAATTGTCAAAAAATTCAAGATTTACAGCTGGACGCAGGTGAAAAGATAGAAACTAGGCTTATAACTTTTGAAGAGTTGATTAATTTAACAGAGGAGCCGCGTTTTTGGGTGGCCCCAGAATTCATAAGTTTTCTATTAAGACTTCAAATTAGTAAACAAAAAAGGGAAGAATTCAGAAAGCTGCTTTTTTCGGATAAAGCTTAAAGTATTGTAATTAAGAAACTATATCAATCGGATTTGACAGAAGTAAAATCTAAAACCGTTCCAACTGCGTTCCACCCTCTTCGCGGATTAAGACAGTTCTAATATTAGGGCTGTTTTTTAGTAGGGAGTTTATCACCGTAGAAAGGAGTGATATAATATATATATGAATTCACAAATCGAGGCCACAACTAATATAAAAGATTTAGTCAAAGATATTAAGAGTCCCATAACCGTGGACTCCCTTATTAATATTAGGGATTTAATGTATTCAAGGATAACAATACGGCCATATGACGACTCTACGAAAAAGCATGAAAAAGAAATAAGATGGAAAAGAACAGCCAGCGAAATTATTGATGATGGTTATGTGTATAGCGGAAAGGCTTGTACGGATTTAACTGTTTTGTTTATTGCTTTATGTAAAGCGCTTGGGTTAGAAACAAATTTTGTTAAAGTGACAAATGATGAAAAAGTCCATTCTATCGCCGAGATCAGATTGGATGACGGCTGGTATATATTTGATGTTTCAAGAAAAAATATTCCATTCAAGGGGTTAGTAACAAATGAGACGCCTTATCAAGAATGGAAATTATGGAAAAAAGGAAGAGACGCTTGGGATTTAGGGCTTATAGATTTCGAAAGTATTTCACGAATTTCTTAGTCTTTATATAAAACTATTCCAAAGTCAGGCTTATACCGCTAGCGATACCGCCATCAGGGAATATGAATTTAAGTTAAAAAATATTAAGAATAAGATTTTGACTCAGGCGGGGAAGAAATTAAGGGGCTTAAGTAGATTATTTATCAGAGGATTAATAAAAATGACCCAATTTTTTTGGGCCATTTTTTTATAAGAACAGAGTTTAAAAATCTAAATGTTCATTTTTATTTTTCATTTCCTTTAAAAGTTCTAAATATCCGGCGCAGGACTCCGGATTAACATAAGATAGTTTTTTGACGGTATCAGTGAACTGAGTATAACGGTAATAACAACCGCTACGCTTCCAGCCGAATAAATCGAAATTTTTTTCGATGTTGCCTAGAATAGCCAAGATATTCTCTTTTAGTTCGCTTTCGAATTTAGAGTCGAGCCGCGAGTCAAAACCGCAAACACCAACTAAGGTACATAAATCGTTATACTCCTTAATAAGAGAAAAGAGGTTTTCGGAGTTTTTAAATTCTTCCGACTGAAAATAGTTAGCGTATTCACATTCGCTGATTAAGTCAGGGATACTCGGTAAAGTTTCATTTTCGATGTTCATGATTTTTTTGATTCGTCGGGATAATCCTTTATCGGATTCGGAAAAAAATATTTCTTGTAATTCTAAAATCTCGACGTTGGTCGTTCTTCCTTTTTGAATGGCTTCGACTAGGAGATCGAGGGTCGCTTGTATTACCTCGAAATTTAATGATTCACGCCGGCTGTAGAGAAAAAGAATTTTCCAGGCTTTGTTCCTAAAATAGGCTTGTTTGTATTGGAGCAGTTTATAACATACAAGGGATAGAATTGATAAGAGAAGAATGGCTAGAGCTAGAGAATAGGGGCTGGTAAGAGTTTCCATCTTAAGATCCTTTCATTGTTAAAGAATATTTATTGTTTAATAAATTAGATTAATATAGATAGAATAATTTGTCAAATTTAGTTTTTTAATCGGGAGTTTATGGCTTTATTATGGTATGTTATAATTTAGATATATAATATCGATATTAATTATCCTATATTCTAAATTCCGGAAATTTAAAAATGGGGTTGCTTATATTGGAATAAAAGGAGATACTTAAATGGATAGCCAATATTAATTAAAATAATACTATTGTTACCCTTATGAATTATCGTAAATTTAAGACCCAGCGTTTTTGGGGTCACCTTTTTTCTTTTCCTTTTATTTGGTTCCCGCTTCTGGCCTTGTTTATATTAGATATTTTGACCTCCGTTTATCAAGCAGTCTGTTTCCCAATTTACGGCTTAGAGAAAGTTAAGCGAGCGGAGTATATTTTAGTCAGAGATCGTAATAAATTAGCTTATTTAAGACCGCTAGAAAAATTAGATTGTATGTACTGCGGCTACGCCAATGGTCTTCTGCTATACTTAAAAGAAATCGCGGGTCGAACCGAGAAATATTGGTGCGGAATAATGCATGAGAATAAACCAGGCTTTAAAGTCCAAGCGAGTCAAGTTCAACAAAATTTTGCTAATTTTGGCGATGAGGAAGATTTTAAGAATAAATACTCTGTTTAAGTTATTATTTTTTTGATTGAGCGGTTTATTTATGATATAATTAATACATATTAAGATTAACTTATTTATTTTAAATTTATGAAAAAGATTATTTCTTTTTGGTTGATGATTTCTGCCGTAGTAGCGATCATCAATTTAGCGCCGGCACGAGCGGAGTCTTTAGAAAAAATTTCTTCGCCGGATCAGATTAAGTATTATCAGAAGATTGAAAGACGGGGGAATGTACTATATGGCGTAAAGGTTAAGATGGAAAAATTAGAACTAAAAGATGCGGCGCCCCTTTCATCGAAGGTATCTTTAGAAAAAATTTCTTCGCCGGATCAGATTAAGTATTATCAAAAGGTTGAAAGACGCGGGAATGTACTATATGGCGTAAAAGTTAAGTCAGAAAAATTGGAGTCAGAAAAAAATAGTGATTCGTCGGTATCGAGCCCAACTCAAAACGAGCCAACTACCGCTGTTACAACTAGCCAGATCGAAACTCCGACCACTGCGAATCCCGGTAGTGCTAGCGTGAGTGCCGGAACTTTAGAGAAAATAGCGGAGCCAGCTAGTATCCCCTTATATGAGAAGATTAAGAAAATAGGTGCTAGTCTTTGGGGCGTGAAGAAAGCGAATGTTAAAACTACTCCGGCGATCAAAATTCCTTCTTCATCGACGATTCAAAATAACGTGTCAACGGTTAAAGTCGTTCGAGCGGAAATATCCGGATGTGTCGCAACGGTAATTGATACCAAAGATAAAGCTTTAATAGAAAAAGAAAGCGCTTTTTCTTCGGAGTTAATTTCTTTAATTAGTGAGCGTAGTGTTTGTCAGCAAGCAGCGGTTAAATCTTTAGATAATCAGAAAAAAAATCTTGATGTTTGTGTTCAAGATTTTAAGAAGGGTAGGGATCAATTACAGGAGAGCGCTAAGTTAGGGCGCAAGGCTATTCAAGACGTTTACAAAAATAGTTTGAAGGCTTGTTCTAAGAGCGTTTTAGCAACTAGCACTAAGAGTATAGAAGCGGAAACTGTGATGATTGAGGACGGGAGTGAAGACTAAATTATTTATTTTGTAAATTGAATTTAATAAAAAAGGGTCAATTTAGTTGATCCTTTTTTGTTTGTTTGGGGCTAGTTCTTGTTTTTCAAATTATCTTATGTTAGAGTATTTTTAGTTAAATTTAGGAGAGGTGCCAGAGCGGTCGAATGGAACAGTCTTGAAAACTGTCGTCGGTGCAAGCCGACCGTGGGTTCGAATCCCACCCTCTCCGCAGAGACAAATTAGCATTAAGCTAATCAAGTATATAATAAAATCTATATGAGATATTTTCATACTTCAATATCCGTAAACGATTTACAAGAATCACGAGAATTCTACGAATCGGTTTTTAACCTAAAATTCCGTTCTGAAGGGGAAAGGAAAGAAATGAAGTCAAAGTTTTTGAATCTAGAGGATGAAAATCATAATGTCGTGGAATTATTCAAGCACGACAATCCGATTCCTTTATCCGATGACCTAATGGATATGCAGAAAGTCGGTATTAAACATTTAGCTTTTATAGTCGATAATATTGAAGAGGTAATAGAGCATTCAAGTAAATATAAATCTAAAGTAATTTGGCCTCCTCAAGAGGGCATAACCCTTAAAAGGATAGCCTTTATTTCTGACCCTAACGGTATCCCCATAGAGCTGGTCGAGCTAAAAGATTAAGTTAAACTTATAATAGGGTAATACTACCGTTTCCAGTGCATCCCACCCTCTCCGCAATTGTAACTTGTCAGATTATTTTATGAAAAATAATATAAAACAAAAAAATATTAAGATCATAACTATAGATAATGTTGAGCAGATACTCAAATTATATCCGGAAGCGAATAAGGAGCGATTAGCAAAAATTAAGTTTGACGTAAGCAATGATATAGATAATGCTAGGAAAAGAGATAGAATTATTTTTGGATTGAAGAAAGGCAATGAAGTAGTGGGAACCGCACAATTAGTTTTTAAGGATAAAAAAAAATTTTATGCCGATGGAAAGATAAAAGCCCATATCCATCATGTCAGGGTAATGGAAAATCTTAGGGGAAAAGGTTTGGGCTCACAGTTAATGCGGCATATTGAAGTTGAAGCAATAAAAAAGGGATTTGGTGAAATAACTTTAGGCGTTGAAGAAGATAACAAAAGAGCAGTTATTTTTTATAAGAAGATAGGATTTCAAGAGTTCATGAAAGAAAAGGGGGATGAAGGTGAAATTATAATTGGAATGAAAAAAATTATAGCAAATTGAAAATAATAGTTATTTATTAGAATTTTTAAATATTACCATTCCAAGTGCGTCCCACCCTCTCCGCTAGTATTGGAAACAAGGTAAATTACCTTGTTTTTTGATACTTATGGGGTTAAAATATAGATAAGTTTGAATATATGAACAACCTAAGTAAATATTTAAAGCAAGCTGGCAAAGAAGGTCTTAATTTGGCGAGCTCTCGTAAGCTCTCTCTATTGACGGCCAGCTTTATATTTTTTGCTTATACTAGTTTATTAAATAAATTCTTCGGCTATTCTTATCAGTCAATTGGCGTATATGGTCTAAAAAAACAATCTAACTATCTCATGAACGAGGAACGTATTGGACGGGTAGTAGGGAAAGTCATAAAAAAAATTGATTTAAGACAATCAATTAGAGATTTGGTAACAATCCTAAATAAACACAAGGTAATAATCTCTAAACTTGATGGTGAGAATGACCCCTTTGTGGTTCTAAAAACATTATCCGAAATTTATCCAAAAGTTCTGATGCAAGTCGGATTTTATAATTCGATAATGCGCTACATCAGTAATAATAAAAAGATAGCCGCGAGTTTCGGAGCCTCTGTTAAATTAATTGGGGAAAATAAGGATATTACCGCCGATTTCATTTATAATAAGATTGAGCCTTTGCTGGACAGGACGGTTAAAAAGATCGGGAGGAAAAACGGTTTTAATGGTGACATATTAAAATTTTTAACTTTAGCCGAATTGAATAAATATATTAAACAAAAAAAGTTAAGTCGCAAGCAGATAGATGACCTGGTAGCGCGCCGGAAGGGTTACTTTTATATTTCTTTGGGTAATAAGGACACCATTTTTGTAGGAAAAAATATTGTTGATAGAGTTGACGCTCATTTTTCCGCAAAAGATATCAGAAAGGGAAACGTAATTTCTGGAATATCGGCCTACCCCGGGCTTGTAAAGGGGAGGGTGTATAAGACATTCCACGGTTTAAAATTAAGCAAGCCTGGCTATGTATTAGTCACTAACATCACTAAACCTTCCGATGCTCCCTATTTGAAAAAATTTTCAGCAATCGTTACGGATGAGGGTGGTATTTTGTCCCATGTAGCAGTAATAAGTCGTGAACTCAAAATACCATGTATTATGAGCACAAAGATTGCAACAAAAGTTTTAAAAAATAATACACTTGTAGAAGTAAATGCAAATAAAGGAATAGTTAAGATATTAAAATAAGTTTAACATCGTTCCAACTACGTCCCACCCTCTCCGCAGATTAAAACAGTTCTAATATTAGAGCTATTTTTTATAAGGAGTTTATCACTTTGGAACGGTTTATGTTATAATTAAATAAATTAATATTTATGACAAAGTATATTCTTAATTCTGGTGGACTAAAAAATTTCCCCGAAAAAGAAAAAAAATTTAATAAAGAAATAGTTAAAAAATTGAGTAAAACACCCAGTATTTTATTTTGCTATTTTGCGGTTCCTCGCGAACACTGGGAAGAGAAATTTGCTCGGCACGCAGAGCATTTTTTGGAATCAATGGATAAAGATATTAGGCCAGAGTTTGAGTTAGCTCTCCCGGACAAATTCATTAATCAGTTAAAAAATAATGATGCCATTATAATACACGGCGGGGACGACAAACTGCTATTGTATTGGCTAAAACAATATAATTTGCCAGAAATTTGGGAAGGCAAAGTCGTTGCTGGTAGTTCGGCGGGTTCGGATGCCTTAGTCAAACATTTTTGGACTTGTGATTGGCGCCTGATTATGGATGGCCTAGGAATATTACCAATTAAGTTTATACCTCATTATAAGTCATTATATGGGCAAAACGACCCCCGAGGCTCCATAGACTGGGAAAGTGCTTACAAAAAATTAGAGGAATATGGAAATAAATCTTTGCCAATTCATGCTTTAGAGGAGGGTAATTTTATTGTTATTGAGCAATAAGCGTTTCCCAGTGTGTCCTATCCTCTTCGCAGTTTGGGAATAGCTCTAAAGATGGGCTATGCTTGGCAAGGAGAATTGAGCTTTGGAACGACTGGTGCTAATATTAAGATAATTATAAAAATTATTTACTCAAGACATTATAAGTTGCCCCTGGCAAAATTAATATGAACTTATCAAATAAGGTGGTAGTGATTATCGGTGGGAGTCGTGGTTTTGGGGAACAGTTAGCCAAAAGTTTTATTAAGGAAGGGGCAAAAGTTGTAATTGCTAGTAAATCAGAGGATATGATTGTTTCCACAGCTAAAGCAATAGGGGCGATACCTTTTGTAGTTGATGTAAGAAGTGAGCCTGAAATTAGAAATTTAGCTTTAAAAGTCACTGAACAACTGGGAGCCATTGATATATGGATTAATTGTGCTGGTGTTTTTAAAATTTTTCCTAAAGACGAATTGATTGATATGAATCGTGCTCACGAAATGTTTGATATTAATTTTTTTGGAGTTGTATTTGGTTCTCGTGCGGCCCTTTTATATATGCAAGAAAAAGGGGGAGTTATTATTAGTATTATTTCCAGCGCTGCACTCGATGCTACACGATCTAAAAATGCGAAATTGTATGCCGCTAGTAAATGGGCTGTTCGTGGATATGTTGAGGCTCTGCGTGGCGAAAATACAAATAGTAATATTCAGATATACTCTGTGTATCCCGGCGGTATGAAAACCCATTTGCACGACGAAGCTTTACCGGCAGATTTTGATAATTTTATGGAACCTAGTATTGTGGCTGATAAAGTTTTAGACAATTTAAAGAAAGAAGTACCGGAACAAGATCTTATTATCAAAAGACCGATTGTGCACTAATACTAGCTACCCATATTCCAACTACGTCCCACCCTCTCCGCAGTAAGACAAAAATAGGGCGAAAGCCTTATATGTCTTGACAAGGCTTTTAATATTGTATATACTAAGTATGTACAAAGTATGTATTAATTTATAAATAATAAAAATATGGACTCAACAGTTATCAACATAAAAACAGACATTAAAGTAAAAAAGGAGGCTCAAAAAATAGCCGCTGATTTGGGTTTGAGTTTAAGCGGGGCAATTAATGGGTTTCTAAAACAACTTATTCGCAATAAAGCGGTTTTGTTTACTTTAAATGAAGATACGCCGAGCGATTATTTATTATCTTCCATTAAAGAATCAAGGGACGAGAGAAGGGCGGGAAAGTTTTATTCTTTTAAAAATAATCAGGCCGCTGTTAGTTTTTTGGATAATAAATAATCTATGCAGATTGAATATTCCAAAAAATTTATTAAAGAATTCAAAAAATGTCCAGCCAATGTAAAAACTAATTTTAAGGCAAGATTAGAAATCTTTGTTAATGACCAATATCATTCTATATTAAATAATCATCCATTGATTGGCGAATTAAGGAATTATCGAAGTCTTAATATTACTGGTGATTGGCGGGCTATTTTTGAAGAAGTGGGTGGCGGCCAAATGATTTATTTTGTGGCCATTGGTACACACAGCCATTTATATTCTTCTTAAATATAGATTTCTACTACATTCCGCCCTCTCCGCAGAACGGGACGAAGCGAGTCTAAAAGCTCACTTCGTCCTTTTGTTTACGGGGGTTTTCGCCAGTTCTAGCCTAAAGCAACACTTCTTGATGATAATACAATTTTGGAGTAAACTTTAGACATAAACTCTATCAACTTAAAAAATGAAGGATAATAATATTACAATTGTGGCTAACACGGAAACTTTGTTTCGTTTAATCCAATCAATCTCTTCCAAAAAAGCAGTATGCCGCTAATTATTGGAACAAAGAATAAGGCTAAAATTGAACAGATAAAAAGTGCTTTGAATTCTTTAAACTTTGATATTCAAGAATTACCAGATCAGGAATTTCCTGAAATTAGAGAAAATGGCCAGACCGCTTTGGATAATGCGCGCTTAAAGGCCCTCGCCTATACTCAACTTATTCGGCGACCAATTCTTTCTATGGATAATGCACTTTACCTTGAAGGTCTAGCCGATGACAGGCAACCAGGTACACACGTTCGGCACATCAGTAATAGAATAGATAGACCGAGTGATGATGAAATTATCGATTATTATTCCAAATTAATCAGCGAATTAGGCAATAAAATAACAGGCTATTGGGAGTACGGCGTTTGCGTAGCTACTCCCGACGGGAAGACGCAAGAAATAGTTTTTAGATCTCCGCGTATTTTTGTTAGTTGTCCAAGTTCTCAAGTAATAGCTGGTTATCCTTTAGAATCTTTGCAAATTGATCCAGACACTGGTAAATATTGTTCGGAGATGACTCAATCTGAAAAGGATACATTCTATCTAGAGCGGAGTATAGTCGGCCAGAAATTACGTGAATTTATTATTAATTTACCTAATCATTTTGTGAATTAATTGGCATTTTTATCTAAAGTATTAATAATTATTTATGCAAAAAGACATTTCTATTAAATCTAAAGATAAAAAATTCAGAATATATGGCACATTTGATGAGTTGGTAAAATCAGAATCGCTTATTATATTTGTACATGGATTAACTGGCAATAAGAATCACCACCAGTTCTATAATGCTGCTAAATATTTTACTAAACATAAATATTCAACATATAGATTTAATTTATACTCAGGTGAGAAGAACGGCAGAAGCCTAGAGGACTGTACAATTAGTACGCACACGGAAGATCTAAATGAAGTAGTTAAGTACTTTAAATCTAAATTTAAAAATATTTATTTAGTTGGGCATAGTCTTGGTGGTCCCGTTATTTTAAATGCTAATTTATCAGCTATTAGTAGAATTGTTTTATGGGATCCATCCGTCAAGACAAAAACTGAAGATGACGAATTTAATTGGTATAGTTTTAACAAAAGCCTTAATGCTTATGTCGCCAGTTGGGGTATTAGTTACGTCGTAAGTAAAGGCCTATTTAAGGAATGGAATAATTTAGATTATGATAAATGGGTTGAAAATTGCACAATGCCGCTTAAAATAGTTTGTGCTGGCGACGGGATACTTAAGGGTGAATGGAAAAACCTTATTAAAAAGTTTAAGGTTGAAAAGGAATTAATAGTTATTAAAAATGCCGGGCATTGTTTCGATGAAGGTGATACTGAAAAAGAGCTATTTATTGAAAGTTTGTCTTGGTTTAAAAAATAAGATCATTCTAACTAAAAGAATTGATAAAATAAATTTATGACTTCATACAAACACACCCAAATTGGCTATCTGATGCTGGTGGTTACGCTGGCCGTGTTGGCGCTCTTCGCGTGGGCTTATATTACGGCCAGGGCTGAGCCACCTTCGTACTACTCCGGTACCAATTTTCTCGTCACTACTATAATGATTTTAATCCTGTGTACTCTGGCCTCGTTTGTCACGTTGACAACGTCGATTGATGAAAATTATCTTCGGATTAAATTTGGTTACGGAATTTTCGCTAAGAAGTTCGCGCTTAATCAGATAGCTTCGGTTCAAGTAGTAAAGAATCACTGGTATTACGGTTGGGGAATGCGAGTCTGGTTCTGGCCGTATATGTGGATTTATAATGTTTCCGGTTTTGGGGCGGTTGAGATAATTATGAAAAATGGGAAAGTTTATCGCCTAGGAACGGATGTTCCCGAAGAATTGGAAACTGCAGTCAAAAAAGTTTTATAATAATCCTATTAAAATAGGATTATTTTTGTTATTCTTAAAATATGTTTTACCCTTTAGAACTATTGGCCGACTGGCTAACTCACTCAGTTTTAAATATCACTCCTAATACACTACTAGCTAGTGCTTTAAACTTTTTTATCGCTGATGTCCTTAAAATATTTATTTTGCTTTTTGTTATTATTTTTGTCGTTTCCTTCATTCGTACTTATTTACCGCCGGAAAAAGTTCGATTGTTTCTAGCCAAGAAAAATAGATTAACTGGCCATATTTTAGCCTCGCTTTTAGGGATTGTAACGCCTTTCTGTTCTTGCTCGGCCGTACCTTTATTCTTAGGGTTTATTGAGGCGGGCGTACCGCTCGGCGTTACCTTTTCTTTTCTGGTTGCTTCACCGATGATTAATGAAGTCGCTCTGGTCTTATTAATAGGTCTCTTCGGTTGGAAAATAGCTCTAACCTATATTATCAGCGGCTTACTTATCGCCATTGTCTCAGGATTGATCATCGGCCGCTTAAAGGTTGAACATTTAGTGGCTGACTTTGTTTGGCGAAATAAGCCAAAAAATAATACAATTTCTGAAACTAAAATGAGCCAGCCTGAAAGGATGACTTACGCCTTAAATTATGCCGTTGATATTTTTAAAAATGTTTGGCTTTATATCATAACTGGTGTTGGCATTGGCGCTTGGATTCATGGCTATGTGCCAGCTGATTTTCTGGCTCAATATGCTGGAGCGGACAAATGGTATGCCGTTCCTTTGGCCACTATAATCGGTATTCCGCTCTATTCCAATGCCGCTGGGGTTATTCCTTTAGTTAGCGCCTTAACAGAGAAGGGGGTCGCAATGGGCACAACATTGGCTTTTATGATGGCTGTTACCGCCTTGTCTATACCAGAATTTATGATTTTAAAGAAAGTAATGAAAACTAAATTGATTTTCATTTTTGCCACGATTGTCGGTTTAGGGATAATATTCACTGGTTATTTATTTAACATTATTCTAAAATAGGATTATAATTTTGCTGAAGCTAGGTTTATAACCGTTCTAACTATATCCCTCACTCTCCGCAGAACGGGACGAAATAGGCTAAACAAGCTTATTTCGTCCTTTTGTTATAGGAGCATTCGTCAGTTCGAACCTGGCTATTTCTATGTATTGACAATTTATTGAAAATGCAATACAATAAAATTATAATTATTATCTATAAAAATATGATTACTACAAATAATGAACAAATTCAAATTCGCATTGATTCTAAAACTAAAAATGAAGCGAAGAAGATTTTGGATAGCTTAGGCATGGACATGAGCTCGGCGATTAAAATTTTTTTTCGTCAAATAATCAATACTAAAAATTTTCCTTGTGAATTGAGGGACGAGAACGGATTTACTTTACGAAATGCCGAAATTTTACGTAAATCAATTGCTAGTGCCAGAAATAGTAATAAATCTTTTAATAAGGGATTAGCGCTTATTAAGGATGCCTTACATGATTGATTTATGTTTATATTAAAGTATTCTAGTCGTTTTAAGAAAGATTTAAAGCTTTATAAACATAATAGAGCCTTACTTGCTGAACTTCAGAAAGTCTTAGATATTCTAGCCAAAGCCGGTAATTTATCATCCAAAAGCACCAATCATCGTTTGGTCGGAGAATTTAAAAATTGTTTTGAATGCCATATCAAGCCGAACATTCTTCTTATTTATAAAATAGAAGAATCAGAAATAACTATTTTATTATTAAGAATTGGTTCACATTCTGAGCTTTTTTAAGGATCATATAAAAAATATTTTTATTATGAATAAAGTAATCATTGCTGGGAGTATTAATCAGGATATTGTTGTGTTTGCTCATCATCACCCTAAAATAGGTGAAACTGTTTTTGGTAATAATCTCAAATATTTTCCCGGTGGTAAGGGCGCCAATCAGGCTATTGCTTCGGCAAAACTTGGAGCGAGAACTGTTATGTTGGGTAGGGTGGGTAACGATACTTTTGGCGAACAACTGATAGTGTTCCTAAAACAGCAAAATGTTGAAACTCAGATTTTGGTTGAGAAGGATGGGCCAACGGGAACAGCAATTATTACGGTTGCCGGACAAAATTCTGATAACACTATAGTAGTTATTCCTGGTGCTAATTTTTTATTTACCGCTCAAGACATTAAGGATGTCAGTCTTGAAAAAGGGGATATTCTTGTATCTCAATTTGAAATTCCCATAGAAACGGTTGAGGCTTTTTTTCGAAAGGGTAGAGTAGCAGAAACAATTAACGTCTTTAATCCAGCTCCGGCGCAAATTATTTCTCAGAGTCTCCTCGATATAGTTGATATTCTTATTCTTAATGAAACAGAGCTCAGTTTTATTTCCGGAATGTTAGTCGATGTTAGTAGTGAAGAATCAATTAAGAATGCGGTACAAAAAATAAAGAATAATAATTTAATTATTGTGGTGACATTAGGTGAACGCGGGGTAATAGCTTTTACTGATGGTAATATAATTAAAGTTCCTGGCCGAAAAGTTAAAGTCATTGATACAACTGGCGCTGGAGATTGTTTTGTTGGCGCTTTGGCTGCTAGTATGGCTAGAGGTAAAACTTTTACCGAAAGCCTTGTTTCTGCTAATATAGCTGCCTCCATTTCTGTTACCAGAGAAGGCGCGGGTTCATCCATGCCAAGCTTAGATGAGGTTGCCACTTTGATTTAATAATTTCTTATTAGTCTATAAATTTATTGGCATTTTCTTTTATTCTAATTTGGATATAGTTTCACCTTGCGTTCCTTTGCTAGTATTATTGAGTTAATAACGATATTGGGGATAGTAAAAAAAGCGAGAGTAAGAATGAAATAATCTGGCTCGTATTTATATTTAAAAAATATAAAAATAGATAAAATTATCGAAATAAATATGAATGTTAGGCTCTGGAAGTGTAATATTCTATTGAAGACGGAATCTTGATTTTTGGTTAATTTTATATATTGCAGTAGATGAGATAAAATTTGGATAGGAAGTGTGAAATATATTAGAGCTATAAGTATTCCGCCGTTTCCTCCGAACAGGAGCCCATTTAGAGCAAAACATAGTGTAGCGATAACCACCGTTACTACTCCTGAATATTTTTTTTGAGGTAGACCCTCGTTAATCGAACTAGGGCTAAGTTCTTTATAAAATAACCATAAGAGTAGGACTATCGGTATCATGAAAAATAAACTAGCAAGTTGATCGGTGTTGTGAGTTATTATTGAGGATATAACTAAAATAACCCCAGACACTAAAAAATAGGCGGCGATAATGGTAATCAATATTTTAGTAGCCGATCTAAAAAATTCTTTAATTTGCATAGGATAGATTTATAATTATTTATATTTAAATTTTATATAATTCTATGGTTTGTGAATAGCTTTATTTTAGGGCTATTTTTTGGTAGGGAGTTTATCGCTTTAGAACGGTATGTTATAATTTAAATATAACATATAAATATGAAAACCACTAAAAAAGAAGCCGAGGTAAAGTCAAAATTTGGTATTAATCTTTGGGTTTATCAAACAAACACGAAAAAAGCTGGCTTTGTTTATACCGAGGTTGCCGAAGGACATCTTGAGGAGTTTTATAATAAAGTTAGTACGTTTATTTATTATATATTGGAAGGAGAGGGAAAATTTTTTTTAGATGGGGTTGAAACATTCGTTAAAGCGACCGATTTGGTTGTTATTCCTCCGAATACTAAAATTTATTACTTAGGTAAAATGAAGCTGAATTTAATAACTGTACCGGCTTGGGCCCCTGAAAATGAAGTGCATGTTAGAAATATTAATGTTATTCCATAATACTCTTAGCTAATCCCCGAGATGGAATTTGTGATTAAAGAATATTAAAAAATATTGGTTAAAAATTTTATGAATAAATATTGGATACGTTTAACTTTGGCGGTATTATTTATATTAGTTTCGTTGCCATTTTTTTGGGAATCTATTTGGATACTAGGAGGATGTGGCCGATTCGGAGCCGGAGGATGCGAGATGGAGGGCCTGGCTTTCATTTTTATATTTCCAGCATTTGTCCTGATGATATTTTTTAGTTTATTTTGTTATAAATCTTATAGGCGTTGGGCAATTTTAATTTTAAAAATATTATTGCCAGGGGTTAGTTTCCTATCATTAATATTTTTGATTACCAATGCTAACGATTTATTCTTTTCACGTATTTTTGATATATCGTCTTTTTCATGTCTAATCCCAATTTTTATTTTATCATCTGTTGCGGCTATTATATGTTTTCTATCGGATAAATAAGACATATCAGTTCTGACGGCGCTCCATAAAATAAAACCAAGCGGTCGAGGGTGGGGAACCAGGTATGTAAAGATATAGCACAATATAATAGGGATATCAGATATATAGGGTTAAAATAGTCAATATTTTTAGACTTGATTTCTGGCGCAAAAATTGTTAGGATAAATATATCATAATAACGCCCATTAATTTTTTGGACGTTATTTATTTGTTAGTTGTTAAATTTCTTGTTCTTTCAATAATTTAGGAGATCCAATGGTCCAACAGAAAGTTAAGCGAACATTAATATCAGCCAGTATTTTAACGTCAATTTTAGTTTTTTTGGCTTTATTCGCTAATAATATATATCTTTGGTTTATCACGATTTTTATTATTTTACTTGTTTATTTATTTGTTTATTTACAGGCGCACCCGTTTAATCGTTTGCGCCCGGGCAGAATTTACGAATTAACACACTGTGAATATCATGGTTCAAATATCAGTTTTGTTATTTTTCGAACCGCCAATCAGAAAAAAACCGTGCTAATCAGTAAAAATATTCATTTTCAAGATGAACCAAAAGTCGGTCAAAATTTTTTAGCCAAAAAAAATGAACGAAGCAAAGGTTTGATATTATGTGTCGTTAAAAAAGATTAGGGCGTCCTGTCTTTCAAAAAGGTTTGTTAATCAAACCTTTTTTTATTGGTTTTGGTTGACATTGATCTTGGTTGACAGATGATAATTTTTTAGGTAATATTTTTAGTTAAACAGTTATTTAACAAGAGTGTAATCATCAATTAATTTAGGAGAATTATCGTGAATAATTTTTTGAGTTTTGTATTTTTATTTAGTATCTTGACCCTGGGTCAGGATATTAATAAATGTACTATTCGATTTTTTAAATATTCGGATAGTGTGTCTGTTGATATAAATTCTAAAGCCAAGGCCGTGGCTTGGCCGAGGTTTACGCCGGGGAATCATTCTCCCGATAGTAGTTTATCTTTTACTCTAAGTCGGAGTGATCCTATCAGTTCTTCTTGGACAGCGACTTTAGCGCCAAGGAAAAGAGGCCAAAGTTCGGGACGGGTTAGCGCGGCCGCTAGTATTTATCATATTTCGTCTGGTCCGCTACCGCCTGATTTATTCTTGCCTTTAGAGCTAGAGCTAGAAGTTCCGACCACTAAGGATTTAGTTTTTCATGGTCGGATATTTAAGGGGGGAGATCAAGCGCCGTCTAGCTCGAGAATTATTACGGAAAAATTCAGTGATTATTTCATAGCTCGAGAATTCCCGGTGATCCTATTAGATACGGGAAAATATCTCGTTCGTTATTCTCGGCTTAATAGTTTTGATTCAATTAAGGTTGTTTATTCTTGGGCCGATAATCTCGGCCGAGCAAAATTATCTGGAGCTTTTGCGGCCGTTGATAGCGCCGCCAACCAAATTGGCCGGCTAGCGCCAAATTTTTGGCATCGGTATATCCAAAATTTTGACGGAGTCGAATTTACTTTGACGTATATTATTGGTTCCGATTTAATCACCGGTTTAGAAAGTTGCAGCGCTCCTTATTTAGTAACGACGCCACAATTTATTTCTGAAGAGTTGCCCTATCATGTATTACTCCATACGTTGATCGGTAAATTTTGTGCCCCGGAGGAATATCGGGCGGACGACGGGCATTATCATCCATCCGACCTCCTCGGATTTTATGAAGGTTTAACTACCTTTTTAAGTCTAAGATTTAGTCCGGGCGACTTAACGGATTTCGCTAATAAATTAGCGGGAAATTTATATCGCGCGAAATTAGCTCCCGATTATGTTGATTTACGCGAATTAGCCTATGATCAAAAATGGGAAAGTTGGTATGCTAAGGGTTATTTATCTTGGTTACCACTCCAGGCGGCGGGGCTAGACGTTCCGGCGCTTGTTAGTTGGATCTTTGAGGATGAATTAATAAATTCTGGTCGGACTTTTATTCAGTTTAGTAATATTTTAGACTGGCTGAAAAAATTTAAGCCGGCGGTTTACGAATTAGCGGCTAAAAATTATCAGGGTGATTATTTGGCGGCGGCTTGGCAGATACTAGCCGCGGCTGGTTGGAGTCCGGCGCCGTTAAAGGAAAGCCCTAGATGGCATAAATATTATTTAGGGCCTTATCCAATAACGCCAGGCGTTCAGCTTCCGACTGATGATTATCCAGTTCTTTCCGGGTACCCTAAGTATTTAATCACTCCCGATGGCTCTAAACTAGTCATTGAAGCGACTGATGACGACGAAGCTTTAAGGCTTTTTAAAAGTCAGCCGGATCAATTATTTTTAGTAGAATTTTCGAGCGGCGAAAAACTTGAACTTAAAGATAATTTTTGTTTTTCTGACGGGACGCCGTATTTTATGTTCGGGAAAATAAAAACTAATTTAAGCCAGGAACAAAAAGTTTTCTGGCAAAAACTAGATCACTTCACTAAATAATAAGGAGGTGAAAATCTATCTCCGTTTGGCTGGACCAGACGGAGATTTTTTATATAAAAGATTACGGCTAGGCGCGGCGAAAGTCGTTCATTTGAGTCGTGGTCGGCCTTCTGCTATGATATAAGGATGAAATATGATATTGCAATTAAAGAGGCTAAAGCCGCTCAGCGGCTTGAATTAGGGTTTTTCGTTTTTTGTTTTGTTTTAGTTAGTTTTTATGGCGTGGTCTTTTTAGCGCGGCCAGCCTCGGCCGCCGCTAAAACTATTCTTTTAAAAGTCCCTTTTACTTCTCAAGCGCCTTTAGGCCAGTGGCAAGACGAACGGCAGCAAGATGGTTGCGAGGAAGCGGCGGCTTTAATGGCGCTCGCTTGGCTTAAGCCGACGAGTGCCGTTAATAAATTAGGCAGGACGCTCACTAAAAAAGAGTGGCAGGATAAAATTATTAATCTTTCTAATTGGGAGGAAAAAAAATATGGCGAGTATCGAGACGTCTCGCTCGGCGATATTCGGGATTGGATATTTAAAGATTATTTTTCTTATAGCTCGACGACGGTTAAAAAAGTCGCTAGTGCCTCCGACATAATTAAAGAATTAGAGAAGGGAAATTTAGTCTTAACGCCAATGAACGGACGCGCTTTAAAAAATCCTTATTTTACGTATCCAGGACCGGAGCGGCACATGATTTTAATTAAGGGTTATGACTATAAAACGAAACAGTTTATTACTAACGATCCCGGCACGCGGCGCGGCGAAAATTATCGTTATAGCGCGCTGACGATATTTAAAGCTATCCGACCTTATCAGACCGGGAGTAAAGTCGCTTTTGTTAAGTTGGTGAAGGAGATGCTCGTTATTAGCCGCTAAAGTTAATTTAGATTTTTTTTAAACTATTCAATGCAGCAGTTAATAACTTTTTTGACTAAGGCGCCTAATCGGCCGGTTAGGCCTTTTTTTTCGGTATTAATCGCCTCATCGTCGATCTTTTTTACTTCGCCTAAATCAATTAGTTTCATATTCAAGCCCCAGAATAGGGAATAGAGATCGTAGGCTTTTTTAAACATTTCGGCGGCCTCCTCTTTACTCCCTTTGCCTTGAGCCTTAGTGCCGACTTCCATTAAGCGGTAAGAGGCGGCTAAGAGATGTTTAGAAATACACCAGACTTCGCCTTCGTATTCTTTGATAATTTTTTTGAGGAGCGATTTACGCATTTCTCGGACATCATTTAAGAGATCATAATATTTAGGGTTTTCGGTTTTCGCGCCGGTAAAGAAGAAATGTTCCTCAATACTCACTAAGTTCATAATCGCGATACTTAGATCCTGATCGGAAGAGAGGTCGAAGACATTATCTTTTTTAAGCTGGTCGACTTTGGCGACCATTTCGTTGAGGCTTAGTATTTTTTCAGACATATTTTTAGGGGTTGAAGAAATAATTTTTATTTAGTTAAAAAATAGAAAATAAAGCTGCTAATAATTAAAGCGGCGACGGGCATAGCGACTTTTTGAAAAGGGAATTGAGCGTGGCCGAGCCGGGTTTTTATTTTTTTATACCAAATAACCGCGCCGAGGAAAACGAGACTGCCTAAAGCGGTTCCGAGAATTAATTTATCTACGCCCCAGAGGCGATTGGTTGGCTGGCCGATTAGGTTTTGCGCCCAGAGCGGCCAAAAAGTTAGCCCGTAATAAAGAATAACTACTAAAATATCGCGCCAATCGCTATTGCCGAAGCGGTAGCCTTTTTTATTTAACCAATCAATGGTCCAGATTATCATCGATACTAAAAGACCGCCGATCCAGAGGCCAGCGATCGTATCATCGATTCCCAGGTATTCGCTTAAGCCTAGTCCAGCGCTGACCGCTACTACGCAGACTGGACAAATCGCTTGCGCCGGTATCGCCGAGAGACTAAAGAGTAGGGGGAAAAAATAGAAGATTTTTTTCATAAGTTTATTTCGTTTGGAAATAATTAATGATATCTTGATCGCCTATTAAACATTTTTCTCCGTCGAAGAAGAAGGGGACGTTAATTCCTTGACTCGTATCAATTTTACATTCTTGAGCCTTTTTCGCTAGGAGTTGGGAATTCGCCTGGTTAGCGGAGACTTCTAATTCTTGGAATTTTAATTTATTTCTAATGTCATTAGCTTCAATATAACTAGCGACATTTTGGCAATGAATACAGCTCGTACTATAGAAAAGAATCATTGGCGAGGCAGTAGAAGAATATTTCGCGTAAATTATCGCGCCGATAAAGATAATAATTATTCCGAGGATAACTAGTGGCCGATATTTTTTATTGTTTGGCATATTATTAATTTTAATTAGGGGCGGCTAGTCGAGCCAAGGCTAATTAAAAATTAGGATTTTTTAATTCATTTTTATAATAGCATTTTTCTGCGGTTTCGGTCTATGTTTTAGTGCTCCCCCGTTGGGGTTTACTATAAGAAGAGTTTTTATTTCGGCGTGGCCTTTATTTAAGAGTGATCTTTTATTTTAGTTAAAATTTCCGCTATAAAATCGGATCGCTTAATTTCTCGGTTCAGAGCGCTCCCGCGGTCGCGGACAGTTAAGATATCGGCATTAGCTTCTTTATCGCCAACGACGAGCATATAGGGAATTTTTTCGTTAGTCGCTTTTCTAATTTTATTGCCGACGGTTTCATTCGCGTCATCGAGCTCGACGCGACAGCCTTTTTCTTTTAATTCCGCCGCTAATTTTTGGGCGGCCGGAATATGATTTTCGGCGACAGAAATTATTTTTACTTGAACGGGCGCCAGCCAGACGGGGAAAGCGCCGGCACATCTCTCGATTAGAAAAGCGATAGTGCGTTCAATGGCGCCGACGGAAGAACGATGGATAACGATTGGTTCTTCTTCGCGCCCGTCCGAGGCGGTATAAACTAATTTAAATCTTTTTGGCATCACGAAATCATATTGGACAGTAAAGGCGGTATCTTCTTTGCCAAGGGTGTTTTTCATTTGGATATCAATTTTCGGTCCATAGAAAGCGGCTTCGCCGCTAGCTTCATAACTTTGGACGGAGCGGTTTTTTACTACTTTTCTTAAGACTGCTTCGGCTTGGTCCCAGGCCGCGTCGTCCTTATAATATTTTTCATTGTCGTGTTTGTCGCCAAGCGAAAGACGATAGCGGTAATCTTGATTGGCCTGGAAGCCTAAGACGCTAGCAACATATTCTATTAAGTCCAGCGCTCCATTAATTTCTTGTTCCGCCTGATCGACTCGAGCGATGATATGAGCATCAGCTAGACAAAAACTGCGGACCCGGATTAGCCCCGAGAGTTCGCCGGATTGTTCATAGCGATAAAGTTTAGCGAGTTCGGCAATACGCATCGGCAGCTGCCGGTAACTACGCGGCTGTGATTTATAGAGTTCGAAATGATGAGGGCAAGTCATTGGTCGCAGCATAAATTCGTCCTCGTCAATTTTAATCGGAGCATACATCGAGTCTTTATAATAAGGATAATGGCCGGAAGTTTTGTAAAGGTCGATTTTAGCGATATCCGGAGTATAAACATGGTGATAACCGCGCCGCAGCTCTTCGTCGACGATAAAACGTTCTAATTCCCGGCGGATGATCGCGCCTTTTTCGGTCCAGAGCGGTAGGCCTTTACCGACTAGATCCGAGAAGACGAAGAGATCGAGTTCTTTACCTAATTTTCGATGGTCTCTTTTTTCTGCTTCGCTTAACATTTTTAGATAGTCAGCCAGTTCTTCTTTAGTCTCGTAAGCTAAACCGTAAATTCTGGTTAACATTTTATTTTTTTCATTTCCCCGCCAGTAAGCGCCGGCCAGTTTATGTAATTTAAAGCTACCCGGTTTAATTTGATTAGTATTAGGGACATGCGGTCCGCGGCAGAGGTCGGTAAATTTTCCCACGGTATAATAGCTGACGACAGTTTCGCCGCCCGTTTTCAAATCACGGATTAGTTCCGCTTTATAAATTTCGCCGGCGGCTGTTTCTTTTTTTAACGCTTCGTTAATACTGAGATCCGTTTTTTCAAATTTTAGATTTTGTTTAATAAGGAAATTCATCTTTTTTTCGATTTCTTTCAGGTCACTATCGCTAATTTTAATTTCGCCGTAGTCGATATCATAATAAAAGCCGTTGTCTATCGCCGGGCCGATTGATAATTTTACCGCCGGCCATAATTCTTTGACCGCGGCCGCGAGCAAGTGCGACAAAGAGTGACGTTTAACTTCAATTTTTATTTCCTCTTTTATTTCGTTTTTTGGCATAGATTTAAATTTTATTAATATTTTAAAAAATCCCGTCCTCGTTAAAACAGCTGATTATCTGTTTTAGCTAGGACGGGACTATTTGTCTCGCGGTTCCACCTGGCTTCTTCCGGCTTTTAACGCCGGAAACTCTTATTTTTATGCGCTTTAGGAATTCTCTTAGAGCCGAGGGCTCTAATCGCGTTTGGTCGACGCGACAATCAGCGTATTAGAATTATAAAGGGTTTTTTATTTTTTGTAAATATAGACCGGGTTTTTAGTTTTTGTTTCTTTAACCTTTAGCTAAGACTAAGCCATAAATTTCTGTGGCGCCCGCTACTTGTAGAGCGGCCGCCGCCGCGTTTAAAGTTGCCCCCGTCGTCGTTATATCATCAATCAAGATAATAATTTTATCGTTTAAACTAATTATTGGTGTTTTAGTCTTTTCATAATAAAATACTCCTGACCAATTGGCACGCCGCGTTTTCTCGTCTAAAGTCGCTTGAGCGGGGCGGTCTTTAATTCTTTGTAAATTTAAATTAAGGCCGTAGCCTAATTTCGTACTTAAAGCCCGAGCCAGAATTTCCGCTTGGTTAAAACCGCGCCAGCGCTCACGTCGTTTTGTTAGCGGGATAGGAATTAAAATTATTTTTTCGGCCGGAGAGGTTTTCAGGGTTTTTAAAAGCGGATATATTTTTTCCGTATTTTCATTAAGCCAAAATCGAGTTAAAAATTGGGCTAAAATTTCTCCGAGACGACTTAGGAAATGATATTTATATTTTTTAATTAATTCTGCTAAAAGTTCGTCCTGATAGTCGCCGGCGATAAAAATTTCTCGAAGCTTATTTTTTTCTAAAGTCGCTCCTCGCTCTTCGGTATTGAATTTTAGTTGCGCTAAACAAATCGGACAGAGCAGCCCGCCCGCCCGACGGCAAGCCAGGCATTCTTCAGGAAAAATAAGTTCCAGTAGGAAGTTTTTGAGTCGGCCCGTCTTCATATTAACGCGGCGCTTATTTTAACCGCACTTGATATATTTGGCCGGTTTTTTTATCGGTAAAATAGAGATAGTCGCCGCTGGGGGCGATAATTTGTGAGATATTAAAAGTTCCGTCGGGCACAGCGATTAATTCTTTAGTGCCGTTGTCTAAATTTACTTTATATAAATTATCTTTAGTCTTATCGGCTAATTCCGGGAATAGTCCCGCCCCCTCCGGTAAATTTTCTGGAACGGCGCAATAAACTTCGGTGTTGGAGGCGAAAGTACATTTATCGGCCCAAGTATTTAAGTTAATGCGGCGACGGTTTTGATTAATTGTATCGCCGGCCGCGTCGACGACCCAAAGACTAGGGTTCATATTATTAGAACTGCTATAAACGCTATAAAGTAAACGGTCGCCGCTCGTTGACCACTGCGATCTTAAACCACGTCCTTCAATTAGGGTTGATTTAAAATTTTCTCCGTTTAAGCCAACAAAAAATATTTCTTGCCGATCGAAATCGACTCCTTGAGTATATAAAGCGATAATTTGTTTATTGGGCGACCAAGCCGGATAGACGGTTTTATCATTACTACCGATATTTTCAATTGTTTTAGCTTTCGAACCGTCGTCGCCAGAAACGATTAGCCAGTTATTTTCCGGGTCTAGGCCTAAACTTTTAGCGACAATTTGTTGGCTGTCGGGCGAAAAAGAAAAATTTTGCCAATGGGAGGGCAGAGTCACCTGCTCCTTAGTTTGGAAATTATAGACGATTTTATGGCCGTCCGGGTATTCTAAAATCGCCTTGTCTCGGCTATTAGCCCAGACGACATTTTCGACATTATAAAAAACTTTATCGCTTAGTAAACTGACTTGGCCGTTTTTATCAATTTTATAAAAGCGATTGTCGTCCTGGTTATAGTATTGTAATCCGCCGTCTTTGGCCGTGGTCGGATTCAACGAGCGAGAGTCCACTAAGGAGTTAGTTTTAGTTAAGCCACCAACGGCTAAATTACTTGGTTCGTTAGGATTAGGCGGGCCGGACGGCGTGACGCCTCCGGGTAGTAGTCCCGTCCCAGTCGCCTGATTATTGGTGCTAGTTCCTAAACCGGCTTGTGGCAGGCCATTAATATTTTCCGCGTCGGGGTTTACCGGCACCAGCGGCGCGGCGGGGCGGAAAAAAACTTGCCAAAGAAGGTAGCCGATAAGACCGACTAAAATTAAAAAGCCGAGAGCGAGAAAAAGTTTTTTATAACGGCTAAAAAAATTCATATTCTACTTGTTTATTGTTTCTAAATATTATATAATTTAAGCACATCACCATTATATACTAAGCGCAGGGATAATTCAATTTGAATCAGAATTTTTTATTTACGTTTATGAGTTTGTTTTCTTTCGGTGGGGACAATCTTTTTTTAGGCATTGATATTGGAGACTCGTCTTTGAAAATGGTTGAGCTAGAGAAAAGGAATCGTCAGATTTATTTGACTAATTACGCTTTTAGCGAAACGGTGAGCGAGGTCAATTTCATGAAAGTTGACGATATTAATTATTTGGCGCAGGCGATTAATAAAGTTAGATTAGAAGCGGGAATTAAAGCGACGCGCGTGACAGCGTCTTTACCGACTTTTGCGGTTTTTTCTTCGATTATTAATATTAATAGTTCGGACAAGAAAAAATTGGCCGGGATAATTAATGAGGAGGCTAAAAAAGTAATCCCGCTACCCTTAGAGGAGATGACTTTAGATTGGAAAATCGTCACGGACGAAGGCGCTAAATCCGCCAAACGCGATAGCGCCCGCGATGGTCTCCGGGTATTTTTAACCGGCAGTCCTAAAAAATTAGTTCGTAAATACATTGATATTTTTCGGGCCGCTAAATTAAATTTATTAAGTCTAGAAACGGAGACTTTTTCTTTAGTTAGGTCGCTAGTCGGCGACGATAAATCGACGGTTATGATCGTGGAAATTGGCGCTAATAGCACGGATCTTTCGATCGTTAAAGAAAGTATCCCGGTTCTTAACCGAAGTTTAGCCGTTTGCGGGGCAACAGTGACTAAAGCCTTATCGGAAAAATTAGGTTTAAGTTTTACGCAAGCGGAACAATTTAAATTAGACTTAAGCGGGGCGCTGAGCGCTGATAGTCGCGAGGAATTGCCGCAGCTAGTGGCTAAAACTCTCGATCCGGTCGTCGTCGAAATTCAGTATATGTTAGATTTTTTTCATTCGCAAAATAGTGGTCCGGTAGAAAAAATAATCTTGTCCGGCGGCGGCGCCTTACTTTTAAATTTAGCCGATTATTTAGCCAAGCGCCTTAATCTCCAAGTTATTATCGGTGATCCTTGGAGCCGGATTCGCTACGCCGAAGAATTGCGACCGGTTTTAAGCGAAGTCGGACCGCGCTTAGCCGTGGCGATTGGTTTAGCGATGCGCGAAATAGAATAAGGATAGAATAAGTTTAGTTAGATCAAGAGAAAAAATAAATTTAGTCTAGTTCAGAAAAAATAAATTAGCGTCTGCTTACGCAGGCCATAAAATAACTTTCATGTTTTTTGGGAAGCTAAAAAATAAAATTTTTAAAAACGGCGGCTCCTTAAAGAATCCGAAGATTTTAGAGGTTAACCTAGTTAAAGATAATATCGCGGTTTCTTTTGATTGGGGCACTAATATTTTAGTCTTAGTTTTGACGCTGGCTTTAGCGAGTGTCTTAGTCGCCGAAATTTATTTCGGTTTGAACTGGTGGAATAAACAGGAGTCGCTTAAAATCGTAGCGTTAAAAACGGAAGCGGATAAAATTAACCAAACGGCGAACCAAATTAAACAGCAAGCGGCCGTGGCGCTAGACTATAAAGATCGTTCCGTAGTCTTTATTAATCTGATGGACAATCATGTTCATTGGACTAATTTTTTTAGTTGGCTGGAGAAGCGGACGCTCAGTAACGTAAAATATGATGGTTTTGGCGGAGACTTAAGCGGCACTTATTTACTCGCGGCGACGACCCCGACTCTCGCCGACGTTTCTTGGCAGGTTAATTCTTTTTTAAAGGATAGTTTAGTCGAGACGGTCGAAGTCGGCGGAGCGGCGTTTGGGAAAGGGGAGGATAAGACGAAGCGCGGCCAGGTTAGTTTTTCTTTATCTTTAACCGTTAAACCGGAGTTGTTTAAGAATAAATATGACGAGCCGAAATCAAAAAAATAATAGCCAACTTAATCAATTTTTGAATGATTATTCTAACGCGCTTATCGCGGTAATTTTAATTTTATTTCTGGCGGCCGCTTATTGGTTTCTTTTATATCCGAAATTTTTAACTATTCAGTCATCTTTAAAAACCGCCGGGGAAGAAACGCAGAATCTTTATAATATTTATTGGCAGAAATTAGTTAATTTAAAGTCGGTTAATGAGAGTTATAAAAAAATCAGCGCGGTTGATTTGCAAAAATTTAATAGTGTTTTGCCAGATGAATACGTTCCGGAGCGGTTATTCGGCGAATTAGAAGAAATTGTTAGTCGGGGGGGCTGGCTTATCGGTAATATTAGCCTTAAACCCGTGAAAATAGCCGCGCCGGCTTTATTTTCTAGCAGTACGCCGATTACTTTTTCTAATAAAAAATTAAACGCGATTAGCGTCAGCCTTTCTATCTCGGCTATTGATTATCAGGGTTTGAAAAATTTATTAAAAATTTTAGAAAATAATTTACGTTTGTTCGATGTGACGAGCGTTAGTTTTTCGCCGTCCAGTAATAGTGTTAATTTAGTCCTCACGACTTATTATTACGCCGCTAAATAATCCGCCCTTATGAGAACTAGTTTTAAATTTATTTTATATTTTCTGCTCCTACTCCTAGTTTTAGGAACGGTCGGCCTTTTTTTAGGTAAAGATCCGGTCGCGGATAATTTATATAAATCGGCCGGTTTAGATCTCACGGTCAGTACGTCGACCGTCGTCGCGACCGATAAACTTAATTTTGATTATTTAAAATCTCCCGCCTTAACACCTTTAGTCAACCAGGTAATTAATTTTAATTTTGATAATATCTGTTGGCGGCCGGACGGTTTTAAGCCCGCCGTCTTTGTCAGCAGCCCGGCGGACAATGCGGATCCGGCGGCGAGCAGTACGGAGGGGAATATAGAGAGCCCCATTGATATTTGTCGGCTCGGTAATGGCGCACCTTTTATTGTTAAGAAAGCTAAATAATTATGGAAAGAACCGAACAGCTTTTAGCTTTATTGCAAGAGCAAAAAATTATTGACTCGGCTAAAGCCGGCGAAATTCGGCAAGCGATTTTAAAAGACAAGAAAGACTTGAGCTCTTTTTTAATTAGTAACCAAATTATTAGCGAAGAAAAATTAACGGCGCTTAAAGCAATTTTATATAATCTTCCTTATATTGATCTCACTAACACCGAGGTAGCGGAAAAGACTTTGAATTTTTTACCAGAGGATATCGCGAATACTTATAAAGTTGTTTGTTTTAGCCGGGAAAATCAAGTTTTGCAGGTCGGCTTAGTCGAGCCTAATTTACGGGCGATGGAGGCGATTAATTTTTTAGCGACTGACGAAAAACTACAGGTTCAGTATTTTTTAATTTCTAATACCAATTGGCAGAAAATTTTTAAGCAGTACCAGAAGATGGAGGAGGAAGTGTCGAGCGCTCTTGAAGTTAAGGCGAAAGAGGACGGCGAGGAGCTAGTGGCAATTAAATCAGAGAGTGATAGCGAAGACTTAAATAGCGCGGATATAAATAGCGCTCCGGTTTCGCGGATTGTTTCGGTTATTATTCGTCACGCTGTCGAAGCGCGCGCCTCTGATATCCACGTGGAGCCTTATGCTCAAGAAAGCCGTATCCGCTACCGTATTGATGGTATTTTGCATACTTCTTTAGCGCTACCGAAAAGTATTCATAACTCGATAATCGCCCGTATTAAAGTTATGGCTAAATTAAAACTCGATGAAACGCGCGTGCCGCAAGACGGCCGAATTCGTTTAATTGTTAACGGGAAGGAAATCGATTTTCGTGTTTCAACGCTCCCTCTAGCTAGTTCGGAAAAAATTGTTATGAGAATTTTAGATGTTTCTAAGGGGGCGCCGGATCTTGAGGCGCTAGGTTTTAATAAATTAGCCTTGCGGCGAATCGCTGACGGGATTACTAAGACGAGCGGAATTTTATTAGTCACCGGGCCGACCGGTAGCGGTAAATCAACGACGCTTTACGCTTTACTGAATATTTTAAATAAAGAGGGGGTGAATATTTCGACGCTAGAAGATCCGATTGAGTACGAACTTAAGGGGATTAATCAGTCGCAAGTGCGGCCGAAAATAGGTTTTTCTTTTGCTAACGGGCTCAGATCTTTACTGCGTCAAGATCCGAATATTATCATGGTCGGAGAAGTCCGCGACGAAGAAACCGCGGAGTTATCAATTAATGCGGCCTTGACCGGACATTTAGTTCTTTCGACTTTACATACTAATGATGCGCTCGGGGCGATTTTTCGTCTTTTAGATATGAAGATCGAACGTTTTTTACTGTCTTCCACCCTGCGGACTTTAGTCGCGCAACGTCTCGCCCGCCGACTTTGTGAAAATTGTAAGCAGGCGGTCGCGCCGACGCCGGAGGTTAAACAAATGGTTATTGCGGAACTGCAAAAAGCGCCTTTTAATATCGTTAAGGAGGAGCTGCCGGAACTTGTTACTTTAGACGATCCGACGGCACAATATAAGATTTATAAAGCCGTCGGCTGTCCGCGTTGTGAAAATACCGGCTATCTCGGGCGGGTCGCTCTTTCCGAAGTAATTGAGATAAGCGAACAAGTCCGGGAATTAATTGATAATGGCGAAAAGAGTTTCGGGATTGAGACAATTAAAAAAATTCAAGATTTTTTAGCGATTAAACAGGACGGGATTATCAAGGTTTTACAAGGAAAAACTACGATGGAAGAAATTATGCGCGTTATTGAAACTTAATTTATATATGCCCATTTTTAAATATAAAGCGGAGAATTCAAGCGGTCAGGTGAAGAGGGGAAAGATCGTCGGTTTATCGGAAAACGAAGTTAGCCTTAAATTGCGCCAGAAAGATTTAAGTATTCTTGATTTAGTCGATATTACTGACACTTTTGAGAGTAAATTTTTGCAACTTATCGCGCCGATTAAGAGCAAGGATTTAGTAATTTTTTCCCGTCAGTTTTCGGTCATGGTTTCTGCTAACGTCCCTATCGTTGAGTCGCTGCTTATTCTTATTGACCAAACGGATAATATCTCTTTAAAGAATTTAGTTTCGAGCGTTGCCGGCGAGGTCAACGGCGGAGCTTTTTTATCCGACGCTTTAGCGCGTTATCCTAAAGTTTTTTCGGATTTTTTTGTGAACATTATCCGCTCGGGAGAAACCTCCGGTAAATTAGACGAAGTTTTAAATTATTTAGCCGATGAGACAGAAAAGAGCTATAATATGAGCTCAAAAGTCAAAGGGGCGATGATTTATCCGGCCTTTATTATTACGGCTTTAATCGGCGTCGGCATTGTTCTTTTAGTTTATGTTATTCCTAATTTAACCGCCGTGCTCGAGGAAACCGGCGCTAAATTACCGCTCTCGACCCAAATAGTTATCGCCGCTTCGGATTTTCTTAAAAATTATCTTTTTTTCATTTTTATTTTTGTCGTTATTTTTATTGTTCTCTTGCGGCTTTATCTTAAAACTTATAATGGCCAGAGGCAAATGGATATTTTAAAATTACGTTTGCCCGTCTTTGGTCAGTTATTTAAATATATTTATTTAATTCGTTTTTCTCGTTCTCTTTCGACGTTACTTAAAGGCGGCGTAACTATTACGCGAAGTCTAGAGATAGTCGCGGCGGTAGTCGGCAACACGATTTATCGGGAATTAATCTTAGATACTTTAGAGTCGATTAACGACGGCAATCCCTTGTCCACCGTTTTCGAAAATAGTGATTATATTCCGAAAATGGTGCCGCAGATGATGGCGGTCGGAGAAAAAACCGGTAAAGTCGACGCAATTCTCGAGCGGATTACTATTTTTTATGAGCGAGAGAGCGACGCGATGCTCGATAATTTAAGCAAATTGATGGAACCCTTTATCATGGTCGTCATGGGAGTCGGCGTCGGAGTCATGATTGCGGCGGTTCTTATGCCGATGTATAATTTAGCTAGTCAGATGTAGGCGCTAAGCGGATTTATTGTTGTGTAAAAATACGAGAAATGTTATACTATAGATAATTCTTAGCCTGTGGATAATTCATATATTATTTTAAAATTTAAGTAAATATAATTTAATTTTTCAATTTGCGATCGACTGTTTTTAAAGACAATCGTCATCGTCAATTTTGGAAGGAGGTGACTATGAAAAAAAATAAACAAGGCTTTACCCTAGTTGAGTTGCTCGTGGTCATAGCCATTATCGGTTTATTATCGACTCTAACGGTCTTATCCTTAAACACGGCGCGGGCACGGGCGCGCGACGCTAAGCGTATTGCCGATATTAAACAGATTCAGACGGCGTTAGAAATGTATTTTAATGACGCGAGCGATTACCCTTCGACAGTAGTATCAAGCACGGCCATGACTTATAGCGGCAGCACCTATTTAGCTTCTATTCCGGGAGCACCGATACCTCAAGACGGAACCTGTACGCTTATTAATAATCAGTATCTTTATACTAGAGATTCCAGCGGTCCGGCTGGTTCCTATCACATGACGTATTGTTTAGGATCGGCGACGGGCGGTGTTTCGGCTGGTCTTAATACTTCTACCCCGGCTGGTATTAAATAAATATTTTTATTGGAGTATTTTCAAAAAGAGCTTGATAGCTCTTTTTTGATATTAGACTTTAGTATTCTAGTGGTTGAGGTTTAAGACTCAATATCGCTTAAGTTTTCTCCGGCCTTATGTTATTATTTAAAAAGACGATAAGACACGATATTTGTTAAATATTTAAGGTATGGAATTATTTTATTTTAAAGCGGCGGCTGCGCTAGATAATTTTGTTAAAGAGTTTGCCGGGTCTCGGCCGGCGGGCGGCGCGGAGTTTTTGCAGTCCTGGGCTTGGGGCGAAATTTTACGCTCCGAGGGGCAAGAGATTAAACGCCTTGGGGTATTTGATAATAAAAACGTCGCCGCGGAAGTTAAGATAGAGGAGATATTAGCGGCGGCAACTTTAGTTAAGAAAAAATTATTCGGTCCGTATTTTTATTGGTACGCGCCGCGCGGTCCGCTATTCAAACGGGAGAGTCTAGGGAGCGGAGAAAATATTAAAGCGCGCGACAGCGCGGAATTTTTAGCGGCGGCGATTAAAAAACTTAATTCGCGGGCGCTTTTTTTAAGACTAGAGCCGGCCGATGATTCGATTTTTAAGAATTCGACTCTTAAAAAAACTTCAGATTTAGAGCCAGCGAAAACTTTAATTCTAGATTTATCTAAAAATACCGATGAATTACTACTCGCGATGCACCAGAAGACGCGCTATAATTTACGGTTAGCGCAGAAGAAGGGAATAAAGATTGTTGAAGGGGGAGCGGCTGATTTTCCGGAGTTCTGGCGTTTATTAAAATTAACGAGCGGTCGCGATTCTTTCCGTTTACACGCGGCTCGCCATTATCAGAATTTATTAGGCGCGCCGTCAGAATTTATTAAATTATTTTTTGCTGAATACGAAGGGCGAAAAATCGCGGCTGGTCTATTTTCTTTTTGGGGCGATCGAGTTACTTATTTACACGGCGCCTCGGATAATCAGTATCGCCAGCTAATGGCGCCTTATTTATTACAGTGGTCGCTTATTAAATTAGCTCAAAATAAGGCTTATAAATACTATGATTTCTACGGTATTGCTGAAGCGAAATGGCCGGGCGTCACGCGTTTTAAATTAGGTTTTGGCGGCCAGGTTATAGATTATCCGGGGACTTTTGATTTAATTTTCTGTCCGAAAATATACGCTGTTTATTTTTATGTTCGGCGTCTAAAAAGAAAGTTCGCTCGCTTATTTTATTTTTTATGATTGAAATAAATAGGACGACTAATTATCCAGTCGATAGGAAAAAAATTACTCTGCTCGCCGCTCGGTTTTTACGGCTTTATAAGAGAAGCCGATTTTCTGTTTCGCTAGCGCTAGTCGGCGCGGCGCGAATAAAGACTTTAAATTATCGTTATCGCCGCACCCCCCGCGCGACGGATGTTTTATCTTTTCCGGCGGCCGGGAGCGCGCTAATTAAAAACTATCTCGGCGAAATTATTATTAACACTAATGAATTAAAAAAACCTTATAAATACCAAGCGATGTTTAAGGAAATCGGCCTGGATTTTTCGTCTCTAAAAAAACAGAAAAAATATCGGGATTATCTTTTATATTTTTTGTTAGTCCACGGCTTATTACATCTCGTCGGCTATGACGATAAAACTGAGCCGGAGCGCTTAAGGATGCTTCAGCGCGGTCGGGATTTTTTACGCCGAGTGGTCTAACTTTATTTTTAAATTTTGTTTTTAAAGCGGCGAAAAAAGTGTTATAATTTAGAGGTAATTATTTAGCTAGCATGGGAAAAGCCCTAAAAAAAATCTTTTTTATTCTCAGCCTGACCAGCCTCAGTTTTTTTGTTTTAAGTACTCAGCGCGCCACAGCGACTTCGACTTTGCGCGGCGCGGCCTGGTGGGGCGATCAGTATGAGTTTTTATATTTTAATTGTTTAGACGACGTTATGGGGGATCATTTAGACGTGACGGGTAATTTATATGCTTTACCCGAACCACGGGGTTTCCATTTTTATTCTTCGCCTTGTAGCGGTTTAGCGCACGGGGTTTTAATTAGCGATAATGGCAATTTTTCCGGCGCGGCTTGGAATTATTCTTTAGGTTTAGTATCGTTTGGCGGTACGAGTACGCCCCCTAGTTATACTTTTAATACTAATTGTCCGAGTACTTGTAACGCTACTAATAACTGTTGGGCTTGTTACCGGGAGGCTAACCAAAGAGTTTATGGTTGGGCGAAAGTAGATAACGGGAATACCTGGTTGGAGCTTGATAGTACGGCGACTTTGCCGACGATGATTCAATCTTGGAATCCGGCTTCTTCTAGTTTACCGGGGCATGATATTCCGCCCGGCGATTTCGTCGGTTACGCTTCGAGTCCGCTCGGCGATTTAAGTTTTAATTGCGAGAACACCAATCCGGGACCGGGCAGTTGTTATAATTATAAAGTTCGTATTGATAATCTTCAGGTGGGCTATATGTCCGCGCCGAACTGGAGTTATAGCGAAGCCTGTTTATACGGGGCTTTAAACGCGGATTTGCGCTGGAAAATAAAAAGCGGCGAGCAAGCTAAATACGAAGTAGTTGTTAATACGGGCGCTAGCTTCAATACGAGTACGCATGATTATATTTGTTGGAGCGGTGTTCAGGATTCGACGCTCGTTGATCATTTTCGAGTTCCTAGTAGTTTGCCAGGAACGGATTGTCCGAGTTTAGCTTATGATACGGCTTATTATTGGTGGATTAGATTATACGACACGAGCGGGCGAATAACTCCTTGGTATCAATATGGTTCGGTTACCGGTTCCGACGGCCAGACGACTTTTCGAACTTATAAGCACGAATTTCCTAGCCCGTATTTTTCTTGGGCGCCTTTTAGTGCGACGTCTTCCGCTTTAGTTAGTACGACGACGGATTTTACCAGTAATTCTAATTATTATCCGATTGGTAATAATGCGCAAAGTTGTTGGCCAAGCAGTAACTGCAATTATCTTTGGACAACGAGTGACGAGGGAGCAATTATTGATAATCCTAGCAACGTGACGACTTCGATTGTGTTTATGCACGCGACTAATACGAGCGTGAGCTTAGCGGTGACGGATAGTGATAGTTATGTTTGCAGTACTTCGACGACTTTTACTATTTATTACGGCCTGCCTCTCTGGCAAGAAGTTAAGGCTAATTAATTATATATTTATTATATATTTATGCTTAAAAAATTTTTATTTATTAAAAAATCATCTGGCTCGGCGGCGGCTTTTACGCTTTTAGAAATGGTTGTGAGTATTTCGATTATTGCTATTGTCGCTTCCTTATTTATCGCTAATTACCGAACGGGCAATAAGCGGGCCGATATTACTATGGCCGCGCAGGGCATCGTCGCGGATTTTCATTTAGCGCAGAATAAGACTTTAGGCCTGGTTAAGTATAGCGGAGCGGTCCCCTTAGGCGGTTGGGGCTTAAGTTTTAATACCGCTCAGAATAGCTATACTCTTTTCGCCGATTCGCAGGGACCGGAGACCGGTGGTTATGGTTATATGACTTATGACTCTTCTCATATTGAAGGGCAAGTATTTTACGGAGCGAGAACAACGATTTTTCCGGCCGGTATTAGAATAGAGAGTTTAAAGATGGGCGAAAATTTTGCGAATTTAGCGGACGCAGGGTCAAGAGTCGATGTTACTTTTTTACCGCCGGATCCGAAAACTAATATTTATCGCGTCGATACCGGGGCAACCTCTTCTTTACTCGAAATTACTCTGCGCGAGTCGCTTAATAATACGGCGAAAACTATTCGCCTTAGCTTTCTTGGTTTAGCGGAAGTGGTTGATTAATAGTGGTTGATTAATTTATTAAAAATGTTTAGTCAGAAGCGAGACGACAAAATAATTGCGCGCGCGCCGCGCCAGGGGACGGATTTTTTTCGCGACCGGTCGGCTTTTTCAATTATTGAAATAATAACGGTTTTATTTATTGTTTCTTTCGGGCTGATTAGTATTTTATCGCTCATTGTTCAAAATATTAAAAGTCAGGATTACAATAAAAAAACGCTCATGGCTTATCAACTGGCGCAAGAGGGGGTCGAACTTATTAGAAAAGTTCGGGATTCTAATTGGCGGGCACAGCGGAGTTTTAATTATAACTTAGCGTCGGGAACTTATTACATGGATTATCGGGACGACGCTCCACATCTTTTGCCGTCCGAACAGCTTTCGCTTAGAAATTTAGGGATAGATAGTAATGGTTTCTATATTCATGAGCCTCTGACAACGGCGAGCGATTTTTCGCGCTCGATCATTATTTCTAATATTGATACTTATATTCTACAAATTTACTCCGATGTTTTTTGGACGGAAAATGGTCGGCTGAATAGTTATCGGATAACTACTTCTTTATATGATTGGTATTAAGGGGCGCGAGCGCCAATTTAAAAAGCGGGGCGGATTCTCTTTAATCGAGATAGTCGTTTCGGTTACTTTATTTTCCGTGATTATTTTGTCGGTCACTAGTATTTTTAAGCTCGTTATCGACAGCCAGCGGAGCGCTCTCGCGGCCCAAAACGTTCAGGAGAATATTAAATATTTCTTAGAAGTTATTGGCAAGGAGATGCGCATGGCCCAAAAAAATAAAGGGAATTGCGCGATTATTCCGGACGAAGATATTTTTGCAATTACCAGCGTCAACAGCGACGATAGTTTATTTTTTAGAAATTATGACGGCGAATGCGTTAGCTATTCTTTAGCCGATGATGGCGGTAATACGCGTTTTTTAGTCAGTCGCGGAGTTAAAAGCGGTTTTATTTCGCCGGCGAAAATCGCCATTGACGGGCTCCATTTTTCTATTAGTGGCGGCACGACTACCCAGGCGATCGTCACGATAAATTTAAGAGCGCATGCCGTAGGGAGCGTCCAGTTTAAATCAGACATGATTATTCAGACCAGTATTAGCTCGCGGTATTATAAGGAATAATTTAAGATTTATGTTTATAGGAAAATTAAAAAATTATTATAAGTCCGGGCGCCAGTTACGCGGCAGCGCGCTTATTTTAACGCTATTTATCATGTCGGGCATGATGATTATCGCGCTCGGCGACGCTTATGTCGTCTTACTCGGTATTAAGGCGGCGGGGCTCCAAGCGAAGTCGACGAAGTCTTATTATATGGCCGAGGCCGGCGCGGAAAGACTTCTTTGGGAGCTAAGGAAAAACGCTTATTCTTATACTTATCCCTCGCTGAGCACGCCGATTTTTACCAATACTAATTCCGAGATTGTGCCGGATTATTTAGGCGGGACATATCAAGTTTATTTCACGGATTTTGCTACTTCGCGCGTCTTAACTTTTAAATCAATCGGCTCTTTTCAGGATGCTAATCGCAGCGTCGAGATTAAATTTTAAAAAGAGTTTTAGGGCGGTTTTTTTTCTTGGCAAGTATCCTAGAAAATGATATAATTTAATCTGTAAATAATTGAAGAAGATAAATTTTTAATGCCTTTATCTTTCGGGCGGAAATTAACCTTTTTACTGGCCGTTTTTATATTAAGCGGTGGTTTTTTATTAGTGTTTCCGGCGCAAAATGCTTTAGCTTATCATTCGCCTTCAAGTTATCAAAAACTTTATAACGATACCCTTACTTCCGATAACTGGAATGAACTACTTTTTTCTACTTCGACTCAGCCGGCCGGCACCGGCGATTTCGTTAATACTTGGCTGCCGGCTTTTATGAACGGACCGCTCGGCGTCGGCATGAGTACTTTTTCAAACGCCGGAGTTAGTTTAGACGTAGTTGGAAAAATTAAGACTGATGATTTATTTTCGACCGGTAATATCGGAATCGGTACGACCATTCCATCGGCGCGACTCGAGGTCGCGGCTTTATCCGGCTATTCTATTTTAGGAGGTAGCCAGAAAATCGGTAACGTCGCTAGTCCGACAGCGAGTTCCGACGTCGCGACTTTAGGCTGGGTTAATTCCGCTATTTCTTCAGCGACTGGCAGTATTACTCTTTGGGGCGGAACAACGGGCGGAAATATTTGGAATTTAAATTCGGGAAATATCGGAATCGGGACAACCGCGCCGGGTAGCTATAAATTAAATGTTCAAGGCGGGGATGTTAATTTCGGCGGCGCTATTTTAGTAGCGGGAGCCTATGCTTATTTTGGTAATCCGGCTTCCGGCGCTTATTCGAACTTTGTCGGTAACAACGCGCCGGGGAAGACTTCTTTCGCGATCCGCGGGGCGACGAGTCAAACAGCTAATATTTTTAAAATCACTGACGCGACCGGAACGGCGGCGTATTTAGACGTTAACGCTTCGGGAAATGTCGGAATTGGGACGGCGAGTCCGCAAAGTAAATTACATGTTAGTGAGGACAGCGGGACTGGTGGATCTATTCAGGTTACCAGAGTTGGTCAGTATTCCTCTATTTTATATGGGAGCGATCTTAATTTCGACAGAGCGTCGACTGCATATATTACTGCTTCAAATGCGGCGGGTGCATTAAGTCTAAGAACAGGTGGGTATAATAATCGATTGACAATATTATCAGGTGGAAATATTGGAATCGGGACGGCTAATCCAGCTAAGTTATTAAATTTATATGCTAGCTCTACTTCGCCAACCGAATTATTAATTGAAAACAGTGGTTCAAATGGTTTTACTTCAGCTAGCATTATATTAAAAGGGAACGGTCCAAGCATATCATCTGAGGGTATTTATAATTGGTCTCCTACTTACAGTAGCGGTAGCGGTTGGTATTTTGGTAGACCTTATGGTGGTGACGGTTTTTCGGTAAATTATCAAACAGGAGTGTTTAATGCTAATACCGCAAATGTTTCTAGGTCATTATTTTATATAACAAGTGCCGGTAACGTCGGAGTTGGTACGACTACTCCCGCCGCTAAATTAGAAGTTGCAGCTATTACTGGCTACTCTATTTTAGGCGGCAGTCAGAAAATAGGTAACGTCGCTAGTCCAACAGCTAACTCAGACGTCGCGACTTTAGGCTGGGTTAATTCGGCTATCTCTTCAGCCACTGGTAGTATTACTCTTTGGGGCGGAACGACGGGCGGAAATATTTGGAGTTTGAATTCGGGGAATGTGGGGATTGGAATTACTAATCCTACGGCTAAATTAGAATTAGAAGTTAATGTGGGAAATGGAAATAGTTATGATATTTTAAAATTCAGTGGAAATTCAGGTGACTATGGGGGGTTGTGGCTTAAAAGTGAATGGAATTCTGGTCAGCAAAGTCGAATTGGATTCTATGGAACGAGCAGTACTTATAGAGGTATTGGATTTGCGACTAATGGAGCGACTACTCCCAATGTCTACATTAACGAAAGCGGCAACGTCGGTATCGGCACTACTACTCCCGCGTATAAATTAGAAGTTTTAGGTACATTAAATTTACCAACTAATAATGCTATAAGATTCGATAGTACTAATAATAATGCTCCTTGGTATATTAGGAATTCTGGTACGGGCATGTCGACTTTATCTTTCGGTATCGGCGCTATTCAAAATTCTAATGATAAAATTGTCTTTAGTAGCTCCGGTTATTTAGGGGTTGGGACAAGTACGCCAGTCGCTAAATTAAATGTTGATAATGGAGATATTAGTGTAACTAATTCAGCGGCAGCAGGAGCGACGCGTGAAATAAGTGTTAGCCAGGTTAACGCCGGAGGAGGATGGGCAACGGCAATTGGTGCTGCGCCAGGCGTTTCTTATTTACGATCAATTCAAGGTGATCCGTTACAATTAAGAAGTGGAACGACGACGCTTATGTACTTAATGGGAAACGGTAATATTGGTATCGGTACTACCGCTCCCGCCGCTAAGTTAGAAGTCGCGGCCTCATCCGGCTATTCTATTTTAGGCGGCAATCAGAAAATTGGTAACGTTGCTAGTCCGACGGCGAATTCCGACGTCGCGACTTTAGGCTGGGTTAATTCGGCGATCTCTTCAGCGACCGGCAGTATTACTCTTTGGGGCGGAACAACGGGCGGAAATATTTGGAGTTTGAATTCTGGGAATGTGGGGATTGGGACAAGCGCGCCGGGCTATAAATTGGACATGCAGAATGTAGCAATTAATGGACAAACCTTGTTAAATCTTGAAACTGTTGGTGAAAATAGTGCAAGACTTTTACGGCTAGCCGGTACTGCTCAAGCGGGTATTAATTTTACCAATACCGAAGTTAACCGAGATGATTATGAGTTATACAATAATTATGGCACTTTTCAATTATATAATACTACTGACTCAAGGGTAGATATTCAGGTTACTTCTGGTGGCAATGTTTTATTGTCTCAGTCGGCTGGCAACGTCGGGATTGGAACAACTACGCCGGCTACAAATCTTCATGTTCAAGGTAGGGGGAATGTAGAGGGTAATGGAGTTGGAATATTGAATCGCGCTGATATCCCAGGGTTGATGCTCTTAGATGATAGCACGGAATATGGAGCGTTACTGAATTACTATTCGGGTGATTTGAGAATTTTTAATAAAAATAGTGCTAATAATTTTGCCATCTCCGACATGGCCATGATTATTAAGGGATCGGGCAACATTGGAATTGGAACGACTGCGCCAGAAGCCAAAATACATATCGCCGCTAATGATTTTACTACCAGTCTAATGGATTCGGCCGGAGGTACTTGGTGGTATGGTAATTATGATTATTACAGAAGATCAAGGGGAACTTTGTCGGCCAGGACTGCAGTCCAAGATGGAGATTTAATTGTAAATCATAATTATCAAGGGTATGACGGTAGTACTTGGCAGACAGGAGCGGGATTTCAGGTAAAAGTAGATGGCGCGGTTACGAGCGGTATAGTACCGATGCAATATTATTTAGAGAATCGTGGAGCAGATGGAATTTGGCGACAGAATTTAGTGATTAGATCGACCGGCAACGTCGGCATCGGGACGACTTCTCCTGTTGCTAAACTCGAGGTTGCGGCTTCATCCGGCTATTCTATTTTAGGCGGCAGTCAGAAAATAGGTAACGTCGCTAGTCCGACCGCGAATTCCGACGTCGCGACTTTAGGATGGGTTAATTCCGCTATTTCTTCGGCTACCGGCAGTATTACTCTTTGGGGCGGAACAACGGGTGGAAATATTTGGAGTTTGAACTCGGGGAATGTGGGGATTGGGACAAGCGCGCCGACTGCGAAACTTGATGTGAATGGAGATTTTAATCAGGGGCATATCCTAACGAGCTATTCATCTTATGTCACTACTGGAGTACCTGAATATAAAACTGTTACTTTAAACGCAGTAGATGGTACAACATTGGATTGGTCGGCTATGTATAGAATAAGAGTAGCTGTCAGCGGAGATACCTCAACTCAAACGGGGGCGACCTATCTAGTTTGGGATTCTTCTAGTTATGTCGGTGATGCGCGAGTTTGGAATATTAGAATGGTTAATAGAGCAGGAAGTACTTCTAATCATGTTCAAGCGAGATTAAACGGAAATACTGTCGAGGTATATCATACTCTCAATCCTAATAGTTATGAGATAGCTGTTTTTGTAGAAAAGCTCGAAACTAATAATCAGAGCAGCCTTAGTTTATTTGGGGCGGATTATACTTGGCAAAGAGATATTAATAGTCTTTATTACACAGACGGCAACGTCGGTATCGGCACAACTACGCCCAGTACAAAATTAGATGTATTTGGTAGCATACGTCTCGGTGACGGTGGAACTAATTCTGCTTTAACATTCAATTCTACTTTAAATGGATATTTAGTTTTAGGTGGTACGGCTAATTTATCAGTTTATCAAAATAGCGTGTATCCAATTACTAGTGAAGGGGCTGGCGCCGTTGGCAATACTCTATATTTAAAACAAGGTAATATTGGTATTAAGACGGCAAATCCTAGAGGAAACTTAGATGTAACCGGAGCGGACGCAGCCGCTACCACAGGAGCGACCGCTAATGGCGGACTTATTATTAGTGGATCTGGAACTGGAGTTATTAATTCAATGGGTGTTTATTCTGCCGGAACTCCTTACGCTTGGATTCAGCCAAGATATGCAACAAGCGCTACATATTATAATTTAATTTTGAATCCTAACGGCGGCAACGTCGGCATCACTACCGCTACTCCGACCGCTGAATTAGAAATGGGATTAGGCGCTGGCTATTCTATCCTCGCCGGCAGTCAGAAAGTAGGTAACATTGCTCTGCCGACTATTGCTTCAGACGCGGCGACTAAAGGATATGTTGATTCATCTATTGGTAGCGGGATAAACGGTTCGACTAATTATATTCCTAAATTTACTGGGGCAAATTCTATCGGCGACAGTGTTATAAGACAACAAACTTCTGGTGGTACCGGAGTCGATGTCGGCGCATATGTTTCTTTAGGTTTTTCTGGTTCTAATTATGGTTCAGTGGGTTATAATTTAGCTTTTTTAGCCACGAGCAGCCAATTTAATTATCGTCATACAGACACCGCCTCTAAATTAGAGTTTGCTTCTGGCGGATTTCAATTCGAAACAGCGCCTTCAGGAACGGGTGGAACAGCTATTTCATTTTCTCGCGCTTTGACTATTTTGCAGAATGGTAATATTGGAATTGGGACACCATCGCCAAGTTCGAAATTAGAAGTAAGCTCCGTCACTGGAACAGTTGATTCTGGTTCAGGATTGGAAATAACTGGTACTGGAACAGGGGCACAGAGCTGGTATATAACTCCTACAGCATCTCAAACACTTCTTATCGGTCGCCCGGCTTTAAGATTAATAGCTATCGGTAATGATGGTAGTCTTGGAGGAGGAGGTTTGGGTTCTGACGCGGCGGCAAGCACTGACGCGGCATATTATTTCAATGGTAGTGCGGGTAATTCTTGGATTAATGCCGGGAATGTGGGAATTGGGACGACGGGGCCGGGTAAATTGTTGGAATTGTCTTCGACATCAGCACCTTCTTTAAGAATTAGAAATACAAATTATACCCCAAATAGAACCTTTGATATTGTAGCTCAAGATTCTGGCGGTCTCTATATTGTTGATAAAGACAGCCATTATTTAATGAATATTAATGACACCACCAATGGCATTATAATAGGCACATCTTATGCTACTGGTGCTTATAGTCCGCCATCAGATGGATTATTAGTACAAGGTAACGTCGGTATCGGTACCACTTCTCCCGTCGCTAAACTCGAGGTCGCGGCTTTATCCGGCTACTCTATCCTCGCCGGCAGTCAGAAAATAGGGAACGTCGCTCTACCGACTGCTGTTTCGGACGCGGCGACTAAAGGATATGTTGATAGTTCTTTTGCTCCGGGCGGGAGTAATTCTCTTTGGAACGGTACTTCGACGGGAAATATCTGGAATATGAATTCTGCTAACGTCGGTATCGGAACGACTAATCCGACTGATAAATTATATGTATCCTATGCGGGGACTAATTACGAAATGGCCGCTACTTTTAGAAATACGGCGACAACAGGAAGTGTCTACAATGGATTAAAATTTATTCAGGGTTCAACTGAAAGTTTTCATCTTCTAACTACTAATGGCGCTACATACCTTAGAGGTATCGCAAATATTCCGATGATATTTTATACCAACAATGCGGAGCAGGTAAGGATATCAGAAACCGGCAACGTCGGGATAGGCACGACTAATCCGGTTACTAAGTTACACGTCGCGAGTACGACTAGCTTTAATATTTTAATTGCTAATGATGGTGGTAGCGCTGTTGGTTCATATGCGGGCGTATATTTTAAACCATCAGGTACATATTCAGCAGCGGGCGCGGGCGGCATAACTTTTGAACAGAGAGAAACATCGGGGAATTATAAGACCAGGATGAATTTTAGTAATTACGACGGCGGGGCTGGGACGAAGATGGTTATTGATGGTAGCAACATCGGCGTCGGCACGACTAGCCCTTCCTACAAACTTGATATTAATGGAACTTTTAAAGCTAGCGCGAGTTCAAGTTCAATTATTTTAGATCTAAACGGTGATGTCATGATTGGGATATGATGAATTGGGATATGATGAATAAAAAATGTTATAATTAGCAGACGGTATGAGACACAGAAATAAAAATATAATATGGCTAGTTGTTCTCGGCTCATTGCTGTCTTTTTCGGTTGCTTCGGCGAAGAATTTTACGATTTATAATGCGCTTAATATTAATCAGCCATATTTTTCAGTTAACGGCACGACTGGCAACGTCGGCATCGCTACCACTACTCCAGCCGCTAAATTAGAAGTAGCCGCTCTATCAGGTTATTCTATTTTAGGCGGTAATCAGAAAATCGGAAACGTTGCTAATCCGACGGCGAGTTCTGATGTCGCGACTTTAGGCTGGGTTAATTCAGCTATTTCTTCAGCAACTGGTAGTATCACTCTCTGGGGCGGAACAACGGGCGGAAATATTTGGAGTTTGAATTCGGGGAATGTGGGAATTGGGACGAGTAATCCAGCTAATAAATTACATATTTATACAAACACAGCAAGGACAGATCAATTAGTTCTTCAAAATCCATCAGGTTCCGCTACCACTCGCACTCACTTTGGAAGCTGGTACGATGCTACTGTATTAGCTCAAAATGCTTATTTCAATAATGGTTGGACCGCAGATGATGTCACTAAGGGCTCAACTCAAATATCAATGGGTGTTAGTGATATTGTTTTTCAAACAGCTCCAGCAGCGGCAACTCCAAGTTTTGCTACAAGGATGACAATAACAAACAATGGCTCCGTCGGCATCGGTACAACTAATCCGGGAGTTAATAAAGTCTCTATAAGTGGAGCGTTCACTAGTGCAGCCAGTAATTCAAGTTTATTTGTTTCACAAACCGGCGGCACGGCTATTAATGATGCGACTGGTATTTATCCGGCCATATATGGTTATTCGAATTTGCCAGGCTGGTATGCCAATAACCTCGCAATCGGAGTAAAAGGGGAAGCTAGGAACGAAAGCAGAATAGGGTCTACACACAGAATAGGTGTCTGGGGGCATGCGGAATATAATGAGAATAGTGCTTATACTACTTATGCTTACGAAGGAGGAAGTTTGCGGGCAGGATATTTTGATAATATAGTAACCTGGACATCGGGACAGAAACCTCTTACTACTGCCTATGGGTTATATGTAAAGGCAGTAAATTTAGGAACTGGTAGTAGAGTTAATAATGTATATGGTTTATACCTTGATAATAATACGATAAATGGAACAGTTGAGGGCGGACAGTACGGCGTATATCAATTAGGTAGCGGAGTAAATAATTATTTTGCGGGAAATGTCGGCATCGCTACCACTACTCCCGCCGCTAAATTAGAAGTGGCGGCTTTATCGGGTTATTCTATCCTGGCCGGCAGTCAGAAAATTGGTAACGTGGCTAATCCAACCGCGAATTCTGATGTTGTTACTTTAGGTTGGCTTAATTCGGCGATTGCCCCTCTTAACCCCGGAGGTTCTAATTCTCTTTGGAACGGAACTTCGACGGGAAATATTTGGAGTGTTAATTCCGGAAATGTGGGGATTGGGACGACGAATCCGGCGGCTAAAGCGGACATTAACGTCGGTGGCTGGGGAACTGGAGCGCATGTCGCTTTTGATGATATTGTTGATAGTTATCCTGCTATAAAGCTTTACGCTCATACTGGTGATGGTACTACTTTCAAAAGTTATCAGCAGGCTGTTAATAGCGCTGGCACTTTAAAATTTTATTCAGGGAGTTCTGCTGTGTTAGGCGCTGAGACTTTGACTGAAAGAATGGCAATAACAACCGGCGGCTACGTCGGCATAGGCACAACTACGCCGCGAGCTCTATTGGATGTTTATGGTAATGCAACAATCGGAGGTTCTTTAATTGTTAACGATAATGCTACCGGTTACGGAACGGCCGCCAGTCTTAAACTTCAATATGATCAAGATAATAATTTTTATGAGTTAGGGACGAGATTCCCAGATTTTTTCATTAAACAAAATACAACAGAATTTTTGACAATTAAAAGTGGTACGGGCAACGTAGGCATCGGGACGACAAACCCGGGGCAGAAATTAGATGTTTATCCTTCATCGGGTGACTCGGCTATCAGAATAAGATCGGCTGACGGTAACGCACAATTATATATTGACGCAGGTGGGACAAATAAAAATTCGGGCGTCTCTTATAATCTGTCAGGAGCACAAAAATGGTTTGCCGGCTTGAAATATGGTAGTACTAATAATTTTGCAATTTATGAAGCGGATGGCTCTGATACTTCAAGATTAACAATAATCCCGGGAGGAAATACCTATCTCGCCCAGAATGGCGGCAACGTCGGCATCGCTACCACTACTCCCGCCGCTAAATTAGAAGTAGCTGCTTTATCTGGCTATTCTATATTAGCTGGTAATCAAAAAATTGGTAACGTGGCCGCTCCTTTGATCACTGGAGATGTTGTTACTCTCGGTTATTTACAGAGCTATGTTAACGCTTCTTCTTCTGACTTATGGAGCGGGACTAAGGACGGAACTATTTGGAACGGCGCGGCTGGATCGGGTAAAGTCGGGATTGGGACAGTTAACCCGACAGCGAAACTTTCTATTAACGCTACGGGGACGCCGTCAACGGTTCAGGCCTTATCAGTAGTTGGTAATGGAGCTTGGGGTTCAGGATACTTAGCCTCCCTTGGTAATTATACTTCGATATCTCAAACTAGTAGCGGACAAGGATTTATGTCTTGGGGCGCTTATAATAATGGTTCAAGTTGGGTACGAACTTATGACGGCGGAATGGGTCTAGCTAATTTAGTTTTTGGCACTGGTCCATATTTTAGTATTCAAACCGATACGGCCACGTCGGGAGTCCCGAATTTTGTCGACCGTTTAACGGTTGGTACTAGTGGAAATGTTGGGATTGGGATAAACCCATCACACAAACTTGATGTAAACGGAACTATAAATATTGCAAGAGGTTCAAATTTGTTTTTTGGAAGTGGAGATGCCGGTCTTTCAAGTAATTTCGGAACTACTGGATACCTAGCCTTCAATACTTGGGGTCCTGCTTCTTATACAGAAAAAATGAGAATCGATGGTGCTGGCAACGTCGGTATCGGCACCACTACTCCGTCAAAGAAATTAACTATTATTACTCCCGATAGCGATATTGGTTTACGTTTCGTGGGTCCCGGTGGAGAGACTTATGATATTGGCGAAGAGACGGGTAATGAAATGAAAATATCATCGCAAACATATTTAAATTTACATGCCTATCATCGAGCTACTTCTGACATACAAATAAGAAACGCTGATATTTTAATGAGACAGCCAACATTTTTTACTGTTGGCAACGTCGGCATCGCGACGACTACTCCTGCCGCTAAATTAGAAGTCGCTGCCGCTTCCGGCTATTCTATTCTTGCCGGCAGTCAGAAAATCGGTAACGTCGCTCTTCCAACCGCTAATTCCGACGCAGCAACCAAAGGTTATGTTGATAGTGCCTTTGCTCCGGGCGGTAGTAATTCTCTTTGGAACGGTACTTCGACCGGTAATATTTGGAATATGAATTCGGGGAATGTGGGGATTGGGACAACAGCACCGGGAGCAACAATAGTACCCGATCTCGCAACCCCGGGTAATGTATTGGAAATAAAATCACCAAATAATGTGAATGCGTTATACATGAGACGTAGTGACGGATTGGCAGGTTTAAATATTACAAATGAAGGGCAAAATACTGGAATCGTTTATTTAGACAGTATTTATAACAACACTGGGGCCAGTTATTCTGGATTTCAGTTCAGAGTTAGGACAAGTGGAACTCCGGTTAACGCAATGCGAATTGATGGTAACGGCAACGTCGGGATTGGAATTATGAATCCGACTAGCAAGTTAGATGTTGCGGGTAGCTTTGAGGCTGATAATGGCTATAAGATAGTTAGGTTGCCACGTGGTGATGGAGCGACTAATTCTGTAAGATGGTACTTGCTCGCAGCGCTTCCTACAAATAGTTATCGGACACTTTCTTTTAACGTTCTGTCTTCTAATTATTTTGATTCATCAACCGGGCAAGACGATGTTCATTTTCAAATTACTAATTGGCTGACTAGTACTCCAGTAATTTCCTATTGGGTAAATAAGGGAAGCTTATCAACGAATATTCCTGGAAGAATTATTGTTACTAATGAGGGGGATGGATATCTTCGAGTTTATTGTACGGTAGCTAGATATGGAGACGCGACATTAATTACTCAAGAGTATACTGGAATAAATGGCGACTCTTACTCTTTAAACCCAGCCGAATTTGCTCAGGGTTCAGCGATTCCGTCTGGTATTTCAGCTAGCGTTATATATGATACTAGTACAGCTGCGCCAAATCATTATTTTGCATTAGGAAACACTGGTATTGGATATTCTAGTCCAGGAACGGCAGCCTTGGCAGTAAATGGCAACGTCGGTATCGGGACGACGAATCCGACTGAAAATTTACAGGTCGGTAACGGCGCCGGTTATGCTCATCTAATGCTCCAATCCAATGGCGGCGGCGGATATATTAAATTTAATGATGCTGTTAATGCGACTACTCAATATATCGGTCATCTTAATACGACTGGAGCTATTCAGTTTGCTGCTGGAACGACAACCCCACAAATGACCTTTAATACGGCTGGTAATTTAGGAATTGGTACTACTGTTCCCGCCGCTAAATTAGAAGTGGCCGCTCTATCAGGTTATTCTATTCTTGCCGGCAGTCAAAAAATTGGTAACGTCGCTCTACCGACTGCTGTTTCGGACGCAGCGACTAAGGGTTATGTTGATAGTGCCTTTGCTCCGGGCGGAAGTAATTCTCTCTGGAACGGTACTTCGACGGGAAATATTTGGAATATGAATTCGGGGAATGTGGGGGTTGGTACTAGCAGCCCAGCGCTTAGATTGCATGTCGTCGGTTATACGGACGGAGGCTCGGCCTGGACTCCACAAGCTGTTTTTCAAAATGGTTACAGCTCGATTGGACAAAGCGGTGTAAGATTTAGAAGTAATAACCAGAATATAAATTATGACTTATTTGGTTATGATCATGCGACAGCCGGTGATGAATATTTAGGTTTGGATGTTTGGAGCGGGGGGGCAACTAATGCTCAGTTTAGAAATACGCCCGCTTTTGCTTTAACTGTCGCCGGTAACGTCGGCATTGGGACGACAAGCCCGTTGGCGAAGTTGGATGTTCAAGGGACAGACGTTGGCGCCACTAAAGCAATTATAGTTCGTAATTCCGCTGGAACTGATAATTTTTCAGTATCTAATAACGGACAAGTAAATATACAAGGTTCAACTAATATAGTTCCAATGTCTGGCGGTTCGGCCTATATACAGATTCGTAATAATGCAACGGGTTATATGACTGTTCAGGGAGATACGAGTTATGGTTTATTATTGAATCCTAATGGCGGCAACGTCGGAATCGGAACATCAACGCCGGGATATAAACTAGATGTTTACAGCGGCTATGCTAACGCCACCAGGTATTATGCAAGAGGAGTTGGTGGCGCAGCCAGCTCAGCTTATATGTATGCCGATTCTGGTGGTTTGGCCGTAACTGGAGGATATATATATGCTGCTGGAGCAGGAAATGGTTTCTACGTGGCTAACACGGCGACCTTCCGCGGAAATATTGTTAACGACAGCGGAGCCCTTACCTTAAATCAGGCTGGCCAATCAAATACTAATATCGTACTAAATCCTACATCCGGCAACGTCGGTATCGGTACCACTTCTCCCGTCGCTAAATTAGAAGTCGCTGCCGCTTCCGGTTATTCTATCTTGGCCGGCAGTCAAAAAATCGGGAACGTCGCTCTACCGACTGCTGTTTCGGACGCCGCGACTAAAGGATATGTTGATAGTTCTTTTGCTCCGGGCGGTAGTAATTCTCTTTGGAACGGTACTTCGACCGGTAATATTTGGAATATGAATTCGGGGAATGTGGGGATAGGAACGACGAATCCGGGGAGTTTATTAGAATTACGTAAAGATGTTACTGGGACGGTTGGCCCGACGTTAACACTTAGCAATATTTATCACACAGCCGGGACTATTAATGAAATACAATTCCGTAATAATAATTCGATAGATTCGGGATTAGTTCCTAATGCGTATATTAGATCAGTCCACACAGGAGCAGGAAATCAAGTAGGTCTGCAATTTGGAACTAGAGGGACCTCTGATTCATTGACTACTAAGATGACAATAGATAAAGATGGCAACGTCGGCGTAGGCATAACGAATCCGAACTCCCGTTTACATAGTTATAACTCTACGGCCGATGGTACAGCGCCGGGAAGAACAAGTGTTATAGATGTCCTTACTTTAGAAACAGCGAATTCCACCATCGCGCCTTATCGAGGGTTTGGCCAGGGTTTGGAATTTAGAGGCAGAACATATTCTAATTCAACAGTTAGAACCTTAGGAAGAATAGCTACAGTTTTAACTGATGACTCAGGAACTGATACGGGAACGTCTATCGTTTTTCAAAATGTGCCAAGCTCCTCTACGGCGGTCGCTCCGGTTGAGAGGATGAGAATTGATTATAATGGAAATGTGGGTATCGGAACATCCGCGCCGGGAACTAAACTCGAAGTAATCGGCAGCGGCAGTACATTCGCTACGACCAATTTTAGATTAGCTAACTCTAACAATACTACGATATTTGCAGTTCAAGATCATTCAGTTGGTAGGTTCACCGGACAATTTCAAATTATAGGGGCTGGCGCCAGTCGATTATATGTTGAAGATACTGCTTCTATATTGGGGAATGTCGGAATCGGGACGACTACTCTCGCTAATGCTAGATTAACTATTCTTCCTAGTGGTCAGAATTATGCAATTGATGCTGGTAGTTATCGTATCGGTAACGTCGCTCTACCGACTGCTGTTTCGGACGCCGCGACTAAAGGATATGTTGATAGTTCTTTTGCTCCGGGCGGTAGTAATTCTCTTTGGAACGGTACTTCGACGGGAAATATCTGGAATATGAATTCGGGGAATGTGGGGATTGGGACGACGAATCCAGCGGGTAAATTGACAATCCAAGAAGGAGAGTTATTAATTAACAATAATGCTTATTCTGGTTCGAGTAATGGCCTTTCTTTAAAAATGGATAGCGGAGATAATAATATTTATATTGTTAGTAAGAATGGAAACAATTTAAATTTAGGTACTGATAATTCAGTGGACTTAACTATAAAGCAGGGCGGCTATGTAGGTATTGGGACAACAGCACCTTTAAAATTACTTAGTATGTCTAAGCTTGCTGGGGATGCGGTTTTAAGAATTGAAAATACTGGTAATGGAAATTCTTCTGGTATTGATTTTATAAGAGAACGTCAGACCGGGACGGGACAAGATGGTGGTTCAATATTTATGGATAGCGACACAGCTACCAATAACGCCTTACTTTATATTCAGGCGCAAAGTGCGAGTGTGTCTTCGGGGGTAACAGGTGCGTTATCTGCTAGTAATGGTGTTCGCTTATTACTTAGGGGTGGTACCGGTATTTTTTCTATAGAGAACGGTGCAACGGAAAGTATGCGTATTGTGGCCAACGGTAACGTCGGAATCGGAACGTCAGCGCCGGGACAGAAATTATCAGTAGTTGGAACTGGCTCTTTCCATTCAAACGCTACTTCAACAAATTATCAGTCGCAGATAAGAGTCGGTTGGTCAGATAGTTGGTATGGAGGAAATATTTTTGCAAAATCTAACATCAACCTTAATTTAGCCACTGGATTTTATCAATACTATAGTTCATCTGCTGGCGGAGATAGATATCGTTCGGTAAATAATGATGGCACTGATCGATCAGGCGCATCTATCCAGTTATCAGGATATGGTGAAGTCCCGACAAGTAATAGAATAATTTTCTATAAATCAGCCCCTATTGCTAATAACACTGATTTTACTTCTTTAATTGAGATGGGCGCTTGGCAAGAAAATGGTCTTTATGTCGCCAATAATGTCGGAATCGGGACGACTACTCCGACCGCTGAATTAGAATTTGGTTCAGGTTCGGGTTATTCTATCCTCGCCGGCAGTCAGAAAATAGGTAACGTGGCTCTGCCGACTATTGCTTCAGACGCGGCGACTAAAGGATATGTTGACGGCGCTTCTACTGCGTTTTGGAACTTGAATGGTTCTAATCTTTTCGCTTCATCGACGACTTGGAATGTGGGAATTGGGACGACTAATCCGGGCTATAAGTTAGAGTTATCGGGGGGTGATTTGCAAATTAATAATAATCAAATTTTAGCCACTCAAAATTCAGTAGCCGGTGGAGCAGTTTATACTTTTAATAATGTCGCTGCTTATTATGATTCATCCGCCAACGCTCAAGGATATCTAGTAATTGATACGACAATTCCTCAGGATAGTAATGTTATGTATGACTTTGATTTAATTGGCCATGTTTATATCTCTTCTAAAATTTTAGATTTACATATCGGCGCTTATTCTACTTCAGAAGGTAATGGTGGTTTCAGGGCTTTCTCCGTTTCTTCTATGAGCAGTAATATGCCTAATGTACAAATCGCTCGTAATACTAATGGTAAAACCTCATTTATAATTGGAGCTGTTGGGACTGATTGGCGTTATACTAATTTATCTGTTCCACGTTTTTCCGTGGGTTATAGCCGTAGCTTTGATTACGCTAACGGTTGGGATATGAGATTCACAACTGATATTTCTGCTTATACTAATATTGATACTATCCCATATAGTTTGGCAGGTGTTACTGGATCGGGAACCGGTAATTATTTGACTAAATGGCAATCATCAGGCACTGGCTTAACCAATTCCACGGTTTTCGATAATGGAACTAACGTTGGGATAGGGACGACGGGGCCACACAGTTCACTCGAAGTTAGTAGTGCGACAACAGCGGAGTTAACATTGAATCGTCAAGGAGGATGGGCTACTGGTCCGGCAGGAATTAAATTTGCTACAGATAATAATGTAGCTGTTAATTGGACATTTGGTATGTTGCCAGACTCAACTAACAACATGCATTTGAAATATAGTACTACCGAGCCGTTGACAATCTTGACGGGCGGCAACGTCGGCATCGGCACCACTTCTCCCGCTGCTAGATTAGAAGTAGTTGATAATGCAGTAGTCAATTATAGTATATTAGCTGGTAATAAGAGAATTGGTAATGTCGCTTTACCTTCTTTAGCTTCCGATGCGGCGACTAAAGGATATGTTGACGGCGCTTTCGCTCCGGGCGGGAGTAATTCTCTTTGGAACGGAACTTCGACGGGGAATATTTGGAATTTAAATTCGGGGAATGTGGGGGTTGGGACGACAAGTCCGGTCGCTAAACTTGAAGTTGTCGGCGATTTAAAGGCGACAACATTTGGTTGGTTTAGAGGTAACAGCAATGGGACTAACGCGATCTCCTTGAAATTAGGAAGACAAATAGATTCAGAGGCGTCTCTGGCCGATATTTATACCGACGATAGCACGGGCGATATCTTAAAATTTAAGATTAATAGATATACGTCGAAATATAGTTTTGATTATGCTGGCCCTACTTATTCTAAAGGGGTAGAATTTAATTCTCATTACACGGCCGGTACCCAAGTAAGTTTGTATAATGAAGCGGAAGCCACAAAAGTTTATTTAAATACTAACGGTGGTTCATATTTTATGGGCGGCAACGTCGGAGTTGGGACGACTAATCCTGGGGTTAAGCTTGGTATTGATGCAGCAGATGCGGGGACGACTCTTGGCAGTTCTGGCGTGACGCTGAATGTTTCCAATTCGAATGCAACCGCGAATAATATTGCCGCAATCTCTTTTGGTAATGCCGCCGGAGGAGCAGGTTGGTCACAGATTGGTGCTATTTATGCTGATCATACGGGGAACAGTGAAGATCAACACATTTTTTTTAGAACGATTGAGGCTGGAGCAGCTACGGAAAAAATGAGAATTACAAATAACGGCAACGTCGGGATCGGGACGACGAATCCGGGCGCACAATTAGAAATCACTGTAGGCAGTACAGACAAGCCGGCGGCGATTATTAATGTTACGACTGCCCAGAGTTCCAATAAGAATGTTTATATTAAAAATAGTGGTCAAGCAGCCGTTGGTTTTTCTAGTTATCCTGGTGCATATACCCCGTCTTTAGTAATCCAAAATAATAATAATAGTAGGTTGTTATGGATATCTCCCCTGGATGGTTCTTCTGGCGCGAATGCTAGATTAAGGGTCGGTGCTACGGGATTGGATATATATACCGGAGGGACGACTTCTGATACTGGTAATTTAGGTTTTTCTCAAAATATTTCTGGTCTCGTTTCAATCGGCACAACTACTCCCGCTAACGCTAAATTAACTATTGTTCCTAACGGTCAGACCTACGCGATTGATGCCGGGAATTATAAGATTGGTAACGTCGCCGCTCCTTCTGCTAGTGCCGATGTTGTGACTCTCGCCTATTTACAAAGTTATGGGAACGCCTCTTCTTCTGAATTATGGAGCGGGACTAAGGACGGGGCTATTTGGAATGGCGCGGCCGGAGCGGGGAATGTGGGCATCGGGACGACAAATCCGGGCAGTAAACTTAGTATAGCTGGGATCGGCGTTGCTAATACGCCTCTGACATTGACGCAGATTTTTAATACTATTCCCTATGTTGCTGGTAATGGCATGGGCGCGGCCCGCATAGAGTTAGGGCATGGTCAAATGCATGGCTATATAGAAGCGGGTGCGACCAGCGAGACTGATAGTTCTAAAGGTTATTTAGCCTTTGGTAATCTTCAGCCAACAAATGTTGTGGCAGAAGTAATGAGAATAAATCAGTCCGGCAACGTCGGCATCGGCACAACAAACCCTACTTATAAGTTATATGTTAACGGAACTATAGCCGCTAGTTCGACAAACTCTATTTTCGTACCGGCGGGGGCGGGGTATCGTTCTCTATTTTCTGATAATTTTAATTATTATACCCCCGCTTCTCATAGTAACCATTCTTGGTTTAGAAACAGTAGCAACCTTTGGAGTTTTCAAGGTGGGGTCGGCGGCGAAGATTGGACCCAGACGGCTCAGCTATATCTTGCTCCTGTAGGAACAGCGGGCGCTGACGATAAATTAATTGAAATCGGTCAGAGAGTATCTAATGCTGCGGCTGGTGATTATAAGGGGTTAAGAGTAGTCCATTTTACTGGTAGCGCTATAGCCGATGGTTATCTACAAGCCGGTAATGTTTATTTTTCTGGTAATCTTGGAATTGGGACAACTACTCCGGCATATAAACTTCATTCTTATGCTGCTAGCGCCAACCTGATTACTTCAGAAGGTAATGGCGGTTCAGATTATTATGAGGGATCATTTTTAGCTAAATCAAATAATTCCGGTCGAGGCGCTGGTTTATTTACTACGAGTTTTGGTAATAATTCTTGGTTTATTGGTAACCCGTATAATTCAAATGGTAGCTTTATGGTTGGTTATCGATCAGGCGCATTTAGCTCGGCTACCGCTGATTATACTAACGCTAAACTTTTCATTAATTCCTCTGGCAATATGGGTATCGCGACCACTACTCTTGCTAACGCTAAATTAACTATTGTTCCTAATGGTCAGACTTACGCGATTGATGCTGGAAATTATAAGATTGGTAATGTGGCCGCTCCTTTAGTCGACGGAGATGTTGTTACCCGAGCCTATTTAGAAACTTATGTTGGTACTTCTACTGGTTATCTCCCTCTCGCCGGCGGGACTATGAATAGCGGCGCGGCTGTTAATATGAATAATGGCGGTATTTCTAGTCTTTCTAGCTTATCCATGAATGCTACGGGTACAGCGACTATCTATAAATTAAATGTGACGACTATCGATCCTCTTTATAAGATTAAGGGTATTAATTACGCGACCTATGCGGCTTCGATTTCTGGCGGCGTTAAAGAAGAATACGTCGGTAAGATTAAATTGAAAGCGAAAAATAATAAAGAGTCGGAAGCCGTCGTTGACTTTGCTAAATTGCCGGTTGGGGATGATCTCTGGGTTTGGCGCCAAGTCGTTGATTTTAATAAGGATAACGTTGATATCGCGATTACGCCTTATGGCCATTTCGCTCAGGTTTATTATTTAATTGAAGGTAATAAGCTTATTTTTAGAGCGGACAAGCCGGTCGAAATTTCTTATCGTTTGATCGGTCGCCGCTTTGACTGGCGAGACTGGCCGACTAAGCCGTTTGATCAGTCAGTTAATGGGATAGAAATTAAATAATAGTTTCTGAAAAATAGCTGAAAAAATAGCGGAGATAATTTATTTATGTTATAATAAAGATAATTTATAAAATAGTGCATCCTCGTTTTTTAGCGCGGGCACTTCTAAATTAAAAATATGGAAAACAAAAGCAAAAAACTATGGATCCTTTTAGGGGTCGCCGTGGTCATCGTAATTATTATTATTGTGGCTGCTACCCAAGGAACTAAAAAAACTCAGCCGGCCGGCGAGTCTAACGAGACCGGTCAGCCTACTGGCCAAACGCCTAGCGATAATGCCGGTACCTCGACTACTCCTGCCCCGGCCGTTAATAATGTTCTAAAGGATACGCGCGTCGAAGCGCCTAACGCTAATCCGATTACTAAGGACAATGTCGTTGTGAACCAAGAAGGGAAAGCGACTGTAAATAGCGTTGCTCCGACCTCGCCTTTAGCCCCGGCACAAACCGGTCCGGTTAAAAAGGAAAATTTAGCGCCGAGCGTTATTAAAATAGACGTTAATTCTTCCGGTTATACTCCGAAAGAATTTACCGTTAAACCAGGCGCTCCAGTTACTATTTCCTTAACTTCTGTCGACGAATTCGTGCATAGCCTAGTATTTGACGACGCTTCTTTATCCGCTTTAGGTCTCGGCGTCTATTCTAAAGAAACTCGAGCGATTAGTTTTAACGCTCCGACTAAAGCTGGCGAATATGCCTTCTTCTGTAACGTCGGGAACCACCGCAGTCGTGGCGAAGCCGGTAAGATGATTGTAAAATAAGATATTTATTCTCGTAAGAACACCCGCTAATTCGGCGGGTGTTTTTAGTTAGCCTATGTTATAATAAATTAAGATAATGAGTTAAGAGTTATCTATTTTTCAGCTTATTATTTATGAGTATAGCCGGTCGAAAAAAGCGGATGAAGAAAATTATTAATATCGTTCCGCTCTTGGTTGTTTTTGTTTTAATTTATTTTGCTACTTATTATTTAGCCGCGCGCGGTCTGATTATTTTTGGTCGAAAAAACTTGTGGGCTTGGACTAGCCAAAGCCCGACGTCTGGCCAAATCGAAAATAAAGATCAAAGCCCGGATAAAAGTCAGAGTCAGGGTCAAGACAATCGGGAAACTATAATTTCCGAATCTCTGGCGACTCGCGTTGGAGTTGGCGCCGCGCCTTTAGCGACTCCTCAGGCTAGTTTAACTTTCGGCTCTTTTTCGGAATATTTTATCGGGACGGATCAAGTCGATTGGTCGCGGACGACTTTATATCGCGACCATAAAGCCGTGGCGATATTTTTTGCGCCCGATTTTAGCTGGTCTAAGGCTGATCAAGCGCTAGTTGATAAGTTTCAAGATTCTTATCAAGATAGTCATTTAAATAGTGCCGAAGGAAATTATTATGATAAGCGTTGTTTAAAAAAAGATTGTTTAGAAGTAAAAAATTTAGATTTATTTTATAAGGGGCAAACTTTAGTTAGACCTCCGGAATTAGCTAAAAGGGAAGTCGTCGCTGTTTCTTTAGGGACGATTGGAGAAAATTGGTTAGTTGGTTTTACCCTAAAAAAGGATAATAAGTATCAAGGCCTGGTTTTTTATTTTGACGGGCATAAATTTTCTCGCTTAAATATCCCGGAGTTTAATTCGGATTATTCCGGGCTATTTGGTTTCGGCGGGGTAAAGAATGATTTTTTAGTAGTTTATGGCGCTTATAAAGGCGAGGCTTACCGAGTCCGGCCGAATCAGACTAAAGACATTAGTCGTTTCTTTGAAATAAAAGTAATGACTAAAGGTTTTAAGCCAGAAATTATCCGCGCCTTTAACGGGAAAGATATCCATTGGTATGTTTATAGCGCGACCCTTTCGCGTCCCTGGCTCATAAAACTTTGGCAGAACGGAACCCCGGAAATAGTCGGCGAAGCGGTTTTCGATAATTTTTTTAGTTTTACCTCCGAGTCGGCTATTTTTAAGTTAGTCGAGAGTAATCTGAGCGAGACTATTTTATTAGCTAAGGTTAAAGAAAATAATCAAGAAATTTGGCAAGTTTTTAGAGATAGGGGATTTAAAAATGAAAATCCGGCCGAATTAATTTCGGCGCCGATAGCGAGGTTTGACGCGGCGCCATTTATAATTGAAAAAATTGCTCGTAGTAGTCTAAGTATAGATAGCCCCAGTAGCGCGCTCGTAAAATTATGGTTTTCGTCTGATGGCGACGTCTGGCGTCAATTATCGTCGACTGATAACCTAAATTTTATAACGCCGGTGACTAGAAAATTTTTTCTTCAAGTAACTTTTCCAAAATTTAAAGATAAATTTTACTCTCCTTTTTTAGAGGCAGTTTTATTTGATTATTACTATAAAATTAAGGTCGATTAATTTTGACCTCCGGAGCGCGAAATGTTATAATTATCCTATAATGATTATTTTAAAAAATATTGCTATGTCCAAAAAAATTCAAGTTTTTTTGGTTTTTACCTTACTCCTTTTTTTTACTTTTAATACCGCTCAAGCTTCGACCGTGACGGCCACTACAACCTTCTCAACTACTACGGTTTTTGCCGGTAATGTTGGAATTGGGGTGACGAATCCGACTTCGCCTCTTCATGTTGTAGGTAACATGTATTTAACTGGCACTATCGAATCGGCGGCTACTAATTTTTCTTTATATGCCGCCTGGAGTAACGCCGGTAGTATTCGATTTTTAGCGGGTAATAATGGAACGACTTGGTACGAAAGAATGAAAATAATGTCTTCTGGCAACGTCGGAATTGGAACGAGTGCGCCGGGAGCCTTACTTCATCTTAGTTCTTCTACGCCGACTTTATTAATTCGTCCGACAGATCCTCTTAATGATGCGATGATTGATCTTAACTGGGCAGGCATTGTTAGCAGCCTGCGCCTTCGTTATAACCCGAATAGTGCGATGTCTTATATAGAAACGACTTATACGCCGACTGTCGGAACGGTCTATGGCGATATTGCGTTTAGAACTAATGCTCTTGGTACTCCTAAGAATTTATTATATCTAGCTAACTATAGCGCTAACGTCGGAATAGGAACGACTAATCCGTTAGGCAAATTAGATATCATAGAAAGCGGTAATCAGATCAGAATAGATGCGGACGGGAGCGGAACAAATTACGGCGGGTATCCGTTAACATTAAATCGTACCGGGAGTAGTGCTGATGGCATCTTGATGCATGGCGCTTATGTTGATAATGCTACTTATTACTGGGGGCAAACGCACGGGTCATTCGGCGCCAGAGGAATCAATCTCAGTTATGGCGCGGGAATTAGTTTTTATGCCGATAATGTGGCTACGACCCTGAATACATCATTTACTCCGACAGAAAGGATGAGAATCACTAATGCCGGCAACGTCGGCATCGGGACGACAACGCCGACTGCCGAATTAGAAATGGGTTCAGGCTCCGGTTATTCTATAAAGGCTGGTAATCAGAAGATTGGCGATGTCGCTAATCCAGGTGCTGATTCTGACGTTGTGACTCTTGGTTGGCTTAATTCGGCTATTGCTCCCCTTAACCCCGGAGGCTCTAATTCTCTTTGGAGCGGAACCTCGACTGGAAATATTTGGAATACTAATTCGGGTAACGTCGGGATTGGGACGACTAATCCGACGGCTAAATTAAGTATAGGAGACGGAATAAATTCCTTACCTGCAAGTACAACTTTGTGGATTAAGGGGGTTAGCGGAACTGGGAGGACAAATAGAATTTCTTTAGGGTTGAATAATAATCAAGATTATGGAATATATATTGCTGAAAATAATGTTGATTATTCTTCTGGGCAAATTGCAGAATTTGGGACCAGATATGGAGGTACTGATTATCCAGCCTTGTATTTACGTTCTGGAAACGTCGGAATTGGAACAAGTAGCCCATCTTATCTTTTAACTGTTGGTAATAATAACCAGTTTACAGTTGGCAGTACTGGTTCTGTGCAGGCAAGCGGTTATCAATGTAATGGCGGATCCTGTTCATATTCTTGGGGTGGAGATACTAATATTTATCGTGACGCGGCTGCTTATATTCTTGGTTTAAGATATGGCACTAATCCGATGACTTTTAGAATTTATAATACTTATACCGATGCTTCGAATTATGAAAGATTAGCTATCGCTGGAGCGGCTGCTGGCGCCTATACTATTACTAGCCAAGCGGCGGGGACGGGAGTAGTTAGAAATATAGCTTTAATGGGCGGGAATGTGGGGGTTGGGACGACGACGCCACAACGAACACTCCAGGTTAATGCAGCAGATATTCCTCTTGGAGGTGGAGCGGCGATGCAGTATGGAGGCAATTTACTTATTATGTCCAATGATTCCGCTGCCATTGATAAAGGTGGCAGCATAGGCTTTGGCGGAAATTATAGTGGAACGTCGCCATGGACATTTGCTTCGATTAAAGGTGCACGAGAAAATGTTACTTCAGGAACAGGATATTTAGCATTTTTTACAGAATTAAATGGTTTTCATAATGAGCAAATGCGTATAAATAGCTCTGGCAATATTGGAATTGGGACGACTACCCCTGCCGCTAGATTAGAAGTAGTTGATAACGCAGTAGTGAGTTATAGTATATTAGCCGATGATAAGAGAATCGGTAATGTTTCTTTACCTTCTTTAGCTTCAGATGCAGCGACTAAAGGTTATGTCGATAGTGCCATACCTCTGACCGCTTCTTTATGGAACGGAACTACAACTGGAAATATCTGGAATGCTAATTCGGGAAATGTGGGAATTGGGAAAACAAATCCAGCTAAAAAATTAGAAGTTTTTGGAGATATTGCTTTGTCTAATGGAGGTAAAATTGGTCAAGGTAATGGCTGGGGTACGGATGGTAATTCATATAATGCTACTCTCGAATTATATAATGGCGCTACTGGTTATACTACCTTACAATCAGCTACGTCGTATGGGTTATTGTTAAACCCCGCTGGTGGCAATGTCGGAATTGGGACAACAACACCAGCGAATAAATTACAAGTTATGGGTGACATAGATATAAGGAGCGGCGGATTAAAAATGTTTAATGGAAGCTATGGACTTTCTGCTGTTGATGGCACTTTGTTAAAAATAAATCAAGGTGGTTTTAATAATACTGCTTTTATAACCGGCAACGTCGGAATTGGAACGACCACTCCGTTAAATAAATTACATATATCTGGTGGCGTTTCCGGCGGAACTCCTTATGAAGCTACTGGGGGCCTAACTATTGAACGAAGTGCGAGAGTTTCAATGCAGTTTTTATCGCCCAACACTACCGATCAATATATTTTCTTTGGCGATCCGCAAGCGGCTAATCGGGCTTGGGTTGGTTATAATCATGCTACTGATCAATTATTATTACATACCGGCGGGACCACTTATATGGACGGCAACGTCGGCATCGGAACATCGACTCCGGGGTACAAGTTAGACGTGACGGGCAGTATTAATTCCGGTGGCATCGGTGTTAATGGTTCTCTTTATCTTAATAGTGCCGCCGATGGATTAGGCGGTGGGAGTTTGGTATATAGTAATGTGAGTAATACTTTAACGCTCGGTCAAAATAGAGGTGTCGCCTCAAAATTATTATTAAGTGCAGCCGGTATTGAACTTCAAACTGAGGATAGTAGCTCCCCTTATAATAAGGTTACTAGAATTATAGTTAAGCATGGCGACTCCGGCCTCGTCGGAATTGGGACGACTACTCTTGCTAACGCTAAATTAACTATTGTTCCTAACGGTCAGACCTACGCAATTGATGCTGGGAATTATAAGATTGGTAATGTGGCCGCTCCTTCTGCTAGTGCCGATGTTGTGACTCTCGCCTATTTACAAAGTTATGGGAACGCCTCTTCTTCTGAATTATGGAGCGGGACTAAGGACGGGGCTATTTGGAATGGCGCGGCCGGTGCAGGGAATGTGGGGATTGGAACGACGAATCCTTTAGCAAAGTTACATATTTATGGTGCATCAAATATAGAAGAGCGCATTCAAGCGACTAGTAGTCCTTATGGCGCAAAATTGAATTTATATTATTCAGATAATTCTGGCGGTTCTATGCTCTATACTGCCGCCGATGCTCATCTTTGGATAGACAACTATTACCAAGCTTCTAACGAAGCGGCTGGTTATGGCGATATTCAGTTTAGAACAAAGACTCTAGGAGGTACAACCTTAACCAATAATATGGTTATCAAGGGATATAGCGGCAATATAGGAATTGGGACATCTACTCCCAGCGATGTCTTACATATTTATAAAAGTGGTGTTGCTACTGATTATGTGGCGAATTCAATAGCTGAGGGAGTAAATTTACGTATATCAAATCCCGGAAATAATTGGGGCGGTGTGGCTGGTTTAATCTTTGAAAATTCTGGCGCCGTTGCCGGCACTGGATACGCGAAGATTGGCGCTACAATAAATGACACCTCTGATTCTGATTTATTTTTTCAGATTTCCAATGCTGGAACAATCGCCGAAGGGATGAGAGTTGCAAGCACTGGCAACGTCGGGATTGGGACGACGGCACCGGGAAGTATTCTTTCTATTCTAAAGTCCTCTACTTATAATAACGAGAATTCAGGCGGAATTGAAATAGCAACAGGAGTTGCAAATACAAATGCTAAATTAATTTTAGGAGCAGTTGCAGATTCGTATAGTTACATTCAATCAATGCAACAGGATTGGGATTGGACTTCCAGGCCTCTTGTGTTGATGCCAAATGGCGGTAACGTCGGGATTGGGACGACAACGCCGACTCAGAATTTGACAGTCGGCAGCGCTGGGAGCGCCGGTAATGCTACTTATAATATCGGGGCTAATCGTATGGCAGTAAATAGTAGTTTTTACTCTTATGATTATATTTGTGCCGGTAATGACAGCGGAGCTTGCGATACTACCAATGGTGTAGTTATTCGTGGTGGGAATACGCCGAATACGTCCGCTAACGTAAGTTTAAGTCGTGGGATTTCGTTTTTTAATGGTGGCAACGTCGGAATCGGAACGACGAACCCGACACAGAAGTTAGAAGTAGTCGGCTCCGGTTATTCTATCCTCGCCGGCAATCAGAAAATAGGGAACGTCGCTGTTCCTTCCGTCGCCGCTGATGTCGTCACTCTCGGTTATTTACAGAGTTATGTTAACGCTTCTTCTTCTGATCTGTGGAGCGGAACTAAAGACGGTAATATTTGGAACGGCACGGCTGGAGCGGGTAAAGTCGGAGTTGGGATTACTTCTCCTTCCGCTAATTTTCATGTCGCTTCCCCAATGGTTACTGACTCCGCTAACAACGTCGTGGAGATTGGTGAAAATTATACAAACATGAATCACTCCATATTGCGTTTGCAGGGAAGCGCGATGACCAGCAACGGCTACTTTTTAGCTGCTCAGGACGGCAATTCTGGGTTATATAAATTTGTGGTTAGAGGCGATGGTAACGTGGCGATTGGAACATCAAGCCCGTCGGCTTTACTTGATGTTTTCGGTGCTCCTGGTAAAGCCGTGCTTTCGAGTGCGGCGGGCTTGACGCCGGCGGCCGGAACAATTCTTGGTACCCTTGGATTTAGGAATACTCAGTATAGTACTGATAGCGCCTATATTCATGCGATTACTGAAAACGTTTGGGCTGGTGCAGATTATCCTACCGCTCTCGCATTTTTTACCACCACTGATGGCGCTATTTCCTCTAGCGAGAAAGTAAGGATTAATAACGCCGGTAGTGTCGGGATTGGGACGACTAATCCGGGAACAAATTTACATGTTGTAGGAACTGGACGTTTTTCTGATTATTTATATTTTGGAAGTTCTTCTGTTCAAAGTTACATGTATCATAATAATAGTGATTTAACTTTAAGAATTGGCGGAGATGATGATATCGCATTTTTTGTTGATGGACAAACTACGCCTAAGGCCATTATTAAATCTAGCGGCAACGTTGGAATCGGAACGACGAGCCCAGCTTTTAAATTAGATGTTAATGGTCTGGCAAGATTTAATGGTAATTATTTAAGAATACAAAATTCTAGTGCGTCAAACAGTGGATATATAGACTTTGGTAATGCTGACGCTTATGTAGGATATCAGACGGCAGGAACATTTAATATAAAACATTGGGATGGCACAGACTATTATGAATCACTTAGAATTAATGGGCCAAGCCATTTTACTTTATTATCGCCGATTGAAGGAAATGTTGGTATCGGAATAACGAGTCCCGCCGCTAAATTAGAAGTAGTCGGTACCGGTTACTCTATTTTAGCCGGCAGTCAGAAAATCGGTAATGTCGCCGTTCCTTCGGCCGCCGCCGATGTCGTCACTCTCGGCTATTTACAGAGCTATGTTAATGCTTCCTCCTCTGATTTATGGAGCGGGACTAAAGACGGTAATATTTGGAACGGCGCGGCCGGTGCGGGTAAAGTCGGAATTGGGATTACTTCTCCTTCCGCTAATTTTCATGTCGCTTCCCCAATGGTTACTGATTCCGCTAACAACGTCGTGGAGATTGGTGAAAATTATACAAACATGAATCACTCCATATTGCGTTTGCAGGGAAGCGCGATGACCAGCAACGGCTACTTTTTAGCTGCTCAGGACGGTAATTCCGGATTATATAGATTCGTAGTTAGAGGTGATGGTGCTGTTGGGGTCGGAACATCGACTCCCGCCACAGAGTTAGTCGTAGTCGGTACGGGGACTCTTACTGGTTCATTAATCGCCGGCGGCGGTTCTAGCTCAAACTGGGCGACATTAAATGCCGGTGGGACGCAGAGTATTAATGCTAATGGCTCAATTTATAGTTATAACTCTGTTTGTGTCGGTAATGCCTCGGGTTTATGTAATGGTGCCGGCGGCGTAGTTATTGGTCTAACTAATGCTACAGCCTCTACTAATATACCGTCCTCTGGTAATACTATTTTTAATAATGGTGGCAACGTCGGAATTGGGACAACGGCGCCGTCCTATTTTCTTGATGTCTCTAAATCTCAAAATGCCGGAACGTCTTTCCGAGTCGCTAACGCAAATACCGGTACAGGGTCATTTTCTAATTTCATGTTGACTAATAATGGCGCTAACGCTCTTTATACCTTTATGTTCGGAACGAATTATTCATCAGCTACAACTAGATATATGGCTGACTCTGGGGTGGTTGATTCTCAAGGATCTAATGGTTTGAATTTAGCCGCTTCTAATGCCGCTGGTGTTATTAGATTTTATACCAATGCCAATAACGAGCGGATGAGAATTGCCGCTAATGGAAATATCGGTATCGGAACGACGAATCCGAATTTTGATAGTGAAAATTTGGCTTTAGATGCAAAAGCTTACATAAGTTATATAGGAACATCTGAGACATCTACAAGTATAGCTCCGGGGGTCGTTATACATAATAGCGGAAATGTATCTGGACCAACCACATTAGTATTAGCAAAAAGTCGTTCAACGGCAGAGGGCTTGATAAACGCCAACGATGAAATTGGTGGTATTGCTTTTGCTAGCGCTGATGGTGGTGAGTTCTTAGGAGGAGCCTCAATAGTTGCCGTAAATGATGGGACCGCTGCAAATGATGATGCAGGGGCGCATTTAGATTTTAGGACAAGTGTAAGTTATAATGCAATGGCTGCAGCCAACACAAAAATGAGAATAACATCAGGCGGCAACGTCGGAATAGGGACGACGAATCCCGTCTATAAATTAGAAGTTATCGGATCTATTGGCGCTAGTACCGGAGTTTATACTAATACTTTTGGCGGTTATTCTGATAGAAGTCTGAAAAAGAATATTACTAGCCTCAATAATTCTTTAGCTAAAATTTTAAAACTTCGTGGGGTATCTTTTAATTGGAAGAGCGATAATAAAGACGGAATTGGTTTGATTGCGCAGGAGGTAGAAAAAGTTTATCCGGAGTTAGTCGCTACTGCCCCCAATGGCTTAAAAGCTATTCAGTATAGCAATTTAGTCGCCCCTTTAATTGAAGCGGTTAAAGCTCAGCAAGAAAAAATTAATCAGTTAGAAGTTAAAATTAATATTCTGGAGCATAGGCTTAAATAAGTTTTTGAGGAATTAGCTGGTGTGAGCCGACTAATCTAACCTATTCCGCTCTACTCTACTCTTTACAGCGCCCTTAACTAGGGCGCTGTTGGCTTATTATAAGTAATATTTATTTAATATTAGCTATTTTATACCAAAAAATAATATTTATATTCGTTTCGTGTTTCGTTTCGTGTATTGACTTAGTGACTCAAATGGTATATATTTTAGTTAATATAATAACCTAAATAATATGATAATTGTAAGACGAATTCAAAAAGACTTAGAAAAGGCTCTATTTAAAGGAAAAATAGTAGTTCTTTACGGTGCTCGTCAAGTTGGTAAAACGACTCTTGTAAAAAAGATTATTGAAAAATATGGGAATGATTCCTTATATTTAAATTGCGATGAGATTGATATTCGAGAAGCTTTAACAGATAAAACTTCAACAGAACTTAAATCATTTATTGGTTCGCGTCGGTTAGTGGTTATAGACGAAGCTCAGCGAGTTAAGAATATTGGTTTAACTTTAAAGCTTATTTCTGATAATTTCCCGAAAATTCAAATGATCGCTACTGGATCGTCGTCTTTCGAGTTGTCGGGAAAAATTGCCGAACCACTGACTGGTCGAAAAATAGAATTTTTTCTTTATCCCTTTGCTGTTGAGGAGCTGGCGCAATTATATTCTCCTTTGGAAATAAATAGACTATTGGAAGAAAGATTGGTTTTCGGTATGTACCCGGGAGTAGTTTTCGCTGGGCCGGATAGAGAAAAAAGAGTGCGTGAACTAGCGACCAGCTACTCATATAAGGATGTGTTGGCTTATCAAGATATTCGTAATCCAGAACTTTTGGAAAAACTTTTGCAAGCTTTGGCTTTACAAATAGGCAGTGAAGTTTCTTATGCCGAGTTGGCTCAACTACTTGGTGTTAATAAAGTGACAGTCGAAAATTATATTCGTATCTTAGAACAAGCCTATATAATTTGTCGAGTCGGGCCTTTTTCCCGCAATATCCGAAATGAACTAAAGAAGAAAAGAAAAATTTATTTTTATGATCTCGGCCTGCGCAACGCCTTGATTAATAACCTCAACCCCGTTTCTCTGCGTCAAGATGTCGGCAGTTTATGGGAAAATTTTATGGTTATTGAAAGAGTCAAGCGTAATAATAATTTAGGTATCTTCGCTAATATTTATTTTTGGCGGACAACGAGCGGTAAAGAAATCGATTATCTCGAAGATTCTGGCGGCGTATTATCTGGTTATGAATTTAAATGGCAAAAAAATAATTTTTCTGTACCAAAAGAATTTTTAAATGCCTACTCAGGAAGTACAGTAAAACTTATTAATCGAAATAATTATTTAGAATTTTTGGTTTGACTCCATTATATTCTCGTTAGGGAAAGAGGGGAAGTGATCGGCTGGGTTTTTAATTGACGAAAGTTGGCAGCCTTAATTTAAAATCATATCAACAAAATAAATTTAGAAATTTTTGATAAAAAATATCTTGCCGTTTTATTGGGCTGGTTTTCTAATCCTAGTAATAGGAAGTATATGCTGACTCAGGCTACAACCGAAGCCGATGCTCTAAAAATGATTAGAAATGAAGAAGATAGGAAGTGTTATAGTATTAAGTTCGGCGATCTTCCGATTGGATATATTGTTCTGATGAACATTAAATCTAAAATTGGGAGAGTCGTTATTATGATCGATGAACCCTTTACTAATAAAGGGTATGGATTTCAAGCACTTCTTCTTTTAGAGGAAGAAGCTATAAAATTAGGGGTAGAAAAATTAACCTTAGAAGTCCGTACCGATAATGCTTCCGCCATTTCACTCTATAAAAAATTAGGTTTCAATTTAAAATATACTGAAGCGGTAATGGACAAAAATATTATTGGCAAATAGAATCTAAATTATTCTCGCTACGCTTTATATGGAATATCGTGTCCGAATTTCGGGGGTCATGCCATATATATAGCTAATATCCGTAAAAAGATATAAAATGTTAATATAATTAAAATTTATGTTAGTAATAACATGGATAGTAAAATGAATAATATGAGTGAGGACACTAATAAGAATAGGGGGTATGATATGAATATATATGAAGATTTGAAATGGAGAGGGTTGATTCAAGATATTTCTAGTCTTGAATTAATTGATAAACTAAACCGTGGAGGTTTGACATTCTATATTGGTACAGATCCAAATTCAGATGGCTTGCACCTTGGTCATTATTCTTCTTTTTTGATTACAAGAAGGTTGGCTCAGGCTGGTCATCATCCTATATTATTAGTCGGAGTGGCTACTGCCCTAATTGGAGATCCTCGCGGTACGGTTGAAAGAAGTTTATCGAGTCGGAAGGAAGTTCTAGAAAATTTTGAAACAATGAAAAATCAGTTGCAGAAAATTTTTCCATACGAGGTCGTTAATAATTATGATTGGATCAAGGATGTAAATGTTATAGATTTTTTAAGGAATTATGGCAAATATATCAATATTGGGTATATGCTAGGCAAAGATTTGGTGAGAAGACAGATGGAGTCTGGCATTTCATTTGCTGAATTTTCTTATATGTTAATTCAGGGTCTTGATTTTAAATATTTACATGAACATAAAGGTGTCGATTTGCAAGTTGCAGGATCTGATCAATGGGGAAATATGACAACCGGTATCGAGCTGGTAAAAAAAATTTCTGGCGATGAAGTGTTCGCATTTACTATGCCTTTAATTACAGACTCTCAGGGGCGTAAATTTGGAAAGAGTGAGGGTAATGCGGTATGGATTGATAAAAATAAAACCAGTTCTTATGAGCTTTATCAATTCCTCATAAATGTTGAAGATATCATGATTATTGAATATCTAAAGAGATTAACTTTCCTTAGTAAAGAAGAAATTGAAGACATTGAGAGACGGCATAACGAAGAACCTCATAAGAGGTTGGCTCAGAAGATATTATCAAAAGAAATTATCACTGACTTGCATGGCGAAAGTTCTTACGAAGAGGCAGTATATATTAGCGAACAACTGTTTAGCGGTAATATTAAAGAAATTCCCGTAAAAGATTTACTGATTGGTTTGAAGAGTGTGCCTCACTTCGTAACATATGGCGGGAAATTAATTGATATACTCGTTGAAAATAAAATTTGTTCTTCTAAGAGGGAGGCAAGTGAGTTTCTCAATAGTGGCGCGATTTCAATCAATGGAAATATTGTGAACGATGTAAATTATAGTATTAGTTTTGATAATGCGCTAGGAACCGACATCGTCGTGATTAGGAAGGGCAAGAAAAAATATTATGTTGCTACTCTTTATAAATAATAAATAAGTAGAAAATATATCCTAAACTTATTTATATGATGTATATAAAAGGTAATTATTTTATTAGGAGAGAAAAAAATGGAATAACAATTTTGCATAAAAGCAAGCATTTGTATAGATTTTATCAAAATGTATCATTGGATGAAATTATAAATATGAGTATTAGAGAATTGGGAAACTATTTTAAAAATAGAAAAAGTAACAAAAATATTATTTTTGAACACCCCTTTAAAGTTAGTTGGCTAATTGAAGAAAAATGTAATTTGGATTGTATTTATTGTATTGCACATAATAAAATGTATAAAGATTTGAAATTATGTGGTTTAGCTAATACCGCAGAACATATTATAAAATTAAAGATAATGAATGTCTGCATTTCGGGCGGAGAGCCATTCCTGAGCAGCGGTTTAAGCCAAATCATTTCTATGTTATCGAGAAAATGTGCGATAACTATAGATACAAATGGAACGATACGTATTTTAAAAGACAGGTTAGAAATCTTGAAAAAAGCAGATGTTCTTATCAGAATATCTGTTGATAGCTTAAATAAAAATATTGTTAATAAAGTTAGACCTGCCAAGAATAAATACACAGGAAAATATTTGAGAAATATTATTGAAAATATAAAAATACTAACCGAAAATAATATTGACGTAATGATACATACTGTAATTACTAATATAAATAAGGATGATTTGGCGATGTTGGGGGAGGAGTTGATAGAACTTGGAATTACGAGGTGGCATTTATTTGAAGTTATCTGCTCGAGTAAATGCGAACCTATTTATAATGAAATCAAAGTGGCCTCGCCAGATTTAATTGAAATAAAAGAGCGGTTGTTAAAAAGGTTTGGAGACAGAATGGATATTACTTTTGATTTTGATAAAATGAAATCAAATTCCAAAGTGGTTCTTCTAATAGATAATCAAGGAAGATTTTTCTTAGATACATTTGTTGATGGAATTAAATTTATTGGTGAAATACCAGAGAAACCAAGTATTGAAGAAATCAATGAAAAATTAGATATCTTGGGGCATTGTAATGAATATTTGTTGGGTTAATTAACGAAAATGTGGATCTAGGTATAAATAAATTTTATGAAGTTTAAAGATAAAAAAGGAAGCTTATTATGTGTTGCAAAACTTACTTTAAATTGTCCGGGTAATTGTAAATGTTGCGCTAATAGACAAGAATTGTTTAATGATAAAAGTAAGGGGGGTAGGTTAATGAGTCTAGAATTATTTTTGAAAATTTGTAGGGAGCTAAGGGAATTAGGTGGGGGATATATTTCACTTAGCGGCGGAGAGCCAACCTTGTTGCCAAATATTGTTGAATATATTAAAATTGCGAAACAAAATCAATTGGTTGTCAGGATAAATACAAATGGGTGGGGAATTACTGAAGAATTTTTGACAAAATGGTTAGATGAAGGGCTTGATCAAATATGTTTATCCATTTACGGCCTAAGTTCCGAGGAGGTTGCTATTATGAGGGGAAATAAAGAAATTCAGACGAGAACTATGAATGCTTTAGATATACTTTCAAGGGTCAGACGTAAGAGACCATTCTTATTTATCATGCAAACAATTATAATGCGGACTAATTATACAATTATTCCAAAACTACTTAAGAAAGCTTTTGAAAGCAAATGTGACTTTTTTTGGCCATCGTATCTAGAAGATGCTTTTAACTTACCGGAACTTAGATTAGATGAAAGCGATGTGTCCGATTTTAAGGACAATATTTCTCCTAAGATTATTCAAATAATAAAGAATAATGTAACGGACAAAAAGCAGTATAAAGAATTATGCGGGCAGGTGGACAAATATTTTAACAATTGTACATATTTAAACGGAGTTTATAGGGAGGGAGCTAATTTATCGTGTTCATTACTTGGACATTTTTTATTAATTTATCCTAATGGTTTAGTGGCCCCATGTCCAGGCCATGAATATTTTGTAAGTTGCAAGGAACTTTTATTCGAAGATAAAACACTCGGAGATATTCTTTTGTCGGACAAATTTAAAGATTTTTATTTACATCATAATCAGTATTGCTTTTATTGTCCGCGAGGGCTACACGTCGGACTTAAATTAAACCCTAATGAGATACATGAGCATATATCAGCTTCTGAATTGCGCTATTGAGCATATAAGTGGTCAAAGTTATCCGTGGTTAAAAAAGCTCAGCTAACGCTGGGCTTTTAATAAATGTGATTTGTTGATTTTCGCCACCCACCATATAATGATTTTTATATTCAAAGTTCAAAATTACTATTAAGCGATGATGCCAAGATATCTGCCCCATTACAAAACCCCGTATTAATTTTGAATGAATTAATATTTGACTTAAATTTTTCTAGATTTGAAATATATTTTTTTATTGATTCGACAGTTAATAATTTTACACTCTTTCCCATACCATAACTTTCCCAAACCCATGCATTATATTGTTGTTCATATGTATCAAATGGCAAAACAAGCACCGGTTTATCAAGTAGTATAGCCTCGCTTAGAAGTTGGTGTCCAGCTGTTGATATTATTGCATTGCAGTCGAGTAATTTTTTCAAAAATAGTTGTCTATCAAAATTAAATATATGTACATTTTTACATTGCTCAACATTTATAGAATTGGCGTCGTAACAGAATAAATTAAAATTATATTCATTTATGCTACTTAGTATTTTCATTATATCTTTTATATTTTGTCTAAATAGACCATAAGGCGATAAATAAACTAAAATGTTATTTTCTTTCGGGAGTATATTCAATTCTTTTGCTTTCATTATGTCGTTTGCAAGAAGCGGGGGAGTCAAATCAACTTGATATCTTTCGTCAATTTGATCGGTTATCGGGAAAAAAGAGGACGAATATCGTTTGCTGGCTATCGGAAAAAATAATTTCAAGCGGGCAACTTCCTCATTCCTGGTAAAGTTTCCTATGTCTTGTGTCTTGTACCCCAAAAATTTACTTTGTTGCTCAAAACAAATTAAAGGTTTGTCCAAAATATAAGCAAATTGGGCACATGTAGGCTCATAATCCGTCAAGACTATATCTGGCTCTCCACCTAAAATTGTTAAAGCTTTATCCATTGCAAGAAAATTATTCATTACAAAAGAATTTGATCTATTAATTTGATTTTTACCAGTCTTTAGGAAATCAATGCCGTTCCTGTCGCAATGTATCCAGGGAACCGACACATTGATTGACGGAATATTTGGAAAATTTTTTTTAAAAAAATTGCTGCTTATATTTGTGATAAATGTAATAATTGTATGATTATTTTTTAGCAAATAATCGAGTATGACTTTCTGTCTTATGCTATGTCCATGTCCGATTCCGCAAATTCCTACTAATATCTTTTTTTTATTATGTTTTGTCATATCCTTCACCTCTTAAATTAAATTTATATTAAAGCTATCAATAAATTGGTTCAGTAATTTAGCTCTTTAGGTTTTGGTCTATTTATATATGCTACAAAATAACATAAAAAGTAGTTAAAGTCAAAGAAATCGCAGGTGAGCTCAACAAGTAAGTGCAACACTAGTATGATACTAGTGAGCGAACGAGCCATTAAGTGTCGATATAATAAGCCGAAGATTAAGAAAAAATAAAAAACCCTATGCCTGTTAATCTTATAAAAAGATAAATCAAGGCATAGGGAAAAGTGATTGAGAAAGTGATCGGCTGATTTTTTAAAGAAAAAAATCATTTGCAGATCACCATTTTTTGAACCAAGGTGGAATGATCGGAAGAAAGTTTATATAAATAAACTCCACTTGGTAAATTGCCGGCGTTAAATTTAAATGAATGTGTGCCGGCTTGAATGAACTCGTCTATTAAAGTCGCAATCTCTCTCCCGATAATATCGTAGACTTTAAGAGACGTGTGGCCTGACTTTGACAAAGAGAAGTTAATTGTCGTCGTCGGATTAAACGGATTAGGATAGTTTTGCGAGAGGGAGAAATTGTTCGGCGGAACTGGCGAGGGGTTATCATCGATGCCAGTTATTCCGTCAATTTCATATTTCCAGATTTTGTTGCCACCAACGCTAGTATAACCACCTAAAATAAGGTAATTTTCCTTATCCCAAGCAACCGCTCGGAATGATCCTATGTTCGGATCTGGTACTTTGTTTTTCCAGATAATTTGGCCGCTATCGTTGAAAGCGATAGCAACAGGATTCAAGCTATTACAATCATATTCTGGACTCGTCATATCCTGGTCGGGTCGTGTCGACGCCCCAACTACGATACATCCGCCAGTTGGCAGATTAATAATATCTCTCACACTCATCGTTACTAAGTTGTTGGGGGGGTAATCTCCGTTCCAGTCAACTGACCAGATTTGATTTCCCTCTAGATCGAATTTTCGGATATTCCAGGTCATTCCCGGAAAATCTAGATGAAGTTGTATCGCGGCATAATAAACATAGCCGCCGCTTAAACAAACTTGATCGCTGTGTTGATCAGGGAAATGAGTCGACCAGACTACGTTGCCTAGTAGATCATATTTTACTAGGTCCGATGAAACATTACTAATTTCTCCGCCGCCATAATCATTAGCCGCGACATAGAGAAAATTATCATCAACCGCCCAGACATTTCCTCCTGAAAATTTAACCGGAAAGGATCTGATTAAGTTGAAATTCATGTCGTACATAAATACGGTTGAATTTCCCGAGTGATCCTGAAAACTAATTCTGTCTCCAATAAAATAGAAATCATTATTCTTGGTAATGTTTAGTCCGCCAGTGAAATTAGTCGGCACCGTGATTTGTCTAACGACTTCTCCTTGGGAATCATATTGAGATACGATATTTTTAATAGCCATTAAAAATCCGCTCCCGTTATTAACAGCCACGGCGTTACGAGGGGTCATTGTGTAGAGCGATGAGTCAGCCGAATTTTTGACCCATTTTTTTACACCATCGTTTTGAAAGACGGTGATAGTTTTTTGGTTATTTTCACTGGAGTTGTCGGTAACTGCTACGTAATTGTTACCGTCAATAACCATCGAAAGCAATTGTTTTGGGGCTGAGTCAATTGACGTCTCCCAAACCTTCACGGGCATACCCTGAGCTAGGGTTTCCGGAATTACGAGAAAGAGCAGGCTGACTGCTATGACGAAAGAGATAAGTATTCGTTTCATTTTGGACTCCGTTTATTGTTTTTTATTTTTAAAGTTCGTTTTCTATTGAGTTGATTATACCATATATACTGGTCATTTGTCAATGGTAGGCTAATATTAGTAATTATTTATTGACTTTAATTGTCTAAAAATTAAATTAGTTATATAATGTTAATAAGAAAAATATTAATTTTTAAATTAAAATTAAATAATATGACCGCTAAAAACAAGGTCTATCTAAGCGCTTTAGGAATCGCTCTTATTCTTACTTTATTTTATTTAATTCTCTATTTAATTATTCCTGGTTTTTATCCGCCGAATGCGGCTAAAAAAGGAGAGGATATTTTAAATATTCCTTTGTCTCCTCTAGCGACTAGTTCGCCGGCGACTTCTACTAAAGAAGTTTATACTAATAAAAGAGGAGATAAATGGACTCTCGACGATAACGCTAAGTTTAGTGTCTCTAGTGCTAACGGCGCTAAGATTAAATTTTTAGAAGGTCAAATAACTCCGCTTAAGGTTCATCCCGGTGATACTCAGAAAATGCGTATCGTTGTTCAAGGCGTTAACGGGATAACCGGCGTAAAAGCGGAAATTGAAACAGACAACGGAACGACGACTGTCGCTTTGAAAAAAACCGGTGTTTTAGCGGTTCGCGATCTCGATTTTCGTTTATTTCAGTATCAGGTGAATGATAGTAACCAATTAGTTGTTCTTTCTCCGCTAAACGCGTTAACTAGTCGGGAACAAGAAATTGCCAAAGAAACTCGGTCAGAGACTATTAGTTCGGCCGCGGCCGCCAGCGGCGAAAGAGAAGTTTATGAGGCCTCTTGGCTCGTTAAAGATACGAGTGTCCGCGACTATATTACGATTTTTACCGCGACTGATAGTCAGGGGAATAAAGAAAAAATAACTCTTGCCTGGAGTGACCCGTGTCGAACCTCAGCGGGGGGCACTTCTTACTGGCCTTTAAATGGCGGTGGCGCAACTACGACGGATATGGGTGAGGCCTGTTCTATCGCTAGCGTTTATGGTATTGATAACGGTAATTTAAGTTTAAAAGATGGTTCAGATATAACTATTAGCTCTGGCGGCCAATTAGTCTTTAATCCTGACCGGTTTATTACCATACAACCTAATACGAATGCCCATATTTATTTAACCGGTAGCGGCAGTATGGCGGCCAGTTATCTTTGGGCGGTTGATGGCGATGGTGATCATTATGCGCCTAATGATACGAGATTAGCTTACTCTGACCCTAGCAATCCTCCGAATGTCGGTTATGTCCGACAAATGTCTTTGGCAGCCTCTACTACTGATTGTTATGACAGTAATGCCAATGCTAAGCCTGGACAAACAGCATATTTTTTAACTCAGAGAGGCGATGGATCATTTGATTATGACTGTAACGGTGCTCTTGGCTATAGCACATCAACTTCCGCTACTAGCGCTGTGCATTATACTTGCCTTGGTACGGAAACATATTGTAATGATGTATCAGGGAAACGGTTATATATTTATGATGCTGAATTAAGTCTTGAGAAAGTCAATCAGTTTGGCGGTGCGGGTAGTTGTTTTGATACTCCCGGCGGGAATCCTCCCGCCGCTTTTCCGGCTTGTGGCTCCATACATGTCGGTGGAACATATTTTAGCGGTGAATCTTGTGTTTTTTTCGATGGTATAGAGGACTTTAAAAGAGGCGATATCACTCCAAGCTACTTTTATGAGGACGTGTATTGCAAATAATTAAGGTTTGATATATCTTTCTAAAACAAAAAACCGCTTCGAATTAATTTTTCTAGCAGTTTTTTTTAATATTCTTATCCCTCTTTTATTCTTGACCCTCTTTTTTAAAATTGCTATAATTATATTAGTTTAATTTAGTCTGAAAGAAGATGAGTTTTTCTCTTCTTCTGTAAGAATTTATCTATTTATGAAAAAAACATTAATCGGTCCTATTCTGACCGTTATTGCCTTGGTTTTAGTCCTCGGCATCTTTATTTATTTTTACGTTTCTTTGAATCGCCTCGAGAAGAAATCCATAGATTTACAGAACGCTATCGTGACCGACTCCGGTCAGATTACCGCTATCGTTAATTTCTTGAATACCAACGCTAATGCCCAGACTAATAAAAAATAATATAATCAATCCGGTAAGGACAATTAAGCCTCGCCGCGAATTAAATAATAATACTATGAAAAGAGAATTTGTTTTTCCTTTAATTGTCGGAGTTATCCTAGGCGCTTTAGTGATGATTTTCTGGCAATTTAACAGCCGTTTGAATAACGTGATGGCGGGTATGAGCCAAATCGAACAAGCCACTATTCAAAACACTAAGACCGTTGGCGACGTTGTTACCTTTATTAATAACGCGACTGGTCAGAATGGCGCTAAAGCCGCTCCGGCCGCTACTCCCGCTAAATAGTTTATCCTACTAGTCTAACTCTTTAAAACCCTCGCCGTTCGGCGGGGGTTTTAGTTATGGCTAGGCTCTTAGCGCCACAGTATTAGATATAACCTGTTATAATTGACAGTTAGAGGTAATATTGGTAAAGTATTTCGAAGGTCTTTGTTATTAAAATGGCAAAGGCTTAAAGGTCTTTAACATTAGAATAACTTAAACTAAGGAATATAATAAGTAAATAATTACCTAAATAATCACAATCAAGACCGGAGGTCTTATGGAAAAGAAAAAATTAATTAAACCGGAAAGCCCAGCAGGTTTTCTGGATTTTTTAACCCCTGATTTTCTGGCTCGCGAAAGCGCCTTGAAAATCATAAACCAAGTATTCCGTTCCTACGGATACGATCAAATCGAAGGACCAGTCGCGGAGTTTCTGGATGTCCTCACCGGAGAAGATGAAACTTCTAAGAATATTTTTCTCCTTCGTGATAACGGAAGAACGTCTGCCGAACAACCAATGGCGCTTCGTTTCGATCACACGGTTCAAACCGCCCGTATTTTAGCCGCCAATCCTTATAATCCAAAAACTAAAACCGGGATTAAACTGCCCTGGCGTCGCATGGTTGTCGGACCATCTTTTAGAACGGATACCCCGCAAAATGGTCGTTATCGTCAGTTCTATCAGTTTGATATTGACATCCTGGGAACAAGTTCGATGTTGGCAGATGCCGAAGTAGTTTCTATTATTAATGAAACGTTCAGAGCTCTTGGTATTACTAGTTTTCTGATTAAGATTAATAATCGGAAAATTCTTAATGGTTTAGGGGAACTTATCGGGTTACAATCTAGACCTAAAGTCGCCTTAGAAAATATTCTGAGAGCTATCTTTAGGATTTTAGATAAGCTGGATAAGATAGGCTTGGACGGCGTAGAGAGGGAATTATTAGAAGCGCCAGAAAATGAATATGATCCGAGGCCGAATTTGTCTCCGTTCGCGGTAGAAAAGATTAAAGAGCTCATTTCTATCTCCGGCGGTAATTTAGAAAGACTAGCCACTGCTAAGAAAATCTTTAAAGGTATTAAAACGGCCGAAGAAGGTTTGGCGGAGCTAGAAGATATTATTCGGCTTTGTCCTGGTATCTCGGAAGTGATTAAAGTTGATTTCACTGTCGTTAGAGGGCTCGATTATTATACCGGTCCGGTTATGGAAACCTCTCTTTTAGACGCTCCGGAATTTGGCAGTGTTTTCTCCGGTGGTCGCTATGATAATCTAATGGAAAGATTCACCGGACAGGCGATGCCGGCGGTTGGTGCTTCCATCGGTGTTGATCGTTTATTTGCTGCTTTAAAGCATTTAGGTATTATCAAAACCGATAGACAGTCAGCCACGGAAGTCGTCGTCCTTAATATTGATGAATCGTTAACGCCTCTTTATTTACAGGTGGCCAAAGAAATACGAGAGTGGGGATTTAATGTGGAGGTTTGTCTTTTAGAAGATAAAACATTCAAATCGCAATTTAATTTCGCTCTAAATCGGGGAGCAGATTTCTTGATAATTCTGGGCGCTGATGAAGCGGCCCGGGGAGTTGTCAAACTAAAAAATTTGTCTTCCCGTGAGCAATTAGAATTGTCTCCGGTGGGGTTATATCATTATTTCCAAAAATTAGTAATAACTGAATTAGCAAAAAAACTGACTGAAGGAGTCAAACATGAAAACTGAAATAGTCCTTAACGGACACAACCTAACACTGGAGGAAGCTGTTGCGGTAGCTCGCGGCAGCTTTGACCATCAAGGGAACAGAGTTTATCCAATTGTTTCCTTAGACCCTCAAGCCCGACACGATATTAAAGAATTTCGTGATGGCTTAGAAGCAAGAATCGCGGCCGGTGATATTATTTACGGTGTCAATACCGGTTGCGGAATTAAAAAAGGAACCATTATCCCTAATAATGAGATTGACGATTATCAGGCTCATTATATTCCGGCTCATTGTGTCGGTTTCGGTGAACCTTTTAGCGAAGAAATAGTTAGATTGGCTATGGTTCTTAGAGTAAATTCTTTTGCTCTCGGAAATTCTGGGATTAGACTTGAAACTTGTGATAAACTTTTGGAACTTTATAACAAAGGAGTAATTCCATTTGTTCCCTCGCAAGGTTCAGTCGGCGCTAGTGGCGACTTATGTCCGCTCGCTCATATGGCCGCAACGATGTTGGCTGTTCCGGGACAGCGGGCTTATTTCGGTGATATACTGACGTCGGCCGGAAAAGCTTTGCACCTCGCCGAAATAAAGCCGCATGTTTTAAAGGCCAAGGAAGCGATGGGACTGACTAATGGTTCTACCTTTACTTTGGCTATGGGGTTATTAGCTGTTTATGATGTGAAGAAATTAAATATGTATTCGCATTTTGCCGCTGCCTTATCGTTAGAAGCAGTTAGAGGGGAAAAGGCGGCTTTTGATCCTCGCGTTCATGCCGCCCGTCAGAATAATTATAGCATGCAGGTAGCGAAAACAATCTTGAATTTGACCGCTAATTCGCAGAGAATGACCGAAGAAGCTCGAGCGGTTTGCTTGGAGGCGGAAAAGAAGACTAAGAAATATTCCGATGAAGCACATACTAAAGTAGTCCCCAGAGTTCAAGACGCTTATTCTTTCCGCGGTTATCCTCAGGTAGCCGGTCCCGCTTGGCGTAATTGGGAATATGCTCGTGATGTGTTTACGGAAGAAATGAACGCCGCGACTGATAATCCTTTAATTTTCAAGATTCACTCGGAAGGCGAAGAAGATAGATTCGAAGCTTTATCAGGCGGTAATTTTCACGGTGAACCATTAGCGATGGCGGCGGATATTTTGAAACTAGGCGTGCAAAGTCTCGCCAATATTTCTAATAGCCGTTTTTATGCCCTAACGATGCCGTCAACTAGTTATGGACTACCCGCTGATTTAGCCGGTCCGTTCAATAACGAATTGAATACCGGTTACATGATCTTGCAATATACTACCGCGGCCTTGGTATCAGAAAATAAAGTCCTTTGCTTCCCGTCGGTAGTTGATTCTATTCCTACCTCGGCTAATCAGGAAGACTACGTAAGTATGGGGACCATTAGCGCTCGTCATCTCCTGAAAGTAGTCCATAATACTTATGGCGTTATTGCGGCAGAATTAATAGCCGCGGCTCAGGGTATTTCATTAACAGATGACGAACTCAAAATTTCCGGTTGTGATCAATTAGGCGATATGACAACTTTAATCTATAATAATATTCGTAAAGTTGTGCCACCAATGCTTGAAGACAGATATATTTATGCTGATTTCCAAAAAGTATATAATTATCTGTTGGAACATGAGCCTCTGGATTTAATATCGGAAGAATAATCAAAATAATTTGTTTTAAATTTAACCCGACTTCTATACATTTAGGAGTCGGTTTTTTTAATTAAATTTAGTTTGACAAAGATAGAGAAAATATGGTATATATTCTATGCAAATTAGTTCGTTAACAAAAAGATAATTTATTCAATAAATCAGAAAGAAGGTCATTATGAAAAATCTCAGTCCCGGTAACATCGATTTTCTTGGAGTTGGCAATAAGTGTAATCTAAATTGTCGGCAATCATGCTATTTTGTAGAACAAAAATCCCTTCCCACTATCGAAAAAGCTGATGATTTTTTCATTATGAAAAAGATCATTAGTCAGTTTCCTAAAGCCGCTTTTTTTGCCTATCCTAAGGAGATAACCACGAGTATGAATATCAGCCAGATTTTTCCTATTACTAAACAGACCCATGTGCTTTCTAATGGTATTTTGTTAAATGAGGAAAAAATCGATTGTCTTAAAGCAGCTGGTATTACTAAAGTTAAAATAACTTTATTTGCTAATTTTCGAGATCACTCTTTGTTTTATAACATCAATGAGAGTCAATATGAAATAATCAAGAATAATATCTCGTTATGTAAGAACCGGGGGTTGCTCGTTACTGTTAATAATATTATTTCTCAACCGACTAAGAATTCAATCGCCGAATTAGTGGCCTTGGGTTCCGATCTGGGTGTTGATAAAATACGTTTTATCAGACTCCAGCCGATGGGTAATGGTCAGAATGCCGATCTCAGTTTATTTATAACTGAGAACGATATGCCGGACATAATTTTAGCCATAGAAAAATGTAAACAGCAATACCCCTCAGTTCACCTAGGCTATACCATAAGTTTTGGCCCTAACTTTTATTTAAAGACCAGGGAAGAAGCAACGGAGAAGATTCGCTTATCTCAGCGTGATTGGACTAAGAGTAAATATCTTTGTCCGGCTATTAATGGTGATTATCTTGGCATTTCCATGAAGACAGGCACTTTATACCATTGTTTTTGGGCAATGAGCGATCCAGAATTTGTTGCTGGTCGAATGGATTTATCAACGGGCAAAATTATTGAGAGGCGCGATACAGCTCTCTCGGCGGAAATCCTGCGGGAGAAATTGCGTGGTAATTGTCATAAAGACAATTGTAAATATCAGGATTTATGTTTAGGAGGGTGTCGATGTGCGGCCTACGCTTTTGCTAAAATGCGGGGTGAAGTTGACCCATTATTTGCGGGTATGGATATCTGTATCACTAAGTCTCAGGAAAAGATTTTAGGTTGATTCTATTGATAATTAATTTATTTTTTCAGTATTTATAGGAGAATATATAATGGACACGTTAGTTTTAATTGATCTTGATTTGACCTTGATAAATAGAGAATATAATTTAACTCTTCCTTTAGATCAAGTATGTGCTGCTATTAGTGAGGCGAAGAAAAATGGGGTGATGATTGGATTAAATTCTGATTCTTCCCATCATACCCTTATTGATTGGTATAAAAAATTGGGTTTGGATGGTCCAATTATTTTAGAAAGAGGGGCGGTGATTTTTAGGCCGGGTTTAATGGGCTATATAGATATTTCTTCTGATAGCGCTCGTTTATTTTCTCAGTTAAGGCAAGATTTTGTCGAAATTTTACCGTCAATTTGTCCGAATATTTTGTGTGGCGACGCCAATGTTATCCAAGCGACTTATCGCCCTTGGCTCGGCGAAGAAAAATTCATTATTATTAATGATTACCGGCAGAGAAGTTTAAGTTTTTTTGCGCGCCAGTTGGGGAAGGATGGTAAATTACTTATTGATTCGGTATTGTTAAATCAAGCAGCGGCTTTATTGAATTCTTTAATTCAAGATAAATATCCGACTTTGGCTCAAGAGAAAGACGAAGATAATAATCCGGATTATGGCGTCTATATTCTTCATAGTCTATTTTCTAAGAAACACCGAGCGGTCGTCAAACTATTGGATGAATTAAAGCTCGATCAAATATGGATGATCGGAGATAGTCTGTCTGATTTTATTGATGACGTGAGAGTAAAACACGTAGCGGTGTCTAATGCTCGTGATTCCTTTAAAGAGAAAGCTAATTTTATAACTAAAGGCGCTATTACTGAAGGAGTAATAGAATTTCTCCAGACTTTGTCAGAAGCGACGGATTTAACTCAAGCTCTATCAAGAATAGACGGCGACCTTCAGATTCTGTCTTAAGAGTCTGGCGGTTATTTTTACAAGCGGTGGCTTTTATTGGTCACCGTTTTTTAATTAGTTTTCTATTTATTGATTTTATTGGTTTAATCTGTCATTATTTTAGTAAACATATGTTAAATAAATGTACCACAATTATTTTTGACTTAGACGGCACCTTATATAAAATGCGCGGCGGTTCTTATGGCCAGTCGCCTTTGAAGCGTTATGTGTTGAAAAACGCCGTATCCTATATTGCTAATAGACTAGTAAAAACTAAGGCGGAAGCGACTTCTATTTTACAAAAGATTTTGAAAAAATATAATGAAGAAATTAGTCTGGGCGTTGAGAAAGAACTTGGGCTTAATCGAAATGATTATTTCCAGACGGTTTGGAATATCCCGGCGCATTTAGTAGTTTATAAGGAAAGAAATTTACGACAGAATTTATTAGCGTTAAAAAAATATTATCGTTTAATAATAGTATCTGATGCGCCGTTTATTTGGACTAAAAATGTCTTGGTCGAACTAGGAGTTTATGATATTTTCCGTAATAATATTTTTTCCGGTGAAAGCAATAACCGCAAGGGTCTTCAAACGGCCTTTCCTTATATTATAAAATTTTTAAAATTCAAGCCTCGAGAATGTGTCTCAGTCGGCGATCAAGAATATAGTGATATTATTCCGGCTAAAAAATTGGGTCTCAAAACTATTTTTATCAGTCAGTCGAAAAAATCTGATGTGGCTGATTTTAGTGTTAAGACAATTCGTGAGTTGGCTAATTTATTATTAGAGTAGGGGTTTGCTGAATTGCCGAACCAAAATTTGACTCTTTTATATATATATGGTATATATAATGGAGTTATTTTTATTTTTAATAATAACTTATTAATTAAAAATGTTTTTTAACAAATTAGTCGAGGTATATATGAAAGATACTATAGAATATTTGCAGGATCTATTGAAGGCAGTATATATTGGAGAGTATTCTCCCGGGCATATGGGAGCGAAAATATTGCGCTTTCAACCTTTAGATAATTCTAGTAAATTAATTGTAAAATTAGCTGAAAATAACAATCAAGAAGTTATTTATGATATCGAGTCGAACTTAATTGGTTATAATAATGTTAAGTTAATCGGCGGAGAAGGTATTTTGCCTCTTGGTTTGCAGGAATTATCTATAAAGGGAGCTAAAGCCTTAATGATGGCTGACCTTGGTTTGTCTATGCACAGTAATGATCAAGGTATTTTGGGCGCAAGACTATTATGGTCGCGCTTTAAAAATTTGATCGTGTCTACTAGGCGAGAGACATTAGTTAATACTAATAGCCGCCCCTTATTTATTGATGAAGTTCTATCATTTATAGAAAGGTTTACAGACGTGAGTGAATCCAAGCTTCTAGATATTATTAGGCGGATAGATTTATCTGATAATTATGGGCAGCCCGCTTTAATGTTGTTAGATTTTACGCCTGATAACCTTTTTTTGACTGGTGAAGGATTATCATTTATAGATCCTTGGAAACAAAAGAACTACCTCGGGCATCCGGCTCTGAGCTTTGGCCAGTTTTTTACCTTAGCCAGAATATATAATTTGTCTGATAATGAGGAAATAGCTAGTTTTCTTCGATTGGCTTGTTTAACCGAATTACCAGGTTTACTGGGTTGCAGCGCGAGTTCGGTAGATTATGCGATCCGTCTGGGAGCCACCTTACAATTAACCCTTTCGGCCTATGTGCGTCGAGAATCTGATCCGCCTTTGGCTGAAATATTTAGGCAAGAAGCTCTAGAGTTATGGAGTTTGTAGTCAGGGTGGTGTTTTTTGCGAGACATCACCTTTTTATTTATATTATCGACTAGAGCTAGGTTTTGTTAATCGAAGTTCTGCTCTTGACAGAGTTTAAATAAAAGGATATTATTTAGTTAATACTAATCAAATGATTAATTATCAGCTAATCACAATTTCCAATCATCATATTGGGCTCTCCCGGAAAGAGATTAATTTTGGTTAATTATTTTTTAAAGTAACCTGATTTAATCCCTTTCCAGAAGGGATTTTTTGTTTTTAATAGTAAACAATGAATATTAGTACATTTATATAATAATAATAGGAGAACAGGCCATGAATAAGCCTTATGTAGTATCAGCGGATGTTTATTTGTTATTGAAAAATTGGGCTATCCAAAAAGGCTTCACTTTACCGCCATTAAATTTTTTTACTGATTTAAGAAAAAAAATGGTTGTTAAGTTAGAGCAGATATTTGGTTCAGTCGATTTTGTTTCGGAAGATGATTTGCAGCAAGGGTTTGATTATTTTTTTAAACGAAATAATTTGCCCGTCGTATCTTTGGACCGTGTCTACGTCGACGCTAAATTTAATTTAGAATTGACTAGAGTAGTAGACAAACTCGGTAGCGATATCGGATTACAGCATCGAGCGGGAACACCTGATTTAATAGATCAGATAAAATTGGTCAAGAGTGGTCTCGATCAAAATGTGACTCCCCCTAAAGTCGTGTTAACCGATGACGTTATTTTTACCGGAGATTTATTAATTAGGGTCATCGAGATGCTAGAAAAAGAGAGTATTGAAGTAGCTGGTGTTTACGCTGGTATTGGAGTAGCTGAGGGTGTTGATAAAATCAAGGCCAAAAATATTCCAGTCGCCTGTGTTTACGAGTATCCAGAAGTTATTGATGAAGTTTGTGAGAGAGATTTTTATCCAGGCGTCCCTCTGTCGGGTCGGCTTATAGCTAATAGCCCTAATATCTGCTCTCCTTATCTTTTACCTTTTGGTAACCCAGGTAAATGGGCTTCAATTCCTAAGGAATTTCAAGCTGATTTTTCCAGCTTTTGTTGGGAACAAACAAGTCAACTATTCCTGGCGATTGAGGATTACTCTAAGAAACAGATATTTTGTCATGACTTAGGTCGTTTGATTATCAATTTTCCGGTCAACGGAACAAGTTATGTCAAAGCTATCAAGACCTTAGTCTCAACTTAAATCTGATTTCGACATAAATAACATAAATTTCGATACAAAATAGCCGGTAATTCAATTTACCGGTTTTTATTTTTTTAAAAATCGTTATTAGAAAATTGCCATATATGTGTGCATATTACCCTTGGTAATTGACTTTTTGTCAAAAATTAGTCATGATTATTTTAATCAATTATAATAAAATTATTTTAAAGTATGAAAGAAATAAACCGAAAATTACAGATAGGCGTGATGGGTTCAGACGCTGATTTAAATTATTCTAAGAAAATAGAAGAATTAGCCTTTGAAGTTGGTAGAGAAATTGCCAAAAGCGGGAATACTACTGTTTACGGAGCAGAGAAGGATTATGATTCTTTATCAACGGCGGCCTCTCGAGGAGCTAAAAGTTTAGGAGGATTAACGATTGGCGTTACTTATGGAAAAGGAAAAGATATTTGGGACAAGGAGGGGAATACGGACGTCATTATTGTGACCGGAATTGAGCGCGGTGGCGGGCGAGAATTTGTTTTAGTAAATTCTTGTGACGTGATTATTATGATCTCCGGCGGTTCGGGCACTCTAACGGAAGCGGCTATTGCTTATCAGATGAATATTCCGATTATCGCTTTAGTAGGGACTGGCGGCTGGGCCGATAAGTTGGCCGATACTTATATTGATGAACGTGAGAGAGTAAAAGTTGATTCGGCGAAAACTCCGTTAGAAGCGGTGGAATTGGCGATTAAATTGGCTATTAAATAAGCTATTAAATCAATGATCAAATAATATATTATTTTTTTCTATTGACATTTTTTCTATTTATGTTAATATTCGATATTAAATTATAGTACATTTATCAATAACAAAACGGGTTCGTAGCTCAGTTGGCTAGAGCGTCAGATTGTGGATCTGAAGGTCGCGGGTTCGAGCCCCGCCGTTCCCACTCACGGTAATCATCTATATAGAGATTACCGTTTTTTATTTTTTTTATTGGTTGACACTAGAGTTGATATTTGCTATATTTTATTACTAGTTCTTTCCCATTAACTTATGGCTTTAAACTTGTAATAATTAAATTAATATTTGGACAAAGGAGTATTTTATGTCTAATTTAGGTGAAATTTTGTGTCAGCTAAACGAAGGAAAAACTTTTAATCTTCCGGAAGTGGTGGCTGAATGTGCAATTTCTAGTGCCGATTCTAGTGCCGATCATTGGTTGCATTCCCCCTTGAGGTTATATGAAAAAAATGGTTTATCTCTTTCCGGTCTTGATACGCCGCCCGTAGATATTATGGCTTTTGGTTTGACAGTGCCAGCGACATTTAAAGATTTATTTTTTTCTGTCGGAGGAATAAATATGGATTATTTATGCCTGACCACTGAGCAATCTTTATTGTTTGTTTATCTCTATCGGCGTTTTATTATAAATATGGTTGGAGCTACTTGCTGCTTTCTATTTAAAGAACAAGATTCGTATAAAGTAGCTTGTGTTTCAATGTGGCCTAGCTGGTTTGAAAATTTAACGATAAGATCTTCTAAGTCTCAACTATTAATTCCTTTCCGAGATTTATCAATTAATTTATCAAAAGCGAAAAGTCAGGAAGATTGTCTTGGCTTAATAGGCGAAGGCAATGCTATAGTACAAACTTTCTCTCTTGATAATACTAATTTATTATCTCCGAGCATGAATATTATAGCCCTGCGGCCACAACCTAAGCCAGAGGTAGTATAGTAGTTCAAGTAGTACAGTGATTTCGGTTTATTCGACGCCCTCTTAAAATAAGAGGGCTTTTTAATACAAAATTTATTTTTATCCGGTTTAGAAAATTTCTGTTTTATGTTATAATTTAAGCTATAATGAAGATTATTTTCCGTTTAAGTAATTGCTAAGATGACTAAATTAGAGGCTAAAAATCGGTTGATCAAGCTCCGAGCCGAGATTGATTTACACCGTTATAATTATCATGTTTTAGACCGGGAGACGATTTCGCCGGCGGTTTTAGATAGTTTAAAAAATGAATTGTTTAAGTTGGAAAATGAATTCCCCGATCTAATTACTCCTGATTCGCCGACGCAGCGCGTTGCCGGTCAACCGTTAGCTAAGTTTAAAAAAGCGGTTCATTCGCGGCCGATGATTTCTTTATTTGATGCTTTTAGCGAGGCGGATATGCGCGCTTGGCAGGAGCGGAATTTTAATTATTTGAAAAATAAGGAGGCCGCTCGAGTTGTCGCCCTCCTTAAATCTGGCCCGGAATATTACGGCGAATTAAAGCTCGACGGCTTAGCGATTAATTTACGATATGAATCCGGGTTCTTAGTTCAGGCCGCTACCCGCGGCGATGGCCAAATCGGTGAAGAGGTCACTAATAATTTAAAAACTTTGCCTAGCGTGCCTTTGAAATTACGGCGGCCGAGTCAAGCGGAATTAACCGCGCTGGGTTTAACTAACCTAGCCGCTCGCGAAATTTTAAAATTAATTGATTCTGGCGTGATGGAAATCCGCGGCGAAGCGATTATGGCTAAGGCGACTTTAGCCTCTTTAAATAAGAAATATAGCGCCGCCGGTAAAGCGCCGCTGGCTAATACTCGTAACGGTGTGGCTGGTTCGATTCGTCAATTAGATCCGCGGATAAGCGCCGAGAGGAAGTTAGAATTTTATGCTTATGATCTTTTGTTAGCGGAATATGAACGCGGCCAATATTTAGAGACGAGAGCGCAGGCCGATAAGCTCGCGAATTTATGCGGCTTTAAAACTTTAAAACAAAATCGCGTTTGCCGAGGCTTAGAAGAAATTTGTAAATTTTATCAGGCTGTCGAAGAAAAAAGAGAAACCTTGCCTTTTGAAATAGACGGGACGGTAGTTAAATTTAATGATTTAAGAATGTGGCCGGTTTTAGGGATTGTCGGCAAAGCGCCGCGTTATATGATGGCCTATAAATTTTCGGCGGCTCAAGCGACGACGATTGTAAAAAGTATTGTCTGGCGCGTCGGTCGAACCGGCGCCCTGACGCCAATCGCGATTCTCGAACCGGTTAAAGTCGGCGGCGCCCTGATCGGTCGCTCGACTTTACATAATTTTGATGAAATTAAACGTTTAGACTTACGTCTGGGAGATACCGTAATTATTGAACGCTCCGGTGATGTTATTCCTAAAGTAATCGCGGTTTTAAAAAATTTACGGAGCGGCCATGAGTCGAAAATAGCCGCGCCGCGGGTTTGTCCGATGTGTGGCGGTCAGGTTCTAAGAGACGAAGGCGAAGTCGTTTATCGTTGTTCTAATAAACGTTGCTACGCGGTAAATTTACGCCAGATAATTCATTTCGTTTCGAAAGGAGCGGCGGATTTAGAAGGGCTCGGTCCGAAATTAATTGAACAGTTTATGACGGGAGGTTTAATTAAAGATGCGGCTGATTTATATAGTTTAAAATCCGAAGATTTATTAAGTTTAGAACGTTTTGCTAGCAAAAAAGCGGCTAATGTCTTAGCGATGATTAAAGCGCGTTGTCTTCTAGAGCCCGCTAAATTTATTTATGGTCTAGGGATAAGGCATGTCGGCGAAGAGAATGCTAATTTTTTAGCTAATAAATTTCGCGCTTATGTTTCTAAGAATAACCCTCCCGATATTTTAGAAATTTCCGATTTAATTAAATTTTTTCAATCTTTGAGTTTAGACGAGTTAGAAAGTTTTACCGATATTGGCCCGGTCGTCGCTCAAAGTATTTACGACTTTAGCCGAGAAGCGGCTAGTTTAAAATTATTAGCTAAATTTCAGGCCAGTGGCTTATGTTTAAAATTTAAATCGACTGATCGTGCTTCCGGGCTAGAGCAAGACAATAAATTGTCCGGTTCGAGTTTTGTTCTGACCGGGACTTTAAGCAGTTTGACAAGGGAAGAGGCGAAAGATAAAATTAGAACATTAGGCGGTCAAGTAAAAGAAAGCGTGGCTAAAGATACGAACTATGTCGTTTTTGGCGCTAGTCCGGGCTCTAAATACGCTAAGGCAAAAAAATTAGGGGTTAAAATAATTGATGAAAAGGAATTCCGGGCTTTAATATTTTAATCATTATTTATGGCGATTACTAAAGAAGAAATTAAACATATCGCGGAACTCGCGCGACTCGATTTAAGCGCCGAGGAACAAGAAAAATTCGGGGCACAGCTCGATTTGATTTTAGGTTATGTTAAACAACTCGACGAAGTTAATACTAAAGGCGTAGAAATAACTTCTCAAGTTAGCGGTTTAGTAGACGTTTGGCGCGAAGATGAGGCGAAAGACTGGCCGAGAGATGAAGTTGAAAGAGCTTTAAGCCAGGGAGATTTAGAAGGCGGACAGGTCAAAGTTAAGAAAGTTTTGTAAATAAACGGGGATATGAATTTAAACGAACTGACTATAAAAAAAGCGCGGCAGAAATTAATGGCGGGCGAAATTAGTGCGCTTAGTTTAACCGTCGCCTGTTTAGAAAAAATAAAAAAAGCCGATTCTGATATCCGGGCCTGTTTAACTGTCTGTGAAGAAGAGGCGATTTTAGAGGCTAAATTAGCTGATGAAAGAATAGCCGCCGGCGAGAAGGGAGGTCTTTTAGGTATTCCTTATTTATGTAAAGACAATATCATGACTAAGGGGATACGGACGACCGCCGCTTCGCTTATTCTTGACGGTTATACGGCGCCCTACGACGCGACAGTTGTTAAAAAATTAAAAGAGGCGGGAGCGATTCTTTTAGGCAAGACTAATTTAGACGAATTCGCGCATGGCGCTTCGACTGAAAATTCCGCTTATGGACCGACGAAAAATCCTCACGATTTATCGCGGGTGCCTGGCGGTTCTTCGGGCGGGAGTGCGGCCGCTCTAGCGGCGGATATGTGTTTATTTGCGATTGGGTCAGACACCGGTGGTTCGATTCGTTATCCGGCGAGTTTTTGCGGCGTCGTCGGGCTTAAGCCTAGTTACGGCCGAGTTTCCCGTTCTGGTTTATTATCAATGACTTCTTCGACTGACGTTATTGGCCCCTTAGCTAAAACTGTTTATGACGCGGCGCTGGTTTTACAAGTAATCGCCGGTCGAGATAAATTAGACGCTACGACGGCCTTAGAAGAGGTCGATGATTATAGCGCCGAATTAGAGTCATCGTTTAGTTTAAACGGTTTGACGATTGGGCTGCCGAATGAATATTTTTTGCCGGAATTAAATAAACAAGTGGCGCAAAGAGTAAAAGAAGCCGCTCGTAAATTAGAAACGGCGGGAGCTAAGTTAATACCGGTTAGTTTGCCTTATACTAAATACGGAATTCCGGTTTATTATGTTATTACTCCGTCAGAGATAAGTTCTAATTTAGCGCGTTTTGATGGTATTGGCTGGGGTTTAGCTAATGATGAGGCTAAAAATTTACAGGAGTTATATAAGCTCACGCGCGGCCAAGGTTTTGGGCCGGAAGTAAAAAGACGAATAATGCTCGGCACTTATGCTTTAAGCGCTGGTTATTATGACGCTTATTATAAGAAAGCTCAATCGGTTAGAACTTTAATTATTAAGGATTTTACCGCCGCTTTTAAAAAAGTTGATTTATTACTAACGCCGACGGCGCCGCACGCCGCTTTTAAAATTGGTGATCAGGTTAATGACCCTTTGGCGATGTATTTAGAAGATGTTTTCGTAACGGGCGCTTCGCTCGCCGGACTTCCGGCTATTTCTGTCCCGGCCGGTCGGGTAGATATTGAGGCGGGGCGGCTAATGCCTATTGGCGCTCAATTAATTGCCCCTCGGTTAGAAGAGAAACTGCTTTTAAAGGTCGCGGAAATTTTAGAATAAAATAAGTTAGGAAAAAATATCTAGATTAATAAATTTTATGAGGACAACTATTAAGTGGAATAAATCTACTTTGTATTTAGGCTTAGCGGTCATTGTCGTTTTGGCGGCGATATTTTTATCACTGTTTCGTTATTTTAAAAAAGCCCCAGAGGATGTTATTGTGAATGATGTAGTGTCTAAAGGAGCCGTGGCCCAAAGTTACTCCGTCTTAAGTTCGCCGCGCTTAAAAGATGATGATAAATTTTTTGGCCCAGAAGAAGCTTTGCTTAAAATTTTTGTCTTTGAAGATTATACTAGTTCTTATAGCGCTTCTTTAGCGGATACTTTAGATCGGATTAAAGCCGAGCTGGGCGATAAAGTAGCGGTGGTTGTTCGCCCTTTTTCTAGTAATTCTTTAGAAGCCCTCGAAGCGGCTCGCGCCGTCTTTTGCGCGGGCCAAGAAGGGAAATGGAAAGAAATGCGCGCTTTATTATTTATAAGAGCCAAGAATAAACAGCTGATTACTGACGATTGGTCGCCGTATATTGGACAGTTGAAATTAGCGGAAAATAATTTTTTAAGTTGCTTGACTAATCAAAAAAAATCAGGAACAATAGAGCAGTTGTTAGGCGAAGCAAAAAATTATGGCGTCCAAGGAGCGCCGACTATTTTTATCAGCGATGAACTCGTGGTTGGCGCGCGGCCGTATGACGATTATGTTGATTCTAACGGTGATAAAATTGAAGGTTTAAAATCTTTAGTAATTAGAAAATTATTTTAAAGTCTAAATTTAGAGGAGAGGTCGCATAGCGGTCTAGTGCGCACGCCTGGAAAGTGTGTGTACCGCAAGGTACCGAGGGTTCGAATCCCTCTCTCTCCGCAACATCGTGCTAGCACGAGGTACTTAGAAATAGAGCTTATTTAGGCTCTATTTTTAGTTGTAAAAAAGGCTTATTTTTAGCATATATTTCAATTATGACAACTTTTGTCATTTTTTGACTTTTTAGCCTAAAAATAGTAATCTTAAAATATATTTCTAAACCAATTAAACCATTTTAATATGAGAATTAATGAGTGGTCAGGCGGCGACAAAGAGAAACTGGAGGAAAATCAGATTAAGGCAGCTTGCTGGGAACTTACTATTTCTGGCAAAATACCCTTTAATGAAGAGTTTAGTAAGATAAATAGTGAAGACATTCTTGAGGATACTTACTTTCACAACGGAATGTTTACAGAGGATTTAAAAAAGGAAATTGAATCTTGGGACTTAAGAAAAAAATTTATACATTTAGGTGATGCCGTATTTTACGACCAAAGCAAAGATAAATTTTTTTACGAAAAAACTCTTGGCTTTAATGAAAAAGAAGCATCAGAAAAAGGATTCGCCCTCAGTCAAAAAAATGAAGACGGCGGATTTTTGGAGTCGACTGGGGAATTTGATGTTTTCAAAGAAAAAGCAAAAAAACAACTTAATAAAAAATTAGTATACCCGTCTGATGTTAATGAAAAGTATATGTTATTAAAGACGTCTGATGCGGCCTACTTGATTAGAAATTTTTCCGGCAATAATAATTACCATCATTACCCAAAAAATTTACTTCCTCTAGATAATCCTCTGGGCATTGCTCGTATGGGTGACTATAGATTTTCGAAACTTCCGGCTGAGATGTATGATGAGTTAAAGGATAAGGTAATAACAAGGTCTGACGAAAGCCTAGAAATATTTGATGAAAAATTTGACGCAGTGAAAGGAGGAAGAATATTAACAGATTTTCAATACCCTGGTTTAAAGTACGGAGAGTCATCTGAGTAATAGTGACTTTTAATTTTTATTTTAAAGCCCCCCTCACTCCTGGCGTAACCACTTTTCGGTATAGTGCGAAGCTTGTCGTAGAAAGTACTAAAGATTATATTTTTAATATGAAAAAATATAAATATAGTACCAAGCACCCCGCCAATATTGACATAAAATACCAATATGCTATTATGTAAATACATTCAGAATATGGTGATTAATGAAGAAATTCCTTTGTTTTACTAAAACCACCCACCCTGCCTCCGAAAGGGGGCACGGTGGGTTTTTCATTATATGGGCAAGGATAAAGAAATAAGAGTTGCTATCTATATCGACGGAAGCAACTTGTATCACAAATTAAAAGATTTAAAAATTGAAAGAACTACCGAGTTTGACTATCTTGGTTTATGCAATCTTCTGGCCAGAAAAAGGGTTATTGTTTCTTATCGTTATTATGTAGGCGCTGTTAGAGCTAAGGTAGGGGATTCTTTGAGCCAGTCTAAAAGATATGGACAGCAAAAGTTATTTAATCATTTAGAAAATCAGGGTTTTCGTGTTAAGCAAGGCTATTTAATGGAAAACGGCGGGATATTTCACGAAAAGGGTGTTGATGTTAAAATTTCCGTTGATTTATTGGTTGGTGCTTATGATGATTTGTATGATGTTGCTATTTTAATTTCTTCGGATACGGATTTAATTCCGGCTATTAAAAAAGTAAGACATTTAGGCAAAGAATTAGAATATGTGGGCTTCTCCCATCTTCCTAGTTTTGCTCTGCAGAAAAATGCGACATTATCAAGATTATTGTTAAGGGACGATTTGGAAGAATTTATTAAAAAAGACGAATAGTCTTATTCTTAATCTCTTTTCCAACATAGTACCAAGTTCTCCGCGTACAAAATAAAATACCCCAGCGGGGTGTTTTATTTTGTAAGGAGATAAGAGCTTTGGCTATGCTCCAATAATTTTAGCTAAAGATTTTAACTATCAAAAAACTAACGCCGAATTTAACCCCAAGGATCTCATTGGTGTTAACCATAGGGGAAAGGCTTTTCGTAAAGCTATTCAAATTTTGAATGATTATTTTAAAAAAGAGGCGTAGATAAATAATTTTGGCAAATTACTATTCCCACTACGTCCCTCTCTCCGCAGATTGTCAAAATAGCACCAAATGTGCTATTTTTTGTATATGAATGTTTTATTAAATAATCAAAAAATAAATTTTGACTCCAGTGATTTCCCGATGTTAATCTCTGGTGCGGAAAAGACGGGTTCGTCATTTTTTAGTATATGTTTATTAGCTGAATTGTTAAAAAATGGTTATAAAGTATTATTTTTTTCGGCTTACCCTATGGCTAAGGAAGAATTTAGAAAACAAATAGGTGATAAAATTGAGAATGCCGTAATTATCGAATCTGGCGAAGAAGGGGATTTAATAAAAGAGATTAAAAATATCTCAGATTTAGAAGAACGTTTTGTTTTAATAAAAAATATTGATATATACAGCCATAAAATATTTGACGTCCTAAAAGACTTAGAATTAGTTATTTTTTCGGGTGATTTAGATAAGTGCCAATTTGCTGATAGTTTAATTAATAAAGCTTTTTCATCTAAGATATTTTTTTCGCCATCAGAGAAATATTCGCACAGCATGGTATCAAATTTGGCAAAGTTTTGTGGAGAAATAGTTAGTAAAAAACATAATGGTATAATTAGTTTGGATGTTTAGTAAAAAATTATGTTTTCATAATAGCCATCTCAACTACGTCTCACCCTCTCCACTAACAAAAAATACCCGATTTTTGAATTGTACTCCATAAAATAGACACGGAAACGTGTCTACTTTTTTGTGGTTAAATTGAATTATGCTATTGAATATATCATCACTGAAGCTGCTTAAACGATACAGTTGCGGCGCTTTGATTTGTTGTGCTAGAATTTCCCGGTATGCCAATCGCGGCCGAATTTCCGGCAGCCGCATTAACGCTTAAAAATGAATTTGTGGTAGTCGTTTCGATAATAACACTGCCGCTGACAGAGCCGTTCGGCGATTTACCAATCATCGTATAAGGAAGAGGCGCCATATCGGTAATCGTAGCACCAAAATATAAGACAACGCCGCCATCTTCAGGGTATGTCATTTGATAATTTATTTCATAGCGCCCGATATTGGCCAAAGTAAAAATTGTGCCACTGGCTTCGAATTGTGGGAATATAGCAGTTTCAGAAGTGATTCCTGGTGTTGATAAAACGGTTGTGGTGTAGGTAAATGGCTTACCGGCAGCGACTGTGGCTAAGGCTCCTAATTGAACGTATTGAGCAGAAGATATTACGCCGCTTGTTCCAGTATCGCCCTTATCACCTTTATCACCCTTATCTCCTTTTGGTCCGGCCACAATTGAATCAGCCCCCGTTGCGCCAGCCAGACCACTTGCGCCAGTCGCACCGATATCACCGGTTGCTCCAATACTGCCGGTTGCTCCAATACTGCCGGTTGCCCCGGCAGATCCAGCTGCACCCGTTGCCCCAACCGCACCAGTTGAACCTGTCGCACCAGTTGAACCAGCAAGACCACTTGCTCCAGTTGCTCCAATACTGCCGGTTGCTCCTGTCGCGCCTGTCGCGCCAGTTGGCCCGGTAAGACCAGTTATGCCTACAGATCCAGTCAGTCCGATTGGTCCGGTCACGCCGATTGGTCCTGTTAGTCCCGTTAATCCTGTGATTCCGGTTAAACCAATTTCCCCCGTATCTCCAATGGGTCCAATAATTCCAGTTAAACCGATAGTACCGGTCGCACCAGCTGGTCCAGTAAGACCAGTTATACCTACAGATCCAGTTAGTCCGATTGGTCCGGTTATTCCAATTGGTCCAGTAAGTCCTGTTAGTCCCGTTAATCCTGTTATTCCAGTTAAACCAATAGCTCCAGTATCTCCAATAGGCCCGATAGTACCAGTCAGTCCAATAGTACCCGCTGTACCCGTTGCACCGGTAGAGCCAATTGCTCCCGTAGAGCCAGTTGCCCCGGCAGATCCAGTCGCTCCCGTAGAACCGGTTGCACCTCTACTACCCGACCAACCAGGCATGCCCGTCGCGCCCGTTGCCCCTGTCGCGCCCGTTGCCCCTGTCGCGCCCGTCGCACCAATATTACCCGTTAGTTTGTTTATTATAAGTTTGTTTAATTTTTCTCTAGTTGTCTGATTAACTATTCCTTCGGCCTTTAGGCCCTCTTTTATTTGAAAATGTTTAACGGCATTTTCCGTGAGCGATCCAAAATAACCAGTAACTAATCCTTCGGGGTAAATATCGGGGAATTGTTTAAGAAATTCTTGTAATTTTTTTACTTCTTCACCCTGTGCGCCTGTTTGTAGAGGTTTTGTAAACGGCGCGGCGGCTGGTACCAGTCGGGTTTCTAAAGTAACATTCTTTGATTCTAATTTTGGTTCCGACTTCGGCTCCGACTTCGGTTCTGATTTCTCAACTTTTTGCGGTAGCGGTGAAGTTATTAATTCTAAACTTTCGCCTCCCGCATGAACCACAAAAGGTGAAAAAAACAAGGCTGCTAGAAGAATATTGAGAATCACTTTATTTTTCATATTTTTATATACGAATTTATTATACTACATTTTTTGATTTTTTAATAATTTGATCTCCATATTTACTAGCCTTTTTATACAAAGCCGTCCCCACTATGTCCACTCTCTCCGCAGATTGAACTTTAAAACGAGTGGTGCTAAGATTTAATTAAATGCCATCACTACAAAAATAAACATAATATTTTATTGTATTAAAAAATATGGAAGAACAAAAAGAAGCTATAAAAGTAGGGGTGGTCGCTGGTGTTGTTATTAGGCAAGACGGTAAATTTTTATTGTTACAGGAGAAACAGCCTAAAGCTTATGGGCTCTGGAATTTTCCAGCTGGCCACGTTGATATCGGTGAGTCGCTGGAACAAGCGGCTGTCAGAGAAGCTAAGGAAGAGTCCGGATATGATGTGGAGCTAATTAAAGAGCTTGCTATTTTTCATGTTCAATCAACTGATGTCGTAAAACATGCTTTTGCAGGTAAAATAGTGGGTGGAGAATTAAAATTTCCTGTTGATGAAATATTAGATGCTCAGTGGTTTACCTTCGATGAAATAAAACATATGAAAGATCAACTTAGAGGTGGGTGGATACTGGAAAGTATAAGTATTTTAGAAAATGAATAGATAATAAATAGATTTTGTCTATAAGCAATCGCCGTTCTAATTACTTCCTATCCTCCTCCGCAAACATGCAAACTTTGTAGCGAATTAAGACTTGTAAACATTTAAGAAAATTTAAAAAAAATATAAATATTTTTTCTTAATCTCATGAAAGATCAATTTATTGTTGCCGCCTTCGGATTTATTTTCGATGAGAATAACAAAATTTTACTCTGCCATCGCTGCGACTATGACTTATGGAACTTACCTGGAGGAACAATGGAGACCGGAGAATCCCCCTGGGAATGCGTTGTCCGGGAAGTCAGAGAAGAAACTGGCTTAAAAGTTGAAATAACTAGGCTGGCAGGAATCTATAACAAGCCAGACAAAGGAGAATTAGTTTTTTCTTTTATTTGTAGAGTTGTTGGCGGTCAATTAACTTTAAACGAAGAGGCTGATAAAATTGGGTATTTTAATATTAAAGACATTCCTGCTAATATCTCTCAGAAACAAATTGCGAGAATACATGACGCTCTTGAAGAAAAAGAGATAGTACTAAAAAATCAAACTGGCAAGGGGTCAATTGAACTTATAAAAGAAGGTAAATTGTAAATAACCGTTCCCACACCCCCTCCCTCTCCGCAATTTACAAATAGCCCTAAACACGGGCTATTTTCTAGCGAGGAGCATTACCCCTTAAAACCATCTATGCTATAATAAAGAGGCATAATATGATCGAAAATAGCATTGTTTATCGAGATTTCAAGGGAAAATATGATTATCTTCCGCTCTCAAAAGCCGAAGGCTCTTTAATTTGGGATAGAGACGGAAAGAGATATATTGATTTTTCATCCGCCTGGAATGTCACTAATCTAGGCTGGAACAATCCCGAGGTGAGGGAAGCAATAATTGAACAGGCTAAGAAAAATGTGCAAGGACTTCTTTGGGGGTCAGATCCAATTCAAGAAGAATACGCCAAAGCATTAACCGAAGCGCTGCCAAAAGAACTAGATGCTTGTATTAAAGAAACTAGCGGGACTGAATCAGTAGAAGCGGCAATTAAAGTCGCTCGCGTATATACAGGGAGAAGCAAAATTATTGGTTTTAATGCTCAATATCACGGGCAATTATTTGCTTCTTTAGCTATTGGATATCCAAAAAATTCACATTCTAAACTCGAGCCTTTAGTCCCGGAGATTGCGCCTATTGTTTTCCCCCATAATAAAATTAGCGTTGCAGATTGGCAAAAATTTCTTTTAGATTTTGAAGAAATCCTTGCCAAAAAAGATGTTGCCGCCGTTGTCACAGAACCAGGGATTATTACTGGTTGGGGCTCAACGCTCCTGGCTTATCCCGGTTTTCTTACAAAACTTCGAGAACTCACTTTAAAATATGGGACGCTACTTATCGTTGATGAAGTGGGAACGGGATTTTCTCGGACCGGAAAACTTTTTGCAATTCAGCATGAAAATGTTGTTCCTGATATGATCGCTCTGGCCAAAGGAATATCTAACGGCGCTTCCGCCATCGGCGCCGTCGTTGGAAAATCAGAAATATTTGAGAAAGCATTTTCAGAATCAATTTTAGTTTCAACTTTTGGTTGGACTCCGATTGCCTGCGCCGCGTCTTTAAAAGTGTTGCAAATTCATTTAAGAGATAAAACCTGGGAAATGGCGGAGAAAAAGGGAAGTTACGTCAAAGAAAAATTAAAAGCTCATATTGGAGATATCTTGGTCGATGTAGGAGGAATGGGTTTGGAAATTGGTGCCCGATTTAAAGACGCTGAAACGTGCTCAAGAATACAAAAAGCCTGTTTTGCCGCGGGGCTTCACGTAGTTGTTGGAAGCAAAGACAATATGCAAATTATGCCGCCCCTTACTATTTCGCAAGAACTTTTAGATGAAGGGTTAGATATTTTAATAAGAAATTTTAAATAGCAAATTTATTTAAAATTATTGGTATTTTCTCTCATTTAAGTTTGGATATAGTTCCTTTCTCTCCGTTAACAAAATAAACCTGCCCGGCGGCAGGTTTATTCTGTTATGGTTGGAGTTTAAGAATGGTAACTTCCTGGACGCTCCAGCCCTCTCAGTAACTTGACAAAATTATATTATTATTGTAAGATTATTATCTTAGTATTTAGTAGTTAATTTAACAATTTAAAAATTTGGGAGCTGTCATGAAAAGAGAGAAAAAATACGGCAAGCCCCCTTGCCGACTTAAGATCAAAATTACCGGGGAAGAATTTCTAATATTAGTGAAAAAATTTGAATATAGGGGTGATTGGTCGGAGGTATTTTATTTATATTTTGATACTGACGATTGTCAGAATAAGGCTGATCTTTATAGTCAGCAATTTCGTCTAAGAGTTCGGGAGAGAAAAGGTGAATACTCTTTAGAATTGAAGAAATATAAAGGGGAGAAACATGTAGAAATGTCACAGCGGATTTCTGATGAGGAGTTTCGTCTACTCTTCCAAGGTTTAGTACCAAATGGAGAAATTAGAAGAAATATATCTTTTCTTCAGAGGCCAGTTCGTTGTATCGGCCTAGCGAACACAGTTCGAAAAAAGATACATTTTCATCACGGAATTTTGGTTCTTGATCAAACTCATTGTAATGCTCACACTTATTATGGAATTGAATTCCGGTCCGATGAAGCGGTATCACCGGAGATCATTCAAGAGATCCAGAGTCAGCTAAATGTGCCGATGCGTGAGTATCAGCTAAAAATTGAAGGATTGTGGGGGACATAAAGAGACAGGGGCTGTCTCTTTTTTATTAGTACTGGCGATTGAACCATTTTTATTAAATCTTGTTTTCTCTTAGGCTATTCTAAGAGACGAATTTATCACTCAGGAAGACTTTTAGCGCTCCTTAATATCTGTTTTAGTTATTTTATGTTATAATTTAAATATATATTTGACTAATTTAATAGATATTTTTGAAAAATATGGCTAAGCCACAGTTACTCGACTATATTAAAAAGTGTTCCGACCAAAATTTTAATAAAGATCAAATTAGTGCAGAACTGACAAAAGTTGGTTGGTCGGCCGCTGATATTAATGAGGCCTTTGCTGAGTTTTTATCAGTTCGACCAGACCGATCAGCAGTTCAATCAACCGCCCAATCAATAGTTCGGCCGACGACTCAGCCGATAGTTCAACCGACGGTTCAACCGATAGCCCAACCGATGACGCAGTCGCCGGTCACCGAAAATTTAGTGAAGGCAGAAACTAAAGTCACGCCGCCGGGCAAAATAAAAAAGTCCTGGTCCTGGCCGACTATTAAATTTAATAGAACCTCGATTATAATAATTTCCGTTTTAGGTGTTTTGTTTTTAGGCGCGGGAGCCTTAGCTTATTTTTATTATTTTCCTTCGCCTCAAAGAGTCTTAAATAAGATGGTCGCTCGTCTAGGCAGCGTTCAATCCTTAACTTATTCTAGTGAAATAAAAGTAGAATATAAGATTAGCGAGTCGCTTATTAATAGTCAGGCTTATCTGGATATAATTGACAAAAATTCGACCAGCTCTCTTTTCGGCGCTTCTTTTAGCGGTCCGGACGCCTCGAAAAATATTCATGAACTTACTCTTAATTTAATTGGCCAAACTGATTTTCAGACTAATCTAAAAAATTCCTTAATTTTTGAAGCGCGTTCCTCGGAGATAGCGGGCGGAGCGAAATTCGCTTTAGAGACGCGTTTGATTAATAATTGGGTATATCTAAATTTAGATTTACCGAATTTAGGTTTTATTGACCCTAGTATTTTAAAAAATCAGTGGCTGAAATTAGAGACGGCGACTGATTTGAGTAAGCTAGCAGATGTTAACGAACCAGTGGTTAGTACGACAACGGATAATAAAAATAGTTTAGCGCAGTGGTTTGCCAGATCCGAACAACTGAAAGACGCTTTAATTGAGTCGGCGGCTTTTAAGCTTAATAGTGTTCTGGCGAGCGAACAAATAAATAATTCCGCTACTTATCATTATAGTTTTGCGGTTGATAAAACCGGTCTGGAAACTTTTATTATTAAAGCTAATAAAATACTATTAGCTAAGGATTTAAACGACCAAGATATCGCCCCCATCAAAAAAAATATTGATCGAATCGACTTAGCGACCGGGGAGATTTGGATCGGCCAAACGGATTTTTTACCCTATAAAATATCTTTTAATTTTACCCTGAAAGATAAAGCGGATGATCCTATTAAGGTAGAAAAAATAACTTTAGTTTTATCCGGTCAAAATTTTAACTCGCCGCTGACTGTTAAAGAACCGGAATATTCTAGAACTGTGGCGCAAATGATGCAAGAATTTTTAGAGCCGCTGCTCGCTAGTAGTATTAAAGAGACGGCTAGTTCAAGCGACGCCTCCTTAGCGACTAGTACGAATTTAGGCGAATTGTCTACTAGTTCGCCGGTTATGTCTGACCAAAATATTGACTCTGATAGCGACGGTTTAACTGATTACCAGGAAGTTAATGTTTATCAAACCGATCCTCTAAATAGAGATAGCGATGGCGACTCCTATTCGGACGGGGAAGAAGTTAAGAATGGGTATGATCCTAAAGGCCCGGGCAAGCTCGCTAGCAGTACGGTAATATTACTGGCGCCAAGTGTTCCTATTGACAGATAAATAGAAAAGTTATATAAATATTCTAGCTATTTATTAAATGTGGTTTTTTAAAAATTTAAGTTGAAAGGGACTAAAATGGAAGATGCTCAAGCAAACCGGCCGATAGAAAATTTTTGTTTTTTGGCTAATCTAATAAAAACCGGGATTCCTCTAGATTATGAGGATAAACCTCTGGCTCATCTTATTAAAGCTAGCGAATATTTTGCCGTTGATCAAGAAATTAGTAATTCGATTAATGGTCAAAACAGCGTTAGCTCTATAAAACGTATTGGCGTTTTATTTTCTTTTAATTCCGGTATTAGTTTATCCGGAGGACTAAAGGATAGAAATTGTCGAGCGGCTAATTTAGCTGAATTATTAGTTCTCGGCTTTAAATATCCTGGCTTTCAGCGCTTTTTTCCTATTGTCGCTCCGGCCAGTCATTTCCCAGGGTTTTCCTTAATTACCCTGATGCCGTATTTAGGGATGGAAAGCGGCTCTCGAGTTTTGAGGTTGGTAGCTATTACTGATCATAAAGCCCTCAAAAAAATGTGTGTTTTGGGAATTAAAAATTAATCGTTAATGTCGTCAATTAGGTTATTAAAAAACCTCGTCTAACAGCGAGGTTTTATATTGGCTAATATTTATTAAATGCTATTGACTGATATAGAATAAAGAGGTATTATTATTTTACATTGTTGGCTTTAATAAATAATTTTTCTTTTTAATCCAAATCACAAAAGGGTCAGTTATCATGAAAAACACAATTGGTCTGTTATTCTCGTTAGATCTTAACAATTTACCTTCCGGGTTTTCTGGTTCTCATAACAAATCTATACGACAAGTTTCTTCACAAAAATATTTTTTGCGAGGGAAAGTTCCTCACAATCCTGGCCGCGCCGTTGAATCAATTCAAAAGCGCAGCGAAAATAGAGGAAGATTCTCCTAAAAAGATTTTCCTAAATTATATTTAGATCTAAGCCGACTCAACTCGGCTCAACTTAGCTCAACAGCCTCAACAATGTAAAAGCCAGTCCCCTCGGATTGGCTTTATTTATTACAGGTGAAAACTACCCGCGTTAATGGGTGTGGGCGTTTGGCGGCGAAGCTGTGCTAAAATAAATCAACAAACATAGTTAGAACGTAAATAATGACGAGGGCGATTACCCATAAGAAAATTCCGAAGAACCATTCTTGGCTCGTACTTTTTTGGGAAAGTTCGGAGGCGACTATTTTATCTTTATCAAGTTTACGGACCAGGCGCGAGGAGGTTACTTTACTAGTAAATAGTTGGCTTTGCTTCTTAAAGTATTGCCAGATATTCTGGCCGTGATTTTTAACTAGCCAGTATATTAGCCAGCTGGCTAAGGCTAGAAGTAATAGAAAGCCAAGCTTGTGCGACCATTTTCTAATAATAGTAATTAAAACATTACCCGAAAAATATCCGAGTAGAGCGCTCGAGACGGCCCAGACGACAGCACCGCTTAAATTCCAAATTAAAAAAGTTTTTTGTTTCATTCTAGAGGCGCCGGCGATGAAGGGAACGACTGCTCGGGTCGCTCCAAAAAATCGTCCCCAGAGGATGCTTTTCGCTCCGTATTTTTCAAAAAAAGTTTCTCCTTTAGCGAGCGTTTCGTCTTTAATTAATTTTTTACTCGATAGCCAAGGCGCGCCCCAACGGCCTAAAGAAAAACTTAAATAATCGCCGATAACCGCGCCGATCGTGGCAAAAATAATTATTTCTTCAATTTTAAAATAACCTTGCGCCGCTAAAAAGCCGCCGATTGATATTAGAGTGCCGCCGGGAAAGAAGGCACCGATAAAGGGAAAACATTCAACTAGAGCAATAAATAAAAATAGCCAGTTGCCTAGCCAGCTTAAGCGGCCAATAATAGTAAAAATAAAAGACGGATTATTGTCCATATTTATATTATAACAAATTTTTAGAAGTATTGTCTTATTTTACTAAGTAGGCGGCGGATGATAAACAGCGGTGGTAATTTAAAGTTGTTGATTCGCCAGGCTAGTTTAAGCTCGCGCCAACCGGCACGCCGTTGTTTTAAGTTACGGCCGCTCCGACCGCCGCTGCGCATACAAACCAGAATTTCCGGTAAATAAAAAGTCGATATTTTTTCTTTTTTTAGCAAACGGAGAATGAGTTCATAATCACCGGCGATTTTAAAATCCGGGCGGAAGGCGCCGTACTGTTGATAAACTTCCCGTCGGACGAATAAAGTCGGATGAGGAATCGTCCAGCCACTATTTAATTTTTGGGCGGCGTACTTACCGGCTCGCCAGAATCTGACTATTTTTTTAGGATTATCTCGTTCAACAAATTCTAAATCGCCATAACAAGCCTGGCAGTCAGGATTCTCCTCAAAACAATGAACTACTTTTTTAAGAATTGATTCGTCTTTATAAAAATCATCAGAATTTAAGATGCCGATAATGTCGCCCGTCGCTAACTTTATGCCTTTATTCATTGCCTCGTATAGTCCTTGATCAGGCTCGGAGAGGAGAGTAATGCCAATTTTAGCCGAGTAGGCGCGGATAATATCTAGAGTATTATCGCTCGAAGCGCCGTCAATAACAATATATTCTAATTCGACCCCAGTTTGTTGGAGGAGACTATTAAGAGTATCGCCAATCGTGGCGCCGCTGTTATAAGTTGGGGTGATAATTGAAATTTTCATATTAGACGAGCGCGTAGATTAACTGAAGAATTCTTTAATTTTTTTGATGATATAGTCCTGTTCGGTCGTTTTTAAAAAAGGATAGCAAGGCAGGGACAATATTTCTTTTTGAAAGGCATCAGTTTTTTCTAAACGTAGATCAGGATATTGCGGAGCATAACAGGCTTGACGGTGAATGGCGGTTGGATAGTGGATTAAAGTTTCAATTCCTTGAGAATTTAAGTAGGTGCGCAGAGCGTCGCGTTTTTCGTTCTGGAGGCGGATGACGAACAGATGATAGGAATGGTTAGAAGAGAATTCGGGTAGAATTAAATCTTTGAGATTAGTTAATTCAGTAATATACTTCTGAGCGATTGTTTGGCGGGTTTTAATAAAATCAGCTAGTTTAGCTAATTTTAAATTTAGAAAAAGGCATTGGAGGGCGTCCGCGCGATAATTATTGCCTGGGATTAAGTGTTGATAGCGGCCCTGTTGCCCGTAATTACGATAGACAGTTGCAAAGTCGCGGATTTTTTCGTCATTAGTGAGAATTAATCCGCCCTCCCCTAGAGCGCCTAAATTTTTAGTCGGATAAAAACTGAAAGCTTTAGTATTAATTACTCCGGCGCCCGTAAAATTAGCGCCGTGCGCTTGGCAGGCGTCTTCAATAACGATGAGCTGATGTCGCGCGGCTAGGCGATTAATTTCGGCGAGATTGGCGATTTGTCCGAATAAATGAACCGGTAAAATCGCGCGGGTTTTGTTAGTAATTAAAGCTTCGATTTTATTCTCATTAATTAAATAATTGTCTTTAATATCGCAAAATATTGGCCGGGCGCCGATATTAGAAATCGCTAAACTAGTGGCGACGGCGCTGTTGGCGACCGTGATAACTTTATCCCCCGGTTTTAGGCCGTGTGCTAAAAGAGCTACTTCGAGCGCCGCTAAGCCAGTGGAAACGGCTACGCCGTATTTATAACCGTTCGCCGCGGCGAAATTTTGTTCAAAGGTAGCGGTCGCGGAGCCGAGAATATAAATTCCCGCTCGTCCGAATTTTTTAAAGGCCGCTAAAAAATCATTTTCAAAATAAGCCCATTCCCGAGTTAAATCCAAGAAGGGGACGTGCTTGGTCGGTGGGGTTGCTAGTTTATCGGTTAACAAATTTTTTAAAATCTTCATAATTTCTAAGATAATCGGACTCCTGATAATAATCGGCGGCGATAACTAAAATAACGCAATCAGCCGAAAAATTAGACATAGTATGCCAAAGAGCGGGGCCGAGCCGTAGACCATAATACGGGCTGTTTATTTTTAAACTCTGTTTAGTTTTTCCGTCATCGAGATTAATGGTAAAAGAGCCGTTAAGACAAAAAATAATTTGTTCGAGTTTTTTATGAGCATGATGGCCCCGTTTTGCCTTTTTATTAAAAAGATGATTAATAAAATAAAGTCGTTTAATCGCGAAGGGCACGTTTTTTAAAGCTTCAGCGATGACTAAATTACCGTCGGGAAAATCATCAAAAAACTGTAAAGTGATGAGGCCGGAGTTCTTAACTTTTATTTTTGGTAATTTGATTTTTGGTTTATTCATATTTTTTATGAGAAAAATAAAGGGCGACCGCTAATCTTTTAAGAATTTGTTTAAATTTATCGAGTAGGCCTTCAGGAGAACGATAACCGTAGTTAAATTTCGCATCGACGATTTTAACTTGAGCGATTACTTGATCGAGCTTGGTCGTGTAGGGGCGATAAATTATTTTTTCAATAATAGGGTTGAGGCGGTAAAAAGAAGAATGGAGCTCATATTTTTGCGGCGCGATGATTCTTAGAGTATGAGTGTGGTAGAAAATTAAGGGCTGATTATCAATTAGAATTTGGCCGTTATTTTCTCGAATATGATAGCGGTTAGCGTTCCAAGGAGCGACGTTAGCGCCGGGATGTTTTAAGACATGAATGCCGGCGAAATCTTGAGGCCAAGTGTCTAAATACATCTGATCACCGAATTTTCCCTCCTCATGTCTATTATAGCACCATTTTAAACAAGCTTGGCTCCACTGCGCTAAAACCGCTTGTCCAATCTCGTTATTTTTAAAAATAATCAAGGCGACGTTATAAATACCGGATTTTTCTAAGTATTTAAGGCGTTCCTCGTAGTTATGTCGAATAATTAAGACGGAATCGGAACCTAATTCGTCATAAATTGGCTGCGGCGAAGAATAGAAATAAATATCACTATCAAGATAAGCTAAATCAGTTAATTCTGGTTGATTTTTTAATAGATAATTGGTAAAGACTGAGCCTAAGGTCCAGCAGTATTCACCGCGCGAACGATTAGCTTTTGCCGCTAGCAACTGAGTATCTTCAATATCGCTCAGTTTAATTAAAATAGTATTTTTTAAGGCTAATTTTTTTAATAAATCATAAGTTTCTGCGTCTAAGCAGAGAATATAGAGTTGAAAGTCGGGGCAGTAGCGGACAATAGAATCATGTAGGGCCAGCCCGCGGAAAGCATAATTTTTATCGAATAGGGTACAAAAATTATAAAGCATAAGATTATTTTTTAGCCGTTATGGCGTAGTCTAGAGTCAGCCAGGAGTTTCTAAAAATAAAATCTAAAATAATAAAAATAATTTGAATCGGAAAACAGAGAATAAGCGCGCTTAAGAGTTTAAACGGTTTATTTTTTAAAAATAATCTTTCAAAAATAAAAGCGGCGATAAGTTGGCCACAGACCCGAAAGACGCCGCTCGTTTCTTCCAGTTTTTCAATAGTGAGACCGGACTTGGCAAAGATCCGTTTATGCTCGTAACGAGTGAAGCGGCGAAAATCGTTAGGGATTTCGTGTTCGCTCCAAACCAGGGGCATAGTGAGAAAAACTTGACCGTTAGTTTTTAAAACTCGTCTGATTTCGCTCAGGAGTTTTTCGGGGTCCCCAGCGTGTTCTAAAACTTCAGTACAGATTACCGCGTCAAAATTATTATCCGGAAAGGGGATAGTGGTGCCGTTATAAAATTTATCGACTATTTTCGCTTGGTCAAAATGTCCGCCGCCAGCAATATCGATACCGATATATGTCGCCCCCGGAAATAAACTAGCGTAGGGCTTCGAACCGCAACCGACGTCTAGAATCGTTTGTGACGTAAAATCAGCGGCCGCAAATTTTTTTATTTTTTTAAGTAAACCGTAGCGGGCAATAAAATACGGATTAATTAATACGGAATACCAGGCCGGTCGGAAAAAATGTCGATCGATGATTTGTTTTATTTTAGTTGGCATAAAGACAATAACTAAGCCCGGGCGCTAAAGATTTTTGTAAATATTTTGAGGTAGTATTTACAATTGATAAAAAAGATAAGGAGTCTTAAGCGGGGGGAGCGGAAATATTCTATAATCGTTTTTTTAGCGGCGCTATTTTCTTCAATCGGAATGGGGCCGATTTTAATGGGTTGGGTAGAAAGGAGTGTCTGAAAAACTTGGGTGCGTCCTGTATGGGTACCGCTGTTATCAAAACCAGCATTAGAAACTAAGGAGCGTCCGGGGTAAAGAGTTAGTTTATTTTTTAAGAAAGCGGTTGCATACCAACGAATGGCCCAAGAATTATTTAGACCTTTTAATTGTCCCTTAAGCATCTGGAGATAAGGATAAGAACCGTCTAAGTCGAATTCATAGCCTAATTTTTCGGCTCGTAAGGCTGTTAATAACTTTTGACTATCGGTTTCGAGCAAGTCCCAGCCTCTTTTCCAGGTCGCCCAGCCCCAACAATCCGCCCCTCTTAAAAAAAAAGTTTCCGGCAGCGGGCGCTTAGTCGGATAGACATAGCCATGGATACTAATAATTTTATCGTTCTCTGCGTAACGATCGAGGGCTTCGTTCAGGTATTTTAAGAAATAGGGCGCCGTAATTAAATCATCTTCTAAAACGATTATTTTAGTAAACTGACGGATGATTTCGGTGACGCCCTTAATAATTGAATCAGCCAAACCGAGATTTTTTTCGCGTTCGATAATTTTAACGCTTTTAAAGCCGGTTACGGTTTTTAAATAGGTTCTGACTGCCTGGACACTAGCGAGGGACTTATCGTTCTTAGCACCATCAGAAAAAATAATTAAATCGCTCTCAGCGGCTGATTCATTCTTGGCTAGAGCGGCGAGAGTTTGTTGGGTATGCTCTAAGCGGTTATAAGTAAATAGCGCGATGGGAGCAAGAGACATAAATTTAAGAATTTTTTTTGAGTACTTTAATAATTCGTTCACAAGTTCGGCCATCTCCGTAAGGGTTCTTGATTTTTGCCATTTGTTGGTATTTTTTAGAATTATTAAGTAAGCTCAGGGTTTCTTGCACTATTTTTTTATAGTTAGCACCAACTAGTTTAGCCGTTCCGGCTTTTAAGCCCTCCGTTCGCTCCGTTACTTCTCGAGTGACAAGAATTGGTTTATTAAGAGACGGCGCTTCTTCTTGAATACCGCCGGAGTCTGTAATAATTAAATAGGATTTTTTCATTAACCAAATGAGGTAAGGATATTCCAGAGGTTTGATGAGATGGATATTTTCAGTATTACCTAAAATTTTGTAAACCGGTTCTTTAACTCGCGGATTGAGGTGGACGGGATAAACGATTTGGACGGGATAATTTTCCGCTAAATTTTTTAAGGCGCGGCAGATATTTTCGAGAGGCTTTCCGAAACTTTCTCGACGGTGTCCGGTCACTAAGATTATTTTTTTAGAATAATCTAAAAAATTAAAGAATTTTTGATACCGATCATTTTTCTTAGTCAGGTGAATTATTTTAAGCGCGTGGCGTAAGGCGTCGATGACGCTATTGCCTACTACCCAGACATTCTGTTTAATATTTTCTCGGCGTAAATTTTGACCGGCTAATTTAGTCGGGGCAAAATGGAAGTCCGCGAGTTGGCTGATCATCTTACGATTAATCTCTTCAGGAAAAGGCGAATATTTATTAAAACTACGGAGGCCGTCTTCGAGATAAGCGATTTTTATGCGGCGATAGAAAGCGGCGAGAGCGCCGACGAAAGCGGAAGTAGTATCCCCCTGGACGATTAAAATATCCGGATTGATCTCCTCTAAGATAGTATCCATATTTTTTAACGAGCTGGCGGTAAGATCGAACAGAAATTGATTATTTTTCATCAGGTTTAAATCGAAGTCAGGTACGATTTTAAAAAAACTTAAAATCTGATCCAACATTTCTCGATGTTGGCCGGTCACGCAGACCTTAACGTTAAAAAATCTTTTTTGTTTTTTCATCCTGATGATTAAGGGGGCTAGCTTAATCGCTTCCGGTCGAGTACCGAAAACAAAGAGAATAGTTTTCATAAATTTATTTTTGGATATATCTTTGTTTAATTAAAGGCCATAACCAATTGAAAGGTCGAAAAAGCCCGGGGTAACGACGATATAATTTAGTGGCCCGATTAGATCGCTGCGCTTCGTAATTAATTATCGCTTGTCGGGCGGAGTTTTTTTGGGCGGAATCGATTATTTTAAATTCTGGGAAAAGCTTCACTAGGGGTTGACTATTAACTTGCCAATTAAGTTTTTCTTCGGCCGAGCGTCGCGCCTGCTTCTTATAATTAGATAAGCTAGCGATATTGTCAATATAAAATTGCATTTTTTCGGTTAAACTTTCTAAATTAGGATCACAGAGCGGCCAGTAATAGTTATCGGAGCGCGGCCGCCAACTGTCGATTTTTACTAATTGTCCATTATTTTCGTCGATAAATTCGTTCATGGGCGGGTTATCGCTCGTGATTACCGGTAAGCCACAGGCTAGCGCTTCTGGTAGGGTTAAACCGATGCCGTCTAAGCGGGAAGGGTACACATAAATATCGCCTAAATGATAAAGACCGGGCGCTGTCACCGTTCCTTGGTAAAATTTTAATTTTTGTTGGGCGATTAGTTCGGTTATTAAGTCAGTCAACTCAGGATAAGTTTTAGTTAAGTCAATTTGGGTGTGAATGAGTAATTGGGCCGGTCCCGTGATCTTGGCCCAAGCCTTAATAACTAAATCAGTCCCTTTTCTTTCCGGGCTGACGCCGGCGGAATGAAAGAACGTGACTAGTCCCGGATTAGCCGGGGCGGAACTATGTGGTTGAAAAATTTTTAAATCCGTCCCCCAGGGTATGTATACTGCTTGAGGATGCCAAGAAAAAACGCTCTGATGCCGTTTGGTATTGCAGATTAGAAAATCATAAATGGCGAAAAGAGGCACGGTTTCCGGTGTGTAGTAGTCAATATAAGAACCGGTTTTAACTTTCAAGTCTTGGCATAATAGGACCGGGTCCCACCACTGTTGTTCGTTGAAAAAGACCAGATCTAGTTTATTTTTTAGAATCCAGGTTTTAAAATCCGCTAAATCAATGGACATGGCGACGTGGAGAGGTATCTTTTTGCCCCAAGTAACTGTAGGATCGTCCCAATATTTATCACCGATAGCATAATGTTCACCACCGCGGGCATAAATAAAAATTTCATGGTCAGTCTGCAGTGACTCGCGGTACTGGCGGGAGACATAAGCCGCGCCGCGTTCTTGCCAGGTTGTTACTATGCCAATTTTCATAATTGAGGCTGGTTATTTTTTAGCGATTAGACTCTTAAAATCGTCTAAGATTTCGTAAAGAGTCGGCGGAAAATAACTTTTATCTTTATTTAGATCTAAAACTTTGATTTGAAAGTCGACTTGAGGGTCAAAGGGGTAGGTTTTACTCTCGACCGCCGCGGTTAAAATTTCGGTTTGGGCGAGAGATTGATAATCCTGTTGGTGGGCATACCCCTTTATTTTAGCAAGCATTTCGGGAATCGTTAAGCACCAGGAGAAATGACAGCCCGTTATTTCGGGATAAATCCAACCGGCGTAACGCCACTGGCCGGGATAACGGAATTTATAATACCAGGCGCGGCAGACCGTTGGGGCAATGAATTTATTATTAGCCCAGAGATAGTTAAGTCGGTAGTAAAATTGGTAGAGAGGTAATTGAATAGCTGGTCGCCAGAATTTAAGCTGAGCGATGAGCTGAGGATATTTTTGACCAAAGATTATTTCATCCGCGTCCACAGAAAAGATTATATCATTATTAGCTAATTTAATTTGAGAGGCGAAATAACCCCGCATAATTTTTTCATTTTTATGAGCTTGCTGGCGGTTGTCTTGAGCCGGTTTAATAAAAGAAGCAGCCTCGACGCCTAAATAAATAATTTTGGCTTGTTCGCTCGCCGAAAATTCCGAGTAGTAATTATTAAAAATTAATTCGCGGGTGGCACCAGTATGAGTTCGATTAAATTCGCAGATAATAAATTTATCGATATAAGGGAAAGCTTCCCGAATATTTAATTTTAGATATTTTATTTCCGCGGCGGCCGAAAAAATTGTCTTAAGATAAATCATATAATAATGTTAACAGGCGTGCCACAGGGAATAATAAGGATTGTCGGTTTGACGCAATTTAACCCAAAAAGGATCGTTTTGCTCCGTCATATAATCAAGCCACTCTTGACTGTGAATGATTTTTTTAGGTTTGCCGATTACTCCTGCTAAGATAGCGAAAGTGCTGGGAGAGGAAATTAAAACATCACATTGCGATAGTTGATAAAAATCAATGATGGGTAAATTTAAATTATCGCTTTGGTAAAATTCTTGTTTATTATTTTGTAAAAAATGGCTTGTTTCTAAGTAGGCGGGGAAGTTCTGGTCATCAGTAAAAAGAACAAAAACTAGTTTTTGACCAGGGAAATTAGCCAGACAATATTCGATTGCTTTTTGATAATAGTTGAATTTTAAAGAAGCGCGAGCGTTCCAGGCGGCGAAATCAGTACCGCGGAAATGTAGGCCGATTACTAGTTTATTGGTGGTGATAAAGGTAAATTCTTTTTGATAGTTCGGTTTTATTTCTATGAAATTTTGGGGCGGAAAGAATAAATAGTCGAAAAAAACATTGCCGAGAAATGGTGGCTGGAGGATAATATTATAATTTTCCGCATTTTTTTCCGTGATTAATCGTAAAAGCTCGATTGGCTTTTGCCGACCGACTTGAGCGGCGGTTAAGGTAATTTTTTTCGTGAAAATTAAAGGGTAAAGACTCGGCCGCCGTTTTTGCTCCAGGCCGACAAAAAATGGCGCTTCGGGAAATTTTAAATGAAAATATTCCAGGCCGGTTTGAGCGGCGAGTTGTCTTAAAAAGTGATAATGGAAGAGCCGATTACCTAGGCGGCCAGAGGAAAGTTTAGTGATACCAATCATATTTTTTTTAAAATAGCCCGGAAACAATATAATTGTTTATCTGGAGAATAGAGGGCGCGAGGCGGGAGAGTAAAGTCAACGGCCGCGGCAAAAGTCAAATTAAGGCGTTCAATAATTCTTTTAAAGTAGTAGAGGTTAATAGTTGGATAATCAAAAGTCAGGATAATCAAACCATTATCCTTTAAAACTCGGCGAAATTCTCGGAGAGAGTGTTCGATATTTCTGGGGATGAATTTATCAAAGCCAGGGTGGTCGTTAAAATAGGGATATTTATTCGGCCAGTCGTTGAGGTGCTCAAGCACGGAGAGACAATAAATTTTATCAAATTTTTTATTTTCGTAGGGCATTTTAGTTAAACTCGCTTTTTGGTAGACGATTTTTTGAAAATATTCCGGGGTCATTTTATTTAGACCGGTGGCGCCGAAGACTTCGAATATCTCCTTTTTTATTTCCCCTTCTTCGAGGATTCGTGGATCGTAGTCGAGCGCGTGAGTCTCCTGGCCATGATCCGCCAGATAAAACTTAAAGGGATGGCAAATACCACTAGCGGCATCTAAAGAAATATCTGTTTTTTCTATAAATTTACTAGCCCAGATATATTCATAAAAACGACTCCACCAGGTCGGATGAAGGGGGAAAAAAAAATCGCTATTTTTTTCATCGTCAACTAAGAAAAAACGAGAAGTGTAATCGGACATATTAGTCGGTTGAACTAGTTAGTTTTTTTAAAATTATAAAATCGGCCCCTGATTGGTCACGATATTTTTGGGCGATTGTTTCTAAAATAAGGAAATTTTTAAATTCTTTCAAATATTTATAAGTATCCCAGTAGACAATATGGCGACCGCGACGATAGTTAAAATTTTCTGTATTGGTGTAGAGAATAACCAGATTATTAGCGCAAGAGAATATATCGGTCAGCGTTTTTTTCAAATCGACTTCGCTCGTTATATGATAGAGCACATCCAGGCAGATGACTAAATCCGCTTTAATAAAATTATTAAAAAAACTCTGGGGATGGTAAAGAATAAAGCTTTTGCTCTGGTCATCTGAGTATAGCTTTTGGCACATTTGTACCGAAGAGGGGGCAATGTCTAGGCCGAGATACTTTTTTATTTTTATATTTTTAATTTGTTGCCCGTCGCCGCAGCCAAAATCGATCATAGTTTCGGCTTGGTATTCTTGAATAAATTTATTGATAATGTTTGTTTTAAAATCGCTTAAGACACCGTAAGAACCTAAGCCCGAATTGCCGCCTTGGCGATAGCGTTTTTCCCAGTAGTTAGTGTAGTTAAATTTATAATGGGGATTATATTCGGCCAAAGTTGTTCTAAGGGCCGTTAAAATAGATCGCCAAGTTGGTCGGATACTAGACATATTTAAGATTGAAATTTATTTATTTTTACTCTAATAACTGGAAAGAGTAAGAGCGATAGTGGCACCGCGCTGTAAGAGATGAGAGTCGCTAGAGCACTTCCCAGTATACCATAATGGGGAATAAGGAGGATATTTAAGATAATATTGAGCCCGGCACCTAGGACGGTTATAAACAAGTAGAGTCGGGTGAGGTTTTCGGCGATTAAATAATAGTTAACCACGATCATTAAAAAACTGGGGATAATCGACCAGAGGTAAATTTTAAAAGTAGCGACGGATAGTAAATAGGCGGTGCCAAAAAGTAACCGGATAATTGGTTCCGCTAAGACAAATAAAACTAAGGCGATAAAAATAGCGATTAATGAAATCAGTAAAAATAATTTTTTTAATCGAGCTAAGTAGTTGTCTTGATTGTCTCTGGCGTTGACGATCGAAGGGAATAAGGAAGCGCAGATAATGCTAGGGATGAAACAGCAGGCCTCAGTCAGCCGAGCGGAAACGGAATAAAGGCCGACGGCCGTGGTGTCTAAAAGTTGTTTGATAAAAATTTGATCAATTTTTGAATAGGTCGTCACCGCTATCGCCGTTAGCATAATCGGCCACGAATCGCGCAGGAGAAGATTAACGACCCCTTTGTTCAATTGTCGATAAAAAAAAGTTTTATAATTTTTATAATAAATAAATAATAAGCCGAGCGCTAAAGTCAGACTGTCAAAAATATAAACGGCGGTGAGCCAGATTACTCCCAGATTAAGACCAATGAGGACTAATTTAAGGATAGCGGAAATTAGGGTGACTGATAACTGTATGACTACTGCTTTTTTCGCTAGAACTTGGGATTGAAAAAAAATATTAATAACCGTGAAACTTTGTCCGACGAGGGTTAAGGAAAAAATAAAAATTAATAACCGAATTAGATAACTTTGATTAAAAGTCCAGGAGACTAAATTAATAATAATAATAGCGAGGAGTCCGCCGCCTAATTTTAACCAAAAACCAGCGCTGAGTAGTTCATCCCTTTTTTCCGGAAATTTTATTAATTCTCGATTAAGAATATTTTCTACTCCGAAACCGGCTAAGAAGCCAAATAGAGCGACGAAACTGAGCGCGTAGTTCATGGCGCCAAAATTTTCTGGTCCTAAATAGCGGGCGATATAAGTGCCGACAAAAAAGGAGACTGCTAAACTAAAAAATTGCCCGAGAAACATCCAGCTAGTGTTTTTAAAATAGCGCTGGAAACCGGGCTGGAGAATTTTAGTTTTTAAGTTTTCTAACTTTAAGTATTCTAACATGTTTATTTTTTTATTTTTTGTTCATTTTTTAAAAACCAGTCGTAAGTTATTTTTAGCCCATGAGTTAACGATATTTGCGGTCGCCAGCCGAGGGTTTTTAAACGGTTAATTGCTAGTAGTTTGCGGGGTGTGCCATCAGGTTTAGTTTTGTCCCAAGTAATTTTTCCGGTGAAGCCAGTCAGCTTTTTTATTTTTTCAGCCAGTTCTTTAATGCTTAAATCCCGCCCGTTGCCAATATTGACTGGTCCGCGGCGGCCGTCATATTTATCTAGCAAGAAGATAAGAGCGCTCGCTAAGTCGTCAATATAAAGAAAGTCTCGCCGCGGTTGGCCGCTACCCCAGAGGATGACCGTCGCTTGGTTCTTTGTTTTCGCTTCCTGAAATTTATGGATTAGGGCCGGCAAGACATGGGCATTATTAAGATTAAAATTATCGTGCGGGCCGTAAAGATTAGTTGGCATGGCGGTAATATAACTAGTATTATATTGTTGGTTATAAAATTCGCACATTTTTAAACCGGCGATTTTCGCGATCGCGTAAGCTTCATTGGTTTTTTCTAGCGGCGCGCTCAGGAGATATTCTTCCTTAATCGGCTGTTTAGCGTCGCGCGGATAAATACAAGACGACCCTAAAAATAATAATTTTTTGACTTTATTTTGATAAGCGGCTTGGATAACGTTGAGTTCAATCGCTAAGTTATCATAAATAAATTCCGCCGGATAAGTTTGGTTGGCTAAAATACCGCCGACTTTCGCCGCCGCCAAAAAAACATAGTCGGGCCGACAGCGTCGAAAAAAATTATTGACTTGGTTTTGATTTTTTAAATCTAGCGCTTGGTGTGAGCGGGTAAGTAGATTATTAAAACCTTGCTTAGTCAGGGCGCGGACTAAGGCGGAACCGACTAGTCCCTGATGACCGGCGATATAGATTTTGGAATTTTTGTTAATCATTTTTATTTTTTTCTTTATCGAAGTCGGCTGCCACCATTATTTTAACGAGTTCAGTAAACTTAACCCGGGCTTCCCAGTTTAAAGCGTTTTTGGCTTTACTCGGGTCGCCGAGTAAAATATCAACTTCGGCCGGCCGGAAATATTTCGGATCGATTTCAATAATAGTTTGGCCAGTATTTTTATCAATGCCTTTTTCGTTTAAGTCTTTGCCTTGCCAAATTATATTCATGCCTAGAGCTTGGCCGGCGGCCTCGACGAATTCTCTAACCGTATGGGTTTCCGCGCTAGCTAAAATATAATCATCTGGTTTGGTTTGCTGAAGCATTAAATACATCCCGACGACATAATCCGGCGCGTAACCCCAGTCGCGCTGGGCGTCGAGGTTGCCTAAAAAGAGGGTTTTTTCTTTACCGAGTTTAAGGCGGGCGAGCCCGCGGCTAATTTTTCGAGTCACGAAAGTTTCGCCGCGCCGCGGTGATTCGTGGTTAAATAATATGCCGTTAACCGCGAAGAGATTATAACTTTCTCGATAATTTTTAGTAATCCAGTAAGCGTAGACCTTGGCACAGCCGTAGGGAGAACGAGGCTGGAAAGGAGTATTTTCTGTAATCGGTAAATTTTCGGGAGCGACTTGGCCGAACATCTCGCTCGAAGAAGCTTGATAGAATTTAGTTTTAAGGCCGGAGTTCTTAATTGCGTCTAAGATCCGTACTGTCCCGAGCCCGGTGGTATCCCCGGTATATTCTGGTAAATCGAAACTAACCCGGACATGGCTTTGGGCGGCCAGATGATAAATTTCGTCCGGCTGAATTTTTTCTATTAGGCGGCTGATATTACTGCTGTCGGCGATATCGCCGTAATGTAAAAATAATTTGACGTCGCTTAAATGAGGATCTTTATAAAGATGATCTATTCGCTCGGTATTAAAAGTAGAGGCGCGCCGGATAATGCCGTGAACTTCGTAGTCTTTACTTAATAATAATTCCGCTAAGTAGGATCCGTCTTGGCCAGTGATCCCGGTAATTAAGGCTTTCTTCATAAATTAAAATTTAAGGCCTCTAAATTTTTAGCGGCCGGCTTGGCTCAGCATCGTTGCTAAGGTTTTTAGAGTGATAGCGAGGTCAAGATAGAGAGAGCGCTGTTTTAAATAAAATAAATCGTATTGTAATTTTTCCCAACTGTCGGCGGCAGAGGCGGAATGATATTCGCCAGAAATTTGGTCCCAGCCGGTTAGGCCGGGTTTGATTAGTAGGCGGGTTTTATAGAAAGGAATGCGACTTTCTAGTTCCGTGACGATCTCCGGTCGTTCCGGCCGCGGACCGATGAAGCTCATTTCGCCTTTAAGGATATTAATAACTTGAGGTATTTCGTCGAAGCGAGTTTTTCGGAGCCAAGAGCCGAACCAAGTAATGCGCTCATCATTTTTTTCCGTCGGCGCCTGTTGGTTATTTTCTATCCGCATGGTTCGGAATTTGATTATTTTAAAAGTTGTGCCATGTTGCCCGGATCTTAATTGGCTAAAGAATACTTGGCCGCGGCTGCTTAATTTTATCATTAAAGCAATAAGCGGCCAGAGGGGAAGAGAAATAATTAAGACTAGGAGAGCTAAAACGAGGTCCAGCAAGCGTTTGCTGAAGTTATAAGCTTTTTTTTCATTATTTTTAATATTTTCTAGGAACCAGCTCGGGCCGATCGCTTCGACCGGAATTTTCCCGGTGATAAGTTCATAAAAGTCCGGATAATTAAAAAAATTGATATTATAAGTCAGGCCGCTAAAAAGAACTTCTTTTAAATCTTGATTATTAAAATCGTCGCTGACGACTAAACTACTGATATTTTTAGATTTAATGAGGGCGGCTAGTGCCGCTAACTTGTCTAAATTGTCTAAGACTAGAATCGGGCGGTAGTTACAGCCGGGATGTTTTTCTATCTCTTGGATTAATTTCTTAGTGAGATGGCCGCTGCCGATAATTGCTAAATTTTCTTTAGAGATTATCGAAGGCATGATTTTTGAATACAAGCTGCGCCAGGCCAAAAAAATTACTAAAAAAATTAGAATAAATAGGAGTAGGTTGGTTTTGGGAGTTATGTCCGCTTGATTATTGAGATAGAAATAACTGAGCGATAAGAAGGAGCTCAGGGCGGCGGCGTTTAAGCTAAGGCGGTAAAAGCGGCGGCTGTTAGTTTTAAGATTAAGGTCGTAGAGGTTATTAATATAAAAGCCAAAAATCCAGAGGCCGAAAATAATAATAAATTTTGGCCAATGGTTTGCCCAGGCTTCGGCCCAGGAAAGACGCGAGTAGCGGATGAGAATAGTTAATAATAAAGCTAAATGAAAGCCGATTAAATCGCCGCCGAGAATAATTATTTGTTTTAAGCGTTTGAGCATGGATAATTAAATTATGGTTTTAATATATCAGTTTGTAGGGGGAAAATCAATGAATATTTTAATAAAGAGAGCGAAAAAATGCTAGTTTGATAATTTATTATCTTATGATAATGTGTTATAATATAAACAAATATTTAATTAGCTGATTTTTTAGAGTTTATTATGCTAATCTTAAATAAAAATAAATTTTTAGCGATTTTTTTCGTTTGGCTATCTTTAGTGGCTTTATTCTTTTTTAATTATCCGGCCTTAGCCCTGAGCGCGACTGTTCGTCAAGTTAAGTTAAAAAATAGCCCAGTTATTTATTTTTTAAATCATAAAACCCATACGCGAAGAGCTTATCTTAATCCGACGGCTTATTTAAGTTATGGAAATAAATGGTCGGATATTAAGATTATTAGTTTAACGGAATTGAATAAATGGTCGGAGGTAGTCTTAGCGAGAGCGGCTAGTCGTCCAGAAATTTATTATATTAAAGGACGACAAAAAACTTTAATTCATGATTTATCTGATTTAAATAAGTTTAATTTACGGAGTCGGCCGGTTTTAGAGCTTAATCAAATAGACTTAGCCCAGTATACTTTAGTTAGTTACGAGGAAATTGGTTTAGAGAAGAAAACGGCGAATTCCGACTCTCCAACTGATCCGGTTGTGTCGGGTCCCGTCGCGCCGCCGCTAGCTTCGGCTCAGATTTTAGTGTCGAGCGAGACGCTTATAAGTACTAGTACGGTTTTAAGCCCCGGGACTTTAGTCGCTAATACTAAAGAAAATTTATTAGGTATTTTTAATTTTCAAGCGGTCGCTAGTGAGGCTACAATTAGTAGTTTAGTTTTTACTATTTCCGGTGTTTATAACTCGAGTATAATTGGTGGGGTAGTGGCGCGCGACGGCTATGATATTAAATATAAAGCTAATGTTAATTGGCACCGTTCTGACGAGCAGATTATTATTAATTTTTCGGAGCCGCTGCAACTGGCGGCCGGCGAACGCCGGAGCGTTAAAATTTATGCCGACTTAGTCAGTTGTCCTAGTTGCCTTAATCAAAGTTTGTTTGTCGAACTGAAAAATTCGGGTGCGGCTTCTAGTAGCCGGCCGCTTCTAGCGACTTGGCCGCTGAAGGGTGGAACGTTTAAAATTATTGACGGCAGTAATACCGTCGCGGCGCTACGAGTAGAGGAAGAGAGTCTGGCCGGAGAGAATTTAACGATTAATAACGGCAGTCGTTTTATTGGGAAATTTAAAATTTTTGAAGACTCGGGACGCGAAGAGGGAATTATTAAACATTTGGTTTTTGATAATGCGGGTACCGCTAGTAAGGATGATTGGAATAATTTTCGTTTATTACGGGACGGGGCGGTTATTTCCCGGCTGGCCGAGTTAAATAATGATCGGCAGATAGATTTTAGTTTAAGTTATTTACGGGTGAGCTCCAGCAGCCCGGTTGAATTAGTCCTCAGCGCTGATTTAAAACCAGAGTATAGCAGTAGTTCTACTTTTAATTTACAACTGGATAGTCTAGAAGCATTGGGCAAAACTTATAATCTTTTACTCTATCCGAAAATTAATAATTTAGCGGAAAGTTATATTTTAAACTAAATATGTCTACAAATTTTAAATTGAGCGGGTTCAGTCGGTCATTAATTTATTTCAGTTTTTTCTTAGTTTTTGCTTTTTTGGCTGGGATTAATAGTGCTCGCGCCGAGAATTGTCGGGGAAATACCAATATTAATTTCGTAGTTCTTGATCCTAGTGGAGCCTTTATTCCTAATGCCCGCGTCGACGTTTATGAACAGACCACTGATTTTTATGATCAGCCTAAGCCTAAACTTAATCGTCGTTTTGCTGGAGCGAGTACGGACGCCGTTTTAGGAACCGCGTTCCTTAGTTGGCGTAACAATTTAATGGCGGATACTTATGCGATTCGGGTTCAGGTTGTCGGTAAAGATAACGCCAGTTTTTGGTATTATGGCTATAATTTTAGCTGTGGCGAAAGCCAAACTATTAGTAAACGTCTCAGCGGAATTTTATTCGTTTTGCGCGATACCGATGGTAACCCCTTGAAAAATACTAATTTCAATGTTTATTCGCAGCAGTACGATTCTAATAAGAAACCGCTTAAATCTTATAAAGAACAATTGACTAATTTAAATACCGGTGCGGCTGGCCAAGTAAAAGTTTATTTGCCGCAAGGCAGCTTGCGGAGTATGGATAATACGCCGAGCGATGATTATGCTCTAGAATTATCCCGCAATAATTCTAAATTTATTTATTATAATATTGCCGTTCATGACGAACAACTAACGACCTTGTCTTATTACTTAAGTTCTTTGCGAGTTAGTTTACAAGATACTTCCGGCGCTTTATTTCCCAGTGGAACGAAAGTGGAGATCTTTAAACAAGAGGTCGGGGCTGATAACGAACGACAAAAGGGGGCGCGAGTAACCGATTTTTCTATTAGTACCGACGGTTATGGCTCGATAGAAATTCCGGCGGGGACTTATGTTCTAGGCGTTAAAGGTCAGAGCAATAATTATCAATATTTTTGGGATGTTGATGTCTTGGACGGTCAGAGTAATGAAAAAGTAATTACGGCGACTCAAGTCGCCTCGCCGGTCGCCACCGCCTGTCAGAATAACTCTAAGTTAACGGTGATTTTACGAAATGCGAGCGGTAATTTAATTCCTAATTTAAAATTTGAAATTTACGAACAAAATTCCGATGCTAATGGACTGCCAGTCGCCGGTAATAAAGTCGGGGGCGGCACGATGGACAAAACCGGGAAGGCCACGATTAGTTTCGCGCCGGATCCGCGTAAAACTTATGCATTGAAAGCTTGGGATAAACGGGCCGATCTCGGCGATTTTTGGTTTTTTGACGCAGTGCGTTTCGTCTGTAATTATGACCGAACGGTGACTAAATATTTACCGGCTTTAAAGATTATTTTGCGCGATAGCCAAAAGAGATTAAAGGCTAATTATAATTTTTCTTTGTATGCTCAGCAATATGACGCGGATGAAAAGCCTTTTTTTGAAAATAGTGATTTAATCGCTAATCTTAAAACTGACGCGGGGGGTAAAAGTATTGTCTATGTCGCGTCTTATAACCCCTATCATGATAATCAATCCGGCGTTTATGTTTTAAGCGTTAAGGACGCGGGTGGCAATATCGCTAATGTTTATAATATTAAAATACCGCTAGACAAAGACTATACTTTTAATTATGTTTTTTCTAGTTTAAGTGGCGAATTGCGTAATGGTCAGAAAAAAATATTAACCAATCGAGAAATTCGTTTTTATGAACAGTTGGTTGATAATGGTCAAAAGAGCCTAGGGCGTCAGCTACTTAAAACTAAATCAGACCTTAAGGGTCGTTTCCAGTTTGATTACCCGGCGGGAATTTATGCGTTAGTGGTTCTAGATGATTTTAATCAGGAAAATATCTTCTGGAATATTAATATAAAATCCGGCCAGCTGAATTCTCAGAAGCTCGTTACTAATACCACTAAAATTAGCTTGACTAATTTAGCGAGTACGGAAAGAGCGAGTACGATTAATCTTAAATTATATAATTTATCGACGGAGGGCGATAGAAAATATTACCGAGACAGCGAAATTGGCGTCATTAAAATCGCTCGTAATAAAACCGTTTATTCCTCCTTAACCCCTGGGTATTATTTATTAGTCTATACCGATAAAAGTGGAAAAGAGTATGGCCGGGCCTTTAAAGCCAATAACGGCCAGCTGCAAAGTATTACGCTGAGCGCGACTACTAAAATGCGAATTAGCTCTAGTCAGGCTTTTAAATTTTAAATATGACGGAAGTCGAGTGGCCAAAAATCGGGAATGAGCAGGCCGTTAAATTTTTAACAGGCGCGCTTCAGAATGATAAGGTTGCTCAGTCTTATGTTTTTGTCGGTCCAGACGATCTTGGCAAATCGACGATCGCCCTTTCTTTTGCTCGTCATTTGCAGGGAGCGCTAGAGGGCTTTAACAGCGATTTGCATATTTTACAACCTCTCGCTGACCAGAAAAATATTACTATCGAGGCGGTGCGAGGATTTATTAAAATTTTAAATTTGAGTTCTTTTTCAAATTCCTATAAAATAGGGATTATTAAGGAGGCCGACTGTTTAAGCGAGGAGGCTAAGAGCGCTCTTTTAAAGACTTTAGAAGAACCTAAAGATAAAGTAGTGATTATTCTTTTAGTGAGCGATGATAATAATTTACCCGCTACGATTTTGTCGCGGAGCCAGGTCTTATATTTTTATCCGGTGGCGGCCGCGGTTATCTATGATTATTTAATTGATAATCAAGGTGCCAGTCGCTCCTTAGCTAAAGACTTGGCTAATTTATCAATTGGTCGGCCGTTTTTAGCCCTTCGTTTATTAGAACATCCTGATGACTATCAGGCTTATTTAAAAATGGCTTCTCTCTGGTTATCTCTAATATCCGTCGAGGTGAGCGAGCGGCTGGCTATTTTAGATCAGATCTTTAAAGATCGAACCTGGAGTAAGGCGGCGCGTGATTTAGCGGCTAAAATAATTGCTATGGCAGAAGGTTTGGCGCGCGATTTATTGCTTTTGAATTTTGCGGAAAACGATCGCGTTCAACACCTAGCGATTTCGGCTGATTTAGAGAAAGCCCTTAACTATTTAAATGAGTCGAGCGACCAGGATCCTTTACCCTTAATTTTGCAACAGTTGAAATTAGCCGCTCAGGCCCGAGAATATTTAGCAGGGAATATTAATCCGCGTTTGGTTTTAGAACAGCTCGCTTTAAATTATTAATTAGTAAATTTCAATTAGTCAGTTTTCGCGCTCGCTTCTCGGGCCGGAAAATAATAATTATATGTCTTTGAAGAATTTAAAATTAATCATTGCTTTAAGTGTCTTAGCTTTAATTAGCACGGCCTGTTCTATTTCTACTTCAACAGCTAAACCGAGTCTGCCCGGTAATACTGTTGATAGCAGCGTCTTTTTATCGACAGACGGCGGGAAATCTTGGCAAGCGAAAGTTGATGTGCCGACTGCTGATAGCCGGCCACAAACCATCGGTAGCCTTAATGTTAATACACTGGTGATGGATCCGGCCGATAGCTTAGCTATTTATTTGGCGAGTTTTGAGAAGGGACTATATTATACTTATAATATTACGGCTGGCTGGAATAAAGTGGCTAGTTTACCGACCGCTACAGTAAGCGATGTCAAAGTCGATCCTAAAAATAAGTGTATAATCTACGCGGCGATCGCTAACCGTCTTTATCGCAGTGTCGATTGCACTCGGAATTGGGTGCAGGTTTATTTTGATAATAATACCGGCGTGGGAGTAACGACTGTGGCCATTGATCATTATAATCCGCGTAATTTATATATTGGGACTTCGCGCGGCGAAATTATTAAAAGTATTGACTCCGGAGAATCGTGGCGAACGATTCAACGGTTGGATGATGGTTTGGCTCGCCTAATCGTGTCGCCGCTTGATAGCCGTTTACTTTTTGTGGCGACTGTTAAAAATCAAATTTTTAGTTTTCGTTCAAGTACGGTTACTAATGCGGCTAACTCCGCTGATGTGGACGAGAATTTCTTAGTAGAGGACTGGACCGACTTAAATGAAGTGCTGCGTGATTATACTTTAGGCAATAATTTTAAGGATATTATCGCGACTAAAGACGGCTTGGTTTTTCTGGCCACTGATAAATTAATTCTTCGCTCGTCTGACGATGGCCTGACTTGGGAGAACATAAAATTACTCCAACCCGAAAAAGACGCCGTTATTAACGCTTTGGCGATTAATCCTCAGGCGACGACGGATATATCTTACGTAACTAATACCACGTTTTTTCATTCTTTAGACGGCGGCGCCACTTGGTCGACGAAAAGTTTGCCGACTAAGCGGGCTGGCCGCAATCTTCTAATTGATTTTAAAAATCCTAATAATATTTATTTGAGTACTGTCCAGTTAAAACAATAATTGCTATAATAGTTTTTTAATTATAAATATATGAATGAATATTTAGTGGCGAAGCAAAGCGATTTTAATAACGCGCTTGATTTTTTTAAGAAAGAAATATCGGCTTTGCGAACCGGGCGCGCTAACCCGGCCGTGTTAGAGGGTTTGCAGGTTGAAGCTTATGGTGTTTTGAGTCCGCTTAATGCGGTTGGTAATATTGCTGTCACCGATTCCCGTAGTATTATTATCGCGCCTTGGGATAAGGGAGTTTTAAAAAATATTGAGAAAGCGGTGGTGGAGGCTAATTTAGGCTTAGGAGTAGTTAATGAAGGCGATAAGATCCGTTTAACCGTCGCGCCACTGACTGAGGAAAATCGTAAAGAATTAGTCAAAAGGTTAAATGAAAAGATGGAAAAAACACGGATAATTTTACGCGGGGTGCGTGATGATGTTAAAAATGCTATAGAACATGTTTTTGTCGCTAAAGAAATTAGCGAGGATGAAAAATTTCGGGCCGTTAAAGAATTAGATGAATTTTCGGCTAAGAAGAATTTAGAGCTAAAAGATGTCCGCGACCGTAAGGAAAAGGATATCCTGGAAATATAATATTTTTTTATGTTTTTAACAATAATAATTTTCGTCCTAGTTTTATCAGTTTTAGTTTTTGCTCACGAGTTCGGTCATTTTTGGAGCGCTCGACGGTTTGGAATTCGAGCGGAAGAATTTGGTTTTGGTTTTCCGCCGCGGGCTTTTGGTTTTTATCGCAATCAAGCGGGGCAGTGGAAAAAAGTACTAGGCAATATCGCCGTTGACGAACTAGACGCTAGTCCGGATAAGTCCATTCGACCGGCGAGCACAGTTTATTCTTTAAATGTTTTGCCTTTAGGTGGTTTCGTTAAAATTAAAGGCGAAAATGGCGAAGGGCAGGTTGCTTCGGATAGTTTTGCGTCAAAAAAAATTTGGCAACGAGTTATTGTCCTAGCGGCCGGAGTAGTTATGAATGTTATTTTAGCTTGGTTGTTGTTTTCTGGCGGTTATTTAATTGGTCTGCCGCAATCAACTGATTCTCTAGGCTCTAACGCTGAGCTCCGTGGCGCTCAAGTAATTATTGCTCAAGTTATCCCCGGTTCCGTCGCCGAGCAGGCCGGCCTTAAAGAAGGAGACATAGTTTTGCGTATTAATAATATAGAAACTAAAACGGAAAAAGAGTTGCAAGATACAGTCGCCGCTAGCGCTAATCAGGAAGCCGAATTTTTAGTGAAGCGGGGGGATCAAGAAATAATTATTAAAGCGACGCCTAAAGTTAAGGAAGGATCGCGGGCGACGGTCGGTATTGCTATTTTTTCTTCCGGCTTAGTTCGCTATCCTTTTTTACCAGCCTTTTGGGAGGGAGCGAAGACTACGGTTTTCGTCGTCCAGGAAATTTTTACTTCTTTTGGGGCTTTATTTAAGAGTCTGTTCCAGGGGCAAGCAGTCGGCGATCAATTTGCCGGACCGGTGGGCATCGCTAATATCACTGGTCAAGCCGCTCGCCTGGGCTTTGCTTACTTATTACAGTTTACCGCCCTCTTATCTCTTAATCTCGCCGTGTTAAATATTTTACCCTTTCCGGCGTTAGATGGCGGTAGAATTTTATTCTTACTGGTGGAAAAGTTGAAAGGGAAGCCGGTTCGTCAGGAACTGGAAAATCTTATTCATAATATCGGCTTCGCTCTCTTAATTGCCTTAGTTATCTTTATTACTTATAAAGATATCGTTAAATTATTTTAGCCATTAGCAGTTTATTACAAATTTATGCAAACAAGAATTAAAGCGACTAAGCTAGAGTTAACGGCGGCAATTAAAAGCTATATTGAAACTAAGCTCGCGACCATTGATAAATATTTAGGAGAAATAAAGGCGATTAATTGTGATGTCGAAGTCGGTCGGGTCGTGGGTAGCCGGCATAAGGGCGATATTTTTCGGATGGAAGTTAATTTAGAGGTTCCACATAAGCTTTTAAGAGTGGAAAAAACCGAAAAAGATTTATATAAGGCGATTGATAAAGTTAAGGACCATTTAGAATTAGTTGTTAAAAAGTATAAAGAGAAACTAATTGATAAACGGCGCGGTCAGTAGTTTATCCCCAGTTTAAAATAAAAAAACTTAATTAAAAAATCCGTCTAGTTGGCGGATTTTTTATTTCTTAATTTTAGCCATATTTTTAAGGGGTCGCGTGGTCTTGCTAGCTAACACAATATATTGTATAATAAAGATAAATTCGACCACAATATAGCCGAATTATTTATTTTCTTAATCTTTGTTATTTATGACATTTAAAATTATTAGTTATACTGGTGAGCCCGCGGTAATTAGCGCCGCGACTATCTTGAAAAAGATAGAACTTGCCGCTACGGGCTTAGATTTATCGCCAGAGGCGCTAGAAACTATAGTTCAAGAAACCGTTTTGACCGTTTACGAGAATATGTCCGAATTGGAGCTGGATAAGGCGCTCTTACAAGTAGCCGTTCAACATATTAAAGACGATCCAGTGTATGACCAATTGGCGGCTAACTTATTACTTAATAATCTCTACCGCGAAGTTTTGGGTTTAGCGAGCGATGACCCCTTATTTAATACTCGCTACGAGGAGCAGTTTATCGCTAATTTAGAAAGGGGTATAACTGGCGGTTGGCTATCTCCGGATTTGCGTCGTTTTAATTGGCCTGCCTTAATTACGGCGGCTGATAAAAAACGCGATTATTTATTTACTTACGCGGGGCTGGCGACTTTATCCCGTCGTTACATGGTTCGTGATACTCGGCAGAGCCTTGTGGAACTGCCGCAGTTTCTGTGGCTGCGCATTGCCATGGGTTTGTCTTTGAACGAGGTAGAGCCGGATAAACTCGCGCTGAAATTTTATGACCGTTTATCGAAACTCTACTATATTCCGGGCGGCTCGACTAATATTAACGCTGGCGCTCTCAAGCCGCGGCTCAGTAATTGTTATATTTTAGATATGGAAGATAATATAGAACATATTGGGAAAACGATCACCGATGTCTTAAAACTTTCTAAAGCGACCGGTGGGATCGGTTTGTCCGTCACTAAATTAAGAGCGAGCGGTTCAGCGATTTCGACCAACAATACTTTTTCGTCCGGCCCGATTCCTTTTTTACATATTATCGATTCGGCTATCCGAGCGATTTCGCGGGCGGGCAAGAAGATGGGGGCACTATGTTTTTATTTGGAAAATTGGCATTTAGATTTTCAAGAATACATGGATTTGAAGCAGAATGCCGGGGACGATTATCGCCGCACGCGCACGGCGAATATCGCTGTTTATTTAAGTGATGAATTTATGCGGCGAGTAAAAAACGATGACGATTGGTATCTGTTCGATCCAGCCGATGTGCGTGATTTAGTCGAATTATCAGGCAGCGCTTTTAAGGAGCGCTACCAGGAGTATTGTGCTTTAGCGCAGTCTGGAAAAATAAAAAACTTTAAGAAGTTGAAAGCGCTCGATCAGTTCCGACAAATTATCGTTTCTTTACAGGCGACCGCTCATCCCTGGCTTACTTTTAAAGACGCGATTAACGTCCGCGCTTTGAACAATAATACGGGAACAATTTATGGTTCTAACTTGTGTACGGAAATAACCTTGCCGGCGAACCAAGATAATATTGCTGTTTGTAATTTAGCGTCCATAAATTTATCTCGCCATGTGAAAGATAAAAAAATCGATTGGTCGGAATTAGCTTTAAGTACTCGCTTAGCCGTTCGTCAGTTAGACAACCTCGTGGATATTAATCGTCCGCCCGTTCCCGAAGCCAGTAATTTTGATAGTGCTAATCGCGCTTTAGGTTTAGGAGTGATGGGTCTCGCCGATGTCTTTGAACAACTGGACTTGCCTTATGACGCTCCCGCGGCCAGTGATTTGACGGATGAAATCTTAGAATTTATTAGCTATGAAGCGATTAGTACCAGCGCGGATTTAGCACAAGAAAAAGGGAGTTATAAAAATTTTCCTGGTTCGCGTTGGTCAGAGGGCTATGTTCCTTTCGATACTATTGCTATTTTAGAACAGAATCGTGAGCGGCCGATTAAGATTAGTCGTCAATTTAAATTAGATTGGCCGGCACTGAGGGAAAAAGTGAAAAAAGGAATGCGTAACTCGACCTTACTAGCTATCGCTCCTAATGCTAATATCGGTCTGGTAGCGGGGACTTCGACCGGGATTGATCCGCGCTTTGCTCAGATTTTTAGTCGTAATACCTTAGGCGGTAAACATCTGGAATTGAATCATAATTTAGTTAGTCGTTTGAAGGCTTTAGGTTTATGGGAGAAGACTAGGGAAGATCTGCTAACTAATTACGGCGATATTAGCAGTTTCGATTATTTACCAGTGGATTTAAGGAATATTTTTAAAGATTCTTTTTCCGTTTCTTCGGCCGCTTTTGTTGAAGTCGCGGCGCGCGCCCAGAAATGGGTCGATCAAGCGATTAGCCGTAATATTTATTTAGCGACTCGCGAAATTGATGAAGTAATGGCTGTTTATTTAGCGGCTTGGGAAAGTGGTTTAAAAACCACTTACTATTTGCATATGAAACCGCGTCATAGCGCTGAGCAGAGTACTGTTAAAGTAAACAAAGCTTCGGCTCTGGGGAAACGCGGTTTTGGTGCGGCCCTAAATTTTGAGTCTTCGATTAAACCAACTCCGCCTACTCCACTCGTTCCATCAGTTCAGTCGAATGATCAATATCAGGCTTGTCCGCTGGATCCGCAAGAAAGATTAATGTGTGAAAGCTGTCAGTAAATTATTAATTAAAATATATATATATGATTTTAGGCAAACCTTTAAGCCAAGATATGCAACTGCGGCCGATTCGCTATCAATGGGCTTATGATTTATATAACCAGGCCGTCGCTAATACTTGGTTTCCCCATGAGATCGCTCTCGGCGAGGATTTGGAAGACTTTAAAAAAATGAGCGAGGATGAAAAACACGCGGTTAGTTTTTTGATGAGCTTTTTTAATCCCGCCGAATTAATTGTCAACCGTTCTTTAGCGCTCGGAGTTTATCCTTACCTAAAAGCGCCGGAAGCGCATCTTTATTTAGCTAAGCAGATGTGGGAGGAAGCTAACCACTGTCAGGCTTTTGAATATGTGCTGGAAACTTTTCCCCTCGATCAGGAAAAAGTTTTTAATGTCCATTTAGAAACCGCTTCGATTAAGGCGAAAGAAGAATTTATTGCTAAATATTTAGGACGCATGACCGAGAATTTAGATATTGAAAGCGTTAGCGGTCAACGCGATTTAGTGCGCAATTTGGTAGCTTTTAATATTGTGATGGAGGGGATTTGGTTTTATAGCGGTTTTATGGTAGCGCTTAGTTTTCGGCAAAAACAGCAACTTAAGAATTTTGGCTCGATGGTTGATTGGGTATTGCGGGATGAAAGCCTGCATTTAAAATTTGGTTTAAATTTAATTCTCACTATTTTAGAAGAAAACCCGGCGCTGGCGACGCCGGAATTTGCCGCTGAAATAAAACAGATAATTATTGCCGGAGTTAAACTCGAGAACAGCTATAATCAAGATTTGTTTCCGCGCGGTATTCAAGGAATAAACGCTGATTATGTTAACCAGTACGTGCGTTATGTCGCTGATCGTCGTTTAGAAGAGTTGGGATTTGAGCCATATTTTCATGATACTAATCCCGCTCAATGGATGGCGACAGAAACGGATACGCTAGAATTAGTAAATTTTTTTGAAGCACAAAATACTAAGTACGAAGTTGATAATCGCGCTCATAAGTAAAAAAATATAAATGAATATTTGTCAATATTTATTTAATCAAAAATAAGCATTATAATAAATTGTACTAATATTAATATAAAGTCCGGCTAAACTTTATCTGTTTTTTGTTTAGTAATAGGCAAATTAATCTTATTATGAATATTTTTAAATTATTTGGTGACGCGAATGAAAAAGTTATAAAATCTTTAAATCCGCTAATTGAGAAAATTAGTAGTTTTGAGTTAGCTCTCCAAAAATTATCCGCTGAGGAATTAAAAGCCAAGACCGTAGAATTTAAGGAGCGTTTAAAGAAAGAAGAAACTCTGGACGATTTATTACCCGAGGCTTTTGCGACTATTCGAGAAGCGGCGCGTCGAATTTTAGGACAAAGACATTTTGACGTCCAATTAATCGGCGGCATCGTTTTGCACCGGGGTCAAATCGCGGAAATGAAGACGGGTGAAGGTAAGACTTTGGTCGCTACTTTACCGCTTTATCTTAACGCTTTGGCCGGGGCCGGGGCCCATCTTATTACGGTTAATGATTATTTGGCACGAATTGGGGCCGGTTGGATGGCGCCGGTTTTTTGGTCTTTAGGTTTGACTACCGGGGTTATTGTACACGAAAATGCCTATAAATATGATCCGGAATATTTAGATGAAGACCAGTATGACGAACGTTTACAACATTTCCGCCGGGTGCCGCGCCGGGAGGCTTATTACTGCGATATTACTTATGGCACCAACAATGAATTTGGTTTTGATTACTTAAAAGATAACATGGTTTATTCCTTGGATCAGGCCGTTCAACGTTCGCTCCATTATGCAATCGTTGACGAAATTGATTCGATTTTAATTGATGAAGCGCGGACCCCTTTGATTATTAGTGCGTCGGCTGAAGAATCAACCGATAAATATTTTAAATTTTCTCAAATAGTCGGCCAGTTGACGGAGAACGATGACTATAATGTTGATGAAAAAATGAGGGCGGCTACTTTAACCGAGGAGGGGATTTCGCGGGTAGAAAAAATATTAGGCTTAGGTAATATTTATGTTGAAAAAGGCGTAAAAGAAGTCCATCATTTAGAACAGGCCTTGAAAGCGCGCGTTTTATTTAAACGCGATAAAGATTATGTCGTCAAAGATGGCGAAATAATTATTGTTGATGAATTCACGGGGCGTTTAATGCCGGGTCGGCGTTATAGCGAAGGCCTCCATCAGGCGATAGAAGCGAAGGAGGGAGTAAAAGTCCAAAAAGAATCACGAACGATGGCGACCATCACTTTTCAGAATCTTTTTCGCCTCTACACTAAATTATCCGGAATGACGGGAACGGCGGCGACGGAAGCGGAAGAGTTTCATAAAATTTATAATCTCGAGACGATTGTTATTCCGACTAATAAAACTAACGTCCGCGCCGATCATAATGATTTTATTTATCGCACGGAAATGGATAAATTTCAGGCGGTTATTAAAGATATTAAAGAGCGTAATACTAAAGGGCAGCCTATTTTAATCGGAACTATTTCTATTGAAAAAAATGAACTTTTAGCGGAATTAATGGAGCGCGAAGGTTTAAGGCCACAAATGCTTAACGCTAAAAATCATCAAAAGGAAGCGGAAATAATCGCGCAAGCCGGACGAAAGGGCGCGATTACTTTAGCAACTAATATGGCCGGACGTGGCGTGGATATAATTTTGGGCGGCAATCCGCCGGTTGAAGCCGAACAGGCGGCAGTCAGAGGTTTAGGCGGTTTGCATGTTATTGGCACGGAACGCCATGAGTCGCGTCGAATTGATAATCAATTGCGCGGGCGGGCTGGACGTCAAGGCGACCCGGGCTCGTCGCAGTTTTATGTTTCGACTGAAGACGATTTAATGCGGATTTTCGGAGGCGATCGGATGAAAGGCTTGATGCAGACTTTAAAAGTGCCGGCCGATATGCCGATTGAAAATAAGATGATTTCTAAGTCGATAGAAAGCGCGCAAAAAAAAGTTGAGGGCAATAATTTTGATATTAGAAAACATCTAGTCGAGTATGACGATGTTATTAATAAACATCGTTTGGCTATTTATCGCCGCCGCCGAGAAATATTAAATATGGCTGAAGGAGGGGAGACTAAAATAGAACCGGCCGCGCCGCGTGGTTTAGCCGATATAATTTTGACGATGGTGCGCGAAGAAGTGACTAAATTAGTTAATTTTCAGACGGCGGCTGATAGTGTCGCTGACTGGAATATTAAAGAGCTTAAGGAAACCCTACAGACTATTTGGCCTTGGCGTGACGATTTAATGGCCGGTTTAGATAATATTATAAAATCAGATCAGCCACGCTCTGATTTACGCGCTGAATTATGTAATTATATAACTCAAGCCGCGGCTGAAAAATATGCTAGCCTTCAACAGGCCTTTGCCGCCGCTAATTTAGATTTTGGGGAGATCGAGAAAGGAATTCTAATTCGTTCCATAGACGAGATGTGGGTTGAGCATCTTGAGACCGTCGACTATTTAAGACGGGGAATCGGTTTACGCGGTTATGGCCAGCGCGATCCGTTAGTTGAGTATAAAAAAGAAGCCTACCATTTATATCGAGAATTAAATGATTTAATTAATCGGGGAGTCGTTTATTCAATTTACAAAACCGGCGACGCTTTGTTAGGTACTCAGCGGTTATCTGATTTAGAACTATTTGCCAAACAACCCCAGGAAAAATTAGAGTTTAGCGGCGCGGCCAAAGAAATGCAGAAAGACGCCGCTAGCCGCAATACGGTTGATCTCGTGTCGGAGAAAGAAAAGGGCGAAGACGGAGAAAAAATTGGCCGTAATGACTTATGTCCTTGTGGCAGCGGGAAGAAATATAAGAAATGCCACGGACAGTAGAATCACACGGATAGTAGAATTAAATTATGAATAAATTTTTAAGAGTAATTCAATCGGAATTAATTTTGAGCCGTATTAGAAAAGATTTAGAAATAAACGGCGCTAGTAGCAAGGAGCTCAAGTATTTAGATTTTCATCGGTCCCGGTTCGATTATTTATTAAGACTGGGCGATAGATATTTTAAATCGGGGGCGAAATTGCTGGATCTAGGTTCTTTATTCGGTCATTTATGTGCCGGCGCTAAAGCGATTGGCTATGAAACATCCGGTCTTGACCGGCCCGAATCGGTGCAAGAGTTCGCGCCGCGCTTTGAGCAGCTGGATATTAAAAATATCGCCTGTGATTTAGAAAAAGAAGCTATTCCTTGCCCGGACCAAGAATTTGATCTTGTCTTAGCTAGTGAAATTTTAGGCCATTTAAATTTTCATCCGACTCGTTTTTTTAAAGAAATAGAGAGAGTCTTAAAACCGGGAGGGCTTTTAATTCTTAGTACTCCGAATTTAATGCGTCTTAATAATGTGGTCAAGATGTTTTTCGGATTTAAAACTAATTGGGACAGTCAGGATGATTATTGGAGCGGCGCCAGTCACCGGGAGTTTACGGCCGCCGAAGTAGTTTATTTGCTTAAGAAAAGTGGTTTAAAAATAAAGCGACTAGAATATAAAAATTTCCGTCATTCGAATTTAAGCCGGATTAATAAATTATTTAATAAATTAAGTGGCCCAATTTTACCTCATCGTAAAGGTAGTTTAGTGATTGTGGCCAAGAAACCGCAAAACTAGTAAAATTATTTTTTATTTTAAAAAATATGGGAGATCAACAAAAAAGGATGAACGGACCGGCGGCGTCAGCCGCAACCTCTTTTCCTCAAATGGAAGACGAAGTAATAAATTTTTGGTTTAAGTCCGATACTTTTAAGTCGAGCTTGGAGAAAGAGGCGCCGCGGGGTGAATATGTCTTTTACGATGGCCCGCCCTTTGCCACGGGCACGCCGCATTACGGCCATATTGTGGCCAGTCTAATGAAAGATATTATTCCGCGTTACCAAACTATGCGCGGCTATCATGTTGATCGTAAATGGGGCTGGGATTGCCACGGTTTGCCAATTGAAAATATTGTAGAAAAAGAATTGGGGACGAAAACTAAACAGGATATTGAAGATATTGGGGTAGAGAAATTTAATGATCTTTGCCGTTCTAAAGTTTTAACTTATGTTGATGAATGGAAGAAAGTAATCAATCGCCTGGGTCGTTGGGCCGATATGGAGAATTCTTATAAGACCATGGATTTATCTTTTATGGATTCTATTTGGTGGGCTTTTAAACAGCTTTGGGATAAGGGGCTAATCTATAAAGACTATCGCTCCATGCATATTTGTCCGCGTTGTGAGACGACTTTATCACAGTCGGAGGTTAGTGAGGGCTATCGCGATATTAAGGATTTGTCGGTGACGGCGAAATTTCATCTGAAACCGGGTCAGAAATGGGGACAGGGGAAATATGAAACGAAAGACTCTGCCTATATTTTGGCTTGGACGACTACCCCTTGGACTCTTATTGGTAATGTGGCTTTAGCGGTCGGATCGGAAATAGTATACTCAGCACTCCGGGTGAAAGATGGGTCAGAATTATTTATAGTGGCGCGTGACCGCGCTAAAGACGTGTTTAAAGATAAAGAAATAGAAATTGTCCATGATAATATGTCGGGCAGCGATTTGGTCGGTTTGGAATATGATCCCCTCTTCAATTATTATGTTAACGATGAATCATTAGTCAATCGTGATAACGGCTGGGAAATTTATGCCGCCGATTTTGTAACGACGACTGATGGCACGGGTGTCGTTCATATCGCTCCGGCTTTCGGTGAGGATGATATGAATCTGGGTAAAGCAAATTCGCTGCCCTTCGTTCAGCATGTCAGGATGGATGGAGTTTTTAAGCCTGAAGTCAAAGATTTTCCCGGGTTACATGTTAAGCCCAGCGGTGACCACACTTCGACTGATGTGGAAATAATAAAATATTTAGCCGCGCAGGGTTTATTATTCTCAAAAGAAAAATATACTCATAGCTATCCGCATTGTTGGCGCTGTGATACGCCGCTTATTAATTATGCCACTTCTTCTTGGTTTATCGCTGTGACAAAAATTAAAGATCAGCTTCTAAACGATGCTCAAAAAATTAATTGGTCCCCGGATTATATTAAAGAGGGTCGTTTCGGCAATTGGCTCGAAGGCGCGCGCGATTGGTCAATTTCTCGTCAACGTTTTTGGGCGAGCGCGATACCGATTTGGGAGTGCGCTTGTGGCCAGCGCCAAGTTATCGGCAGTGTCGCGGAATTAGAAAAATTAACTGGCGCGAAAATTACCGATATTCATAAAGATAAAGTTGATAAACTAACTTTTCAGTGTTCTAAATGTGCGGGGGAAATGAAACGGATTCCCGATGTTTTAGATTGTTGGTTTGAGTCCGGTTCAATGCCTTTTGCCCAGCTTCATTATCCGGCGGAAAATAAGAAAAAATTTGATGATAATTTTCCGGCGCAATTTATTGCCGAGGGTGTCGACCAGACGCGCGCTTGGTTTTATTATCTTCATGTCATTGCCGGCGGAATTTTCAAGAAAAATGCTTATCAGAATGTTATCGTTAACGGTATCGTGCTCGCCGAGGACGGCAAAAAGATGTCTAAGCGTTTAAATAATTATCCTGATCCGATGTTGATTATGGAAAAATATGGGTCCGACGCTTTGCGCGCCTATTTGGCCGCTTCGCCGGTCATGCAGGCGGAGAATTTTAATTTTTCGGAAAAAGGCGTTCAGGAATCATTGCGCAAGAATATTATGACTCTCTGGAACGTTTATAAGTTTTACGAGATGTTCGCGGCTGATTTAGGGGATGATATTAATGAAACAAAAAAAGAATCAGTGAGCGCTAATGTTTTAGACTCTTGGATTTTGGCAAAATTAATTAAGTTGACTAGCGAAGTGAATTTAGCCTTGGAGAGTTATGATTTGCCCAGAGCTATGCGTCCGCTTACTAAATTTATTGATGAGCTTTCAACCTGGTATCTGCGCCGCAGTCGTGATCGTTTTAAGTCCGATGATGAAGCTGACAAGCAGCGAGCCTTATTGACGACTAGATATGTCTTGATTGAACTAGCGAAATTAATGGCCCCTTTCATGCCGTTTATGGCGGAAACTTTATGGCAGAAAATTAGTGGCTGTGATTTTAAGGACAAGAATAGATCGGTTCATCTGGAAAATTGGCCAGCTATCAGTGGCCTGACTACAGAGCAGGATAAATCTTTAGATGCTATGGAGACAGTTCGTCATATCGCTGAGCTTGGTCTCGCTAAACGCGATGCAGCCGGTATTAAGATTAGACAGATGTTGAGCGCGCTCACGGTCAAAACTAAATTAGAATTGACGCCGGAATATGTTTCTCTAATCGTCGATGAACTTAATATCCAGTCGCTTAAATTTGTGTCGGCCGAAGATGATAATATTTCCGTTGAACTTAATACGGAGATCACTCCAGAATTGAGGCGGGAAGGATGGAAACGGGAATTAATTCGTCTTATTAATGGTTTGCGTAAGGAGGCTAATTTGACTTTGACTGATACGGTAAGCATTTCTATTTATGGCGCGAGCGCAGAAATCAAAGCGGTTATTACGGAAAAAAAAGAAGCGCTGCAGAAAGATACTTTGAGTCGGGAAATAAAATTAGTCGATGTTCCGCTTACTAGCGTTATTCAGAAAGAAGTAAAGATCGATGAGGCTAAGTTTATTCTAGGTTTAGAAAAAGTATAATTTAATTTATTTTTTAATAATAAATTTATGGAATTCTTTACCCCCTTAGTCATGATAATAATATTTGTTATCCTGATTAGCTTAAAACAAATTAATCAATATGAACGGGGCGTTAAATTTACGATGGGCCGTTATCACGGTATTATGGAACCGGGTTGGCGTATCGTTTGGCCGATTTTTCAAACTTTTAAAAAAGTTGATGTGCGCGTTAAGGCGGTTGATGTCCCCGATCAGAAAGCCATTACCCGTGATAACGTTTCTGTGACCGTTAACGCGGTTATCTATTATAAAGTCGCTTTTGCCGAGAAAGCGGTCATTGAGGTCGAAAATTTTTATTACGCGATTTCCCAATATGCGCAGACAACGATGCGCAATATCGTCGGTTCGGTCACTTTAGACGAGTTGCTTAGTAAGCGTGATGAGATCGCTGATCGGATTAAGGAAATAGTCGATCGGGAAACCGATGAATGGGGAATTAAGGTAAATAATGTAGAGCTGAAAGATGTCTCTTTACCGGAATCGATGGAGCGGACTATTGCTAAGCAAGCTGAAGCAGAGAGAGAAAAGCGGGCGGTCATTATCAATTCTGAAGGAGAACTGGCGGCAGCGGAAAATTTAGCTAAAGCCGCCGGCATTTTAGCTCATTCTGATGGTGCTCTGCATCTGAGAACCCTACAGTCTATCAATGATATATCTAGCGATCAATCCAATACCGTGGTTTTTGTCACTCCGGTCGAGATTCTGAAGGCTTTTACGACCTTCGCTAATAAGAGTGATAAGAAAGAATAAATTTAATTATTATTTAAGTTTTATCCCCATGACTACTAAACAAATATATGACCTCGCCATTTCGTTAGGCATTACTTATGACTTGCGTGGCGCTGAAAAGGTCGGTAAATATTTAGCCCGCGTTAAGAAAAATTATGAGGCTAGCCCCGATAAGGCGAAAGCGGAATTTGATTCGGAAAGATTCACTAACCCCTATTCGGACTCGAAAATTTTAGTGGATAGCGGCCGAGTCGTTAAGAAGGTTTTGACGGGTATTGATATGGAGGGAGCTGAACTTTTATTAGCTAAACAGCTAGGCGTTGATTTAGTAATTGCTCATCATCCGGCCGGTTCGGCTTTGGCTGATTTATCTGATGTCATGCATTTACAAGCTCAGGTTTTAGCTAATTATGGCGTGCCGATTAATATTGCCGAATCAGTAATTAAACCCCGGATTAGCGAAGTGACTCGCGGGATTTCGCCAATCAATCATGAACAGCCAGTTGATTTAGCCAGAATTTTGGATTTAGATTTTATGTGTGTTCATACTCCGGCGGATAATATGTCCGCTAGTTTCATAATAAAATTATTGCAAGACAATGAAGGAAAAATCGAGACAGTTGGAGAAGTCGTTGATTTACTTAAGACGGTTCCGGAATATGCCGCCGCAATTCGTCATAAATCTGGCCCCATGATTTTTGCTGGCGCCCCGGAAAATAGTTGTGGCAAAATTGTCGTCACGGAGTTTACCGGTGGCACTAATGGTTCTGAGGATATCTACGAGAAAATGGCGCAATATGGACTGGGCACAATTATCGGCATGCATATGAGCGAGGAACATCTTAAGGAAGCTGAGAAATATCACATTAACGTTATTATCGCTGGCCATATCGCTTCCGACTCCTTAGGTATGAATTTATTTTTAGATGAAATAGAAAAGCAGGGGATTGAAGTAATTCCGATTTCGGGATTAATCAGAGTTAAGAGATTTAAAATTTAAGTAAAGTAATACTCGGCGATGCTATAAATTATGACTAAATTAGAATTACTCGCACCGGCGGGAAATGAATTAAAAATGAAAACGGCTTTCGCCTTCGGAGCGGAGGCGGTCTATTTAGGCATCCCGGATTTTTCGCTGCGCGTGCGTATCAATGATTTTGATTTGGCGGGAATAAAAGCCGCGGTAAAATACGCGCACGAGCAAAAAAAGAAAGTTTATGTCACCGTTAATATTTTTGCCCATAATCAACATTTTAAAAAATTACCAGCTTACTTGAAAAAATTAAAAATGATGGCGGTTGATGCCTTGATTGTTTCTGACCCCGGAATAATTTCCGTAGTTAAAAAAGTTTGGCCACAGGCAGAAATCCATCTGTCAACTCAGGCTAATTGTACTAACTCCGAGGCCGTAAAATTCTGGGCGCGTCAGGGTCTGCGGCGGATTATTTTAGGGCGGGAAGTAACTCTGCGAGAAATAAAAGAAATCCACCAAGCGGCCCCTCGGGTAGAATTAGAATATTTTGTTCACGGGGCGATGTGTATGGCTTACTCCGGCCGTTGTTTTCTGTCAAAATTATTAGTCGATCGCAGCGCTAATCTGGGCGATTGCGCTCAGCCTTGTCGTTGGGAGTATGATGTTAGCGAACATCGGCTGAAAACCGGCGGGCATCCGGAGGAATTAGAGCTAGTAGAAGAGAGACACGGAACTTATTTATTGAATTCTAAGGATCTTTGCCTAGTAAAATATTTAAAGGAATTAGCCGACGCTGGCGTTACTAGTTTTAAAATAGAGGGACGGGCAAAAAGTGTTTATTATCAGGCGACCGTAGTAGGAATTTATCGTCAGGCTTTGAATTTACTAACGCAAAAAGTAACCGGCCAAAAATTAAAAAAAGAATTAGCCTATTTATTTTCGGAATTAGAAACCAAGCTAATTCATCGCGGTTATACGACGGGATTTTTACTGGCCGATAAAGCGGATCAGAATATTATCGATTCTCATAATAAGAGCGCTTGGGAATTCTGTGGGCAAGTGATTAGTTATTCGGCCGCCGCGATTAAGAATCTAGGTTTAAAAAATCCTTTAGTTTTTCAAGTCCATAATACGATTAGAGCAGGCGAAAAATTAGAGCTTATCCGACCTAATTATGATATAATTAAAATATGTCCGACCAAACTTTGGGATTTTAAAACTGGCGCAGAGATTAGGGAAGCGCATGGTGGTGGCGGTGGACAAGTAGTAGTTCTAGAATTACCTAGCGTAGTTGGGTTAGTACCGGAATTTTCAGTTTTAAGACGCCAGACAAAAATAATATGATTTCGTTTTTAAGAGGGACAGTAATTAATAAAAGTCTAAATTACGCGATAATTGAAGTCGCTGGTTTAGGTTATCAGGTCTACGGCACGGAGAATTTTTTGGCCGAAATAAAAATAAATTCTCCGGTAGAAACCTATACTCATCACCAGCTTCGTGAGGACGCCAGCGATTTGTACGGTTTTAAGACTTTAGCGGATTTAGAATTATTTGAATTATTGTTAACGGTTTCTGGCGTCGGGCCGAAGTCCGCTCTCGGCGTTTTAGCGATTGCCACAACGGATGATATTAAAGAGGCGATTATTAGAGGCGACGCTAATCTTTTAACGAAAGTTTCCGGAATCGGCCAAAAGACGGCGGAACGCTTAGTCCTTGAATTAAAAAATAAGGTTATTCGGTCGACTGGAGCGGCGACGCTTATTAATTCCACTTTAGTCGGCAATGATGAATTAGACGCTCTAATGTCCTTAGGCTATTCGCTAGCGGAAGCGAGAACGGCTCTTAATTTAGTCGAGGCGTCTCTTACTAATAGCGCCGATAGAGTCCGGGAGGCGCTTAAAAAAATGGTTAAAAAATAGAGTTTAAAATGTGATTTTTAGAATAAAAAACAGCCTTTACAACCCTCATTTTTTTGGTTAAGATGGGGATATAAATTTATGGCTATTAATGAAAAGAAAACTATTACTAAGCAAGCCGATGATTTCCCACAATGGTATCAAGACGTAGTCAAGGAAGCGGAGCTGGCTGAATCTTCAGAAGTCCGTGGTTGCGGAATTGTGCGCCCCTATGGTTTAAAGATTTGGGAACTGATTAAAGCAGAATTGAGTCGGCGTCTCGAAGAAGATGGCGTAGAAAATGTTTATTTTCCGATTTTTGTCCCGTTAGAAAATTTTGAAGCGGAGAAAGAACATGTAGAAGGATTTTCTCCGGAGCTAGCGATAGTGACTCACGCCGGCGGGGAGGAGTTGACTAATAAATTAGCGATTCGACCGACGAGCGAAGCAGCGATGTATAAGACTTATGCTCGTTGGATTCAGAGTTATAAAGATTTGCCCTTGCGTTTGAATCAATGGGCTAATGTTGTTCGTTGGGAAAAAAGACCCCGGGCTTTTTTGCGTTGGAGTGAATTTTTATGGCAAGAAGGACATACTGTTTTTGCGACCGAAGGAGAAGCTAGGGACGAAGAAATAAAAATGTTAAATATTTATAAAGATATTTACGAATTTATGGCCATCCCTTCTTTTACTGGGCAGAAATCGGAAAGCGAGAAATTCGCCGGTGCCGTGACGACGATGACCGCCGAAGTTATGGCCAGAGATGGTAAGGCGATCCAAGGTGCGACTAGCCATTATTTAGGTACTAATTTTGCTAAGGCTTTTGGGGTTAATTATTTAGGGGCCGACGGTGAATCGCATCTGGCTCATCAAAATAGTTGGGGGTTAGCTTGGCGTGCGGTGGGCGCGGTGATTATGGTACACGGCGACGATAGCGGTCTGCGTTTACCGCCGAATGTAGCCCCTATTCAAATAGTGGCCGTTCCGATTTATCGTGATGAAGCCGGTCGTCAACAAGTTTTGGAATTTTGTCAGAAATTAAAAAATGATTTTAGCGGCCGATATCGTTTTAAGACAGACGAGCGTGACGGACAGACTCCTGGTTTTAAATTTAATTATTGGGAAGTGCGCGGCGTTCCAGTTCGGCTAGAAATTGGCGCTAAGGAAGTGGCGGATAGTAAAGTGACTGTTTTTCGGCGCGATACGAGCGTCAAAGAAACCGTCGCTTTAGCTGATTTAGTTAAATATTTGGAAAAACTAATGATTGATATCCATAATAATCTTTTTCAGCAAGCGACGGATTTTGCTCAGAGCCATATTTATCGCATAGAAAGCTGGGAGGAAATTGATGATCGTCCGGGATGGTTTGAGGCTAGCTGGAGCGAAGATCCGGCTACTGAAAAGCAATTAAAAGAAAAGTTTTCTATGGTCTCGCGGGTCTTGCCGCCGGAATCTGCCGCCCGCGCCCCAAAAAATAAAAAATGTTTTATTAGTGGTCAGCCGGCTAAACACGACTGGTTATTTGCTAAAAGTTATTAGTTTTTATTCTGTTTAAATTTAAATATGTTCAATAATTTTTTAGGAAAATTTAGTCACGATCTCGGCATTGACTTAGGAACTAAGAATACTTTAGTTTATGTGGCCGATAAAGGAGTGGTGATAAATGAACCGAGCGTCGTCGCGATTAATAAACGGACTAATGAAATTTTGGAGGTCGGTGAAGCCGCTAAAAAAATGGTCGGTAAAACTCCGGGACATATTGACGCGATTAAACCTCTCGTCGAAGGAATTATTTCGGATTTTGAAGTGACGGAAAAGATGTTGAAATATTTTATTAATAAGGTTCATAGTGAAAATTTTGCTCTTATTCCGCGTCCCCGAGTAGCGATTGGTATCCCGCTTGATTTAACAGAAGTAGAGAAAAAAGCGGTCGAGGATGCGGCCAAGTCGGCGGGAGCCCGTAAAGTATATTTAATTGAGGAAGCGATGGCGGCCGCGATTGGCGCTCATTTGCCGGTTATTTCCGCGACCGCGACGATGATTGTTGATATTGGCGGCGGCACGACGGAAATAGCGGTTATTTCTTTAGGTGGAGTGGTTACCTGGAAATCATTGAAAGCGGCGGGTAATGAATTTGACAATAATATTATTGAATATATTCGAGAAGAATTTAATATTTTAATCGGCGAGCAGTTAGCGGAAAATATTAAAATTAAAATTGGTTCGGCCGTGCCTTTAGATTCGCCGGAAGAGATTGAAGTCCGAGGGCGCGATCTTTTGACCGGTCTACCAAAAGCTTTAATGGTGAGCGATAAGCAGATTAGGGAAGCGATTAGCCGAACTGTTTTTAAAATTATTGAAAATATTAAAATTATTCTCGAGACAACACCGCCGGAATTAGTTTCCGATATATACGAACGGGGTTTATATTTATCAGGGGGCGGGGCTTTACTGCGCGGCTTAGATAAAGCCGTTTCGTCAGCGACTAAGATTCCGGTTAAAATAGTCGATGATCCTCTGACCTCGGTCGTTCGGGGGGCGGGGATTCTGCTGGGTGACGAAGAACTATTAAGTAAGGTGGTTCTACCAACCAATATTGAGTAGTCTTATGAAAATTAAAAAGAACGATCCAGTCTTAATCTTTACCATCGTAATTATTCTTCTGTTCTTTTCGCATTTTTTAGGAATTCTTAAACCAGTCGAAGACTCTTTACTTTGGTTGGCTAAACCGTTTAGTAGTCGCTTATACAACTGGGGAGCGACTTTTAATAATTCCTATAATACTAATAAGAAAAATAGTGATTTACAATCTAGGGTGGAAGCTTTAACTAAGGAAGTGGCGCTCTTGACCGTGGCCGGTTCCCAGTGTCGGGAAATGAGTGAAGAGAATAAAAAACTCAGAGACATTTTAAAATTTTCGGCTGTTAGTGGTTTTCATAATATTGCGGCTAAAATTATGGCCAAGGAAACTATGACTGATGGCGGAAATCTAATTATTGATCGCGGCCGTTTTGATGGTTTGCGCAGCGGCTTAGCCGTCGTTAGTGAAGAAGGAATTATGGTCGGCAAGATAGTCGAAGTCAAAGATTCTAGCGCTCTTATTTGTTTAACAATTAGTCCTAATTGTCAATTGGCGGCCATGGTGCAAAATCAAAATCAAAATAATACTCAGGGAATCACTGACGGTGATCTGGGGCTAACTATTAAGATGAGTTATATCCCTCAATTAGAGAAGATTGCGCCAGGCGATGTCATTACCACTTCCGGTTTAGGAGATGATATTCCGCGGGGTCTAGTGATTGGACGGATAACTCAGGTTCGTAACGGCAGCAATGAGGTTTGGCAGGAAGCGACTATTGAGCCGCCCCTTAATTTCGATGGTCTAACGGTTGTGTCGGTCATTATTCCTTAATTTTTATGTGGTTCAAAATAGGCCAGGTGGTTATTTTTATCGGTTTAGTTTCCGTTTTAACTCTCGGACAGTGGTCTTTTATTTTAGCCTTGCCGACTTTTTTTAAAGCGCTTAATCTAATTATTATTTTTTTAGTTTTTACTCTTTTCTTTTATGATTTACGAACCGCCAGTGCTTTCGCGTTAATTAGCGGTTTTTGGTCAGATTTACTATCTTTTCATTTTTTTAGTTTTTATTTGCTTGTCTTATTTCTAACGGTTTGGGCAGCGGCGGGGATTTTGACTAATTGGCTTACTAATCGTTCTTTATATTCTTTTTTATTACTGATAATTACGGTGACCTCAATTTATAATTTTTTATTGGGCATTTTATCTTATTTATTTTTTTATGACCGCGGCCAGTTTATTTTATGGCAATCTAGTTTTTGGCTTTTTTTAGTTTATCAAATAGCTTGGAGCGCTCTAGTGGCTATTTTTTTATTCAGTTTGGCGAGCGCTTTTACGAGACGCTTCAAACCTTTTTTCTTGGAGAGACATTAGGTTTGTGTTATTATAAAAAATAAGAATTAAATTTATGAATTATGACTTTATAACGATTGGCGGCGCCACTAGAGATATTTCTTTTTTTACCGACCAGGGGGTTATTATTAATAATAAAAAAGATATTTTACGTCAAAAAGTTTTAGCGTTTGAGTCGGGCGCGAAAATTAAAGTTGATAAATATTATTATTCTTACGGTGGCGGCGCGGCTAATGCGGCCGTTTGTTTAGCCAATTTCGGTTTAAAAACGGCCTGTTTAACAGTGGTTGGTGACGATGAAAATGGGCATTTAATAGTAGAAGATTTAAAAAAGAACCGGGTAGCGGTTAATTTTATTTCGCGAGTACCAAAAAAAGAAAGCGGCTCTTCCTTTATTTTAATTAGTCCGTCGGGCGAACGAATAATTTTTGCACAACGGGGCGCGAATAAAGATCTCCGTATTAGCGGTTCTGACCAATCGGCGCTCCAGAAGACTAAGAATATTTATATTGCTTCTTTATCGGGGGCATGGTCGGCTAATTTAAAAAAGATTTTTTCGGTGGTTAAAGAGGGGCGACCAAAAATATTTTGGAATCCCGGTTTGACGCAATATGCTCATGGTTTGGAGGGGATGAGACCGTTTATGGATAAAGTTTATGTTTTGGCTTTAAATAAAGATGAGGCGATAGAATTAGTTCTTAAAACTAAGGGGTATGGTCATTTAAGTCAGCCATTTTTAAATAAAACTGAGAATCTTGGGAAAATCATTCAGAGTTTCGGTCCGCAGATTGTTTTAATTACTTTAGGAGCCAAAGGCGTGCTGTGTTATGATGGGCATAAAATTTATCAGCGGCCGATTTTAAAAGAACATAAACGGGTTGACACAACCGGCATCGGCGATGTTTTTAATTCTTCGTTTGCGGCCGGCTTAAATATGTTTAATAATAATATTAATCAAGCTCTTAGCCTTGCCCTTAAAAATGCCGCGGCTAAAGTCGGCCACTTGGGCGCCCATAATGGTTTAATTAAATTATAAAATGGTTTAATGAAATTTATAATATGTTAGCAGGAGTAATAATTAAAAAACTGGAAAAATATTCTGACGAGCGCGGTTGGCTGACGGAAATTTTCCGGACGGATGAATTAAATTTTACGCCCCACATGTCTTATGTCAGCCTGACGAATCCCGGCGTAATTCGCGGTCCTCACGAGCATGTCGCCCAGAGTGATTGTTTTGTTTTCTTAGGGCCGGGTAATTTTCGCTTATATTTATGGGACAGACGGCCGAGTTCAGCTACTCTGGGCGAGTCTTTAGAACTCGAAGTAGGAGAAAATAATCCAGTTTTAGTAATTGTCCCGCCCGGAGTCGTTCATGGTTATAAGTGTATTTCAGCCGTGCCCGCTCTCAGCATTAATTTGCCGGATAAATTATATAAAGGAGAAGGAAAAGAGGCGGCGGTCGACGAGATCCGTTGGGAAAAAGATCCCGAATCCCCATATCAAATAAGTTAAAATTATTATAAATTATATTTTAGAGAGCGAGTATTTTTTCGTAAAGTAAAAATTAACGTTAGTTAATTTTTACCACAGAAAAAGTCCCGAGCGAACAAAATATAATTTATAATAATTCTACTAACCATATGTGTATATTCTGTCAGATTGTGAGCGGCGAATTACCGTCCTACAAAGTCTATGAAGATGAGAAGACTTTAGCCTTTTTAGACATCACGCCGGTGAGTCCCGGCCATACTTTAGTGGTGACTAAAACTCATTATCAAGATTTGGAAAATATTCCGGAAACGGAATTAGTTGATTTAATAAAAGTAGTTAAAAAAGTTAGTCAGTTATTGAAAGATAAATTAGGTTTTGTCGGTTATAATGTTACTAATAATAATGGCGTTGCGGCCGGTCAAACTATTAGTCATCTGCATTTTCATATCATCCCGCGTCATGTTGGTGATGGCCATGGACCCTGGAAACACGGCCAGTATCAGCCCGACGAAGCCGAAGAAATTATTAGAAAAATAACAAGTTAATATGAAACTATTAGTTACCGGCGGCGCCGGATTTATCGGTTCTAATTTTATTCACTATTGGTTGACTAAATATCCAACCGATCAGATTATTAATCTAGATCTTTTAACTTACGCCGGGAATTTGGATAATTTAAAAGATTTACAAGATAACGTCCATTATAAATTTGTTAAAGGCGATATTACCGACGCGACGCTAGTGAGTGAGCTTACTCAAGACGTAGAACTGATTGTTCATTTCGCGGCCGAAAGTCATGTCGATCGGTCGATAAAAAATAGCGCGGATTTTATTAAAACCAATGTCGAAGGAACCCGTGTCTTATTGGAAGCCGCGAAAAATAACGGTCATATTCGTTTTCATCATATTTCGACCGATGAAGTTTTCGGCACTTTGGCTTTTGACGCTCCGAAATTTAAGGAAACTACTGCGTACGATCCGCGCTCGCCTTATAGCGCCTCTAAAGCCGCCGCTGACCATTTAGTTCGGGCTTACTATCATACTTATAAATTACCGATTACAATTTCTAATTGTTCTAATAATTACGGGCCGTATCAGTATCCGGAAAAATTAATTCCGCTGTTTATTACTAATTTGTTAGAAGGAAAAAAAGTCCCGGTTTATGGCGCGGGCGCTAATATTCGCGATTGGATTCATGTCGATGACCATAATCGTGGTGTCGATTTGATAATTAAAAAAGGAAAAATTGGTGAAACTTATTGTTTGGGTGGTCGTAATGAAAAAACTAATTTAGAAATAACTAAACTTATCTTGCGTTTAATGGAGCAGGGCGAAGACATGATCGAATATGTAACGGATCGCGCTGGCCATGATTTACGTTACGCCATTGATTTTACTAAAGCCCAAACGGAACTGGGTTGGGAACCCCAAATAGATTTTAGCGCTGGTTTAACTAATACTTTAAATTGGTATAAAAATAATGAGGCTTGGTGGAAAAAATTAAAACCCTAAATATTAAGGAGAAAATATGAAAAACAAAAAAATTTTTATTATTGAAGATGACGCTAATTTGCTCTATGGTCTAGAGGCGCAGTTCACCGCCGATGAATTTGAGGTGGAAACGTCGTCCGGCGAAGAAGAATTAGAGGAAATAATTGATCAGCTTAAAGATTTTAATCCCAGCTATGTAATTTTAGATTTAATTTTACCGAAAGTCGACGGTTTTGAAATAATTAAAAAGATGAAAGCGGATACGGAATTAAGTGAGAAACAGATTTTTATTTTTACTGATGTGAGCGATCAAGATAGTCGCCAGCGGAGTCTCGATTTAGGAGCTGATTTCTTATTTTTAAAAGATGAGTTTGATACTTTTGAATTTGCGGAAAAAGTAAAGAAAATTGTGGCTAATCAAGAGAAAGTAGCGGGGGATGATGAAGATCGCGATTATGAAGAATAATTAGGAGCGAGGTTGACCGGAGGCTCTAAAAATATTAAGATAGATTAGTAAAGCCTATGTTTATTAAACGAATCGGGATTGATCTCGGAACAACTTATACTTTAATTTATGTCCCTCGTCGGGGCATTGTTATTAACGAACCGAGCGTCGTCGCGGTGTCTATTGCTGATAAAAAAATTCTGGCGGTTGGCAACGAAGCAAAAGATATGATCGGACGAACGCCAGACACGATTAAGGCAGTCCGTCCTTTAAAAGATGGGGTAATTGCTGATTATCGGGCGACGGAAGCGATGATCCGTTATTTTGTTAATAAAACTTTAGGAGGGATTCGTCTCTTCCGTCCGGAAGTGATGGTTGCGGTTCCGGCCGGAATTTCTTCAACGGAACGACGAGCGGTTATTGAAGCGACTATTGCGGCGGGTGCTAAAGCCGCTTATATTATTAAAGAACCGGTGGCGGCCGCGATTGGCGCGGATATTCCGATTGGTTCCGCGACTGGGCATATGGTTATTGATATCGGGGGCGGTACGGCCGAAATGGCCGTCATTTCCTTAGGCGGTATTGTCGCTTCGACCTCGGTTAGAATTGGCGGTAATAAATTCGATGCGTCTATTTTAGAGCATGTTCGCAAAAAATATAATTTGGCGATTGGTGAGAGAACCGCCGAAGAGATAAAGATTAATATTGGCTCCGCTTTATATATGGAAGATAAATTATATTTAGAAGTGCGGGGCCGGGATATTGTTACCGGACTGCCACGCAGTATTACCGTCTCTAGCGACGATGTGACGGAAGCTATTCAAGGAGAACTAGAAGCGATTATTTCCGTAGCGAAAAAAGTGCTTCAGAAAACGCCGCCGGAATTATCCGCTGATATTATGGATAAAGGCATCGTACTAACGGGTGGGAGTTCTCTTTTGCGTAATATTGACCAATTAATTGCTCGGACGACAGGAGTCTCTGCTTATGTCGCTGATGACGCGATGCTTTGTGTCGCCAAGGGGACAGGTATTGCTTTAGATAATTTAGATTCTTATAAACGTAGTATTCTAGCGACTAAATAATCGGCCGGCTTAAGTTTGTCGGCTTTTTGTTAATGATATGATTATTGGCATTGATGCTTCACGCGCCAATCTCAAACATAAAACCGGTACCGAATGGTATTCTTTTTATCTTATTAAGAATTTAGCGGAAATTGATAAAGTTAATATTTATTGGCTATATTTAAATCAGCCACCGCGAGAAGATTTGATTACCGCGGTTAAAAATAATCCTAATTTTTCTTTTAAACTATTAAATTGGCCGTTTTTTACTTTTTGGACTTTAGGCCGCCTAACTCTAGAAATGTTGTATCGTCGGCCGGATGTTTTATTTATTCCGGCGCATGCTTTGCCATTATTTGGACCGCGCAAAACAGTCAATACTATTCATGACTTAGCTTTTATCAGAGAAAAAAATTTATATCATTCCTTTAAAGTTAAGACCCATAGTCAATTTTTTAGTCGCATCATAAATTTTTTTGTTCGGCTAGTTACTTTAGGACGCTATCGTTCGGGGTCATTGGATTATTTGTACTGGTCTACTAACTTTGCCCTGCATCATGCTAAAAAGATTATTGCTGTTTCACAGAGCACGCGGCGGGAAATACTAAGTCAATATCCGAAGACGCCTGCCGACAAAATTATTACTGTGCTTAATGGTTACAACCAAGAGTTATTTAAAAAGATTGATAATCCCGAAAAAACCAAGGCAGTTTTAGAAAGATATGGTTTGGATGAACCTTATTTTTTGTATATTGGACGTCTGGAAAAGAAGAAGAATACGGTTAAATTAATTGAGGCCTTCGCGCTTTTAAAGGAAAAGTATCCGCAAATTAAGGAAAAACTAGTTTTAATTGGTTGCGCCGGTTTTGGCTATGATCAAGTATCTTATACTATTCATGAGTTCGATGTGTCGCGTCAAGTTCTGATGCCCGGTTGGGTAGCGGAGGAAGATTTGCCTTATATTTTAAATCGGGCCAGTGCCTTTGTTTTTCCCTCAAAATATGAAGGTTTTGGTATTCCGGTTTTGCAGGCTTTAGCCTGTGGAGTACCGGCCGTTGTTTCTGATATTCCGGTATTGCGCGAAATTGGCGCGGACGCGGTCTCATATTTTGATCCTAATGATAAAAAATCCATGGCCGAATCTTTAGCGGCGATTATTCTAAATCAAGAATTAAGAGAGAAGCTGATAGCTAGAGGACTAATAATTTCTCAACAATATAGTTGGCGGCGCTGCGCCTCAGAAACTTTGGAAGTTATCAAGGCTTTATAGGGAGGAGTCTTTTTGGAAAAAAAGAGCGGATGTGATATTATGAAGATGTAATATGAAGAAAATATTGGCATCTTTTTTTATTTTATTGTTTTTTGTGGCGCGAGCAGCTACGGCCTCTTTAATTCCTAACGACACTTATTATAATAATCAGTGGTATTTAGGTAAAATTAAGGCCGATAGCGCTTGGAGCAAGATTTCCGCTAGTCCGGACATTACTATCGCCGTGATTGATGCCGGAATACAAATTACTCATCCGGATTTACGGGATAATATTTGGCGTAGTAGTCGCGAAATAGCGGGTAACGGAATTGATGATGATCGTAATGGTTTTATTGATGATGTAAACGGTTGGGACTTTGTAAATAATCTGCCCGATCCGGCGCCTAAATTCATGTCTGGCTGGACTGAAGCGGGCGTGTCACACGGAACTATGGTTACAGGGGTAATCGCTGCGCGCGGTAATAATCGAGAGGGTATCACCGGCCTGACCTGGGCGACTAAAATTATGCCGCTTAAGGCTTTAAATGATAAAGGGGAAGGACGGACGAGCGATGTGGTTCGAGCGATTGATTATGCTATTAATAATGGCGCGGATATTATTAATTTGAGTTTTGTCTCTTTAAATTATAATGCTAGTTTGCAAGAAGCTATTACTCGTGCCTATCAGGCGGGAGTAATCGTGGTCGCGGCCGCCGGTAATGAACAAAGCGGTGGTGAAGGTTATAATACCGATAAGACCCCTATTTATCCGGCTTGTTATGACGGCAGCGCGGGAGAAAATATGGTTATTGGTGTTGCTGCCACGGATGCTTTAGACCAAAAGACTAAGTTTTCTAGTTATGGGTCGCGCTGTGTTGATTTAGTCGCCCCTGGTATTAGTTTTTTTAGTACAATTAGTGCCGGTAGTGTCAAAAATGACCCTAATCGGATTTACGATGGCTATTGGTCGGGAACTTCGATGGCCGCCCCTTTAGTGTCGGCAACTTTAGCTTTAATTGAACAGGCTGATCCCGCTTTGAGTCCTAAAGAGGCGGTTAATATATTATTGGCCTCGACTGATAATGTAAGCCGTTTGAATCCGGCCTATTTAGGCCAGCTCGGTTTAGGACGTTTAAATGTAAACCGGGCGATTGAGATGACTAAGGAGAAATTATATCGGCAGGTTGGACATTTAATAATTATTCCCGCCCGCGGCGATAAAGAGGCGAAGCTAACAGTCGCTAACGGTGATTTAGTTGATAATCTGTCTAGCGCTAATTTTAAAAGTGGATCTAATCCGGTAGCGGGTGATGTTAATAATGATGGAATAGAAGAATTTGTGATTGGCGCCGGCGCCGGCTCAGAACCGCAGGTTAAAATACTCGATGCCCATGGGAAACTATTAGAAAAATTTTTAGCTTTTGATAAAAATTTTCGCGGCGGCGTGGCGCTCGCTCTCGGCGATCTTGATGGTAACGGCAGCCAGGAAATTATTACGGCTCAGGCGTCTTTAGGCAATGGACAAATACGAGTTTTTGATTCTCGCGGTAAGTTAAAAAAACAATTTTTTGTTGACAATAAATATTGGCGCGGCGGCCTTAATTTAGCGGCGGGTGATTTAGAAGGGAGCGGTCGCGCTTCAATCGTTGTCGGTTACGGAGCGGGGAAGGAGCCGCTCATAAAAATTTTTAAATCAGATGGTCGCTTGCTTAGCAGTTTTTATGCTTACGAAAAAAAGTTTCGCGGTGGCGTTAGATTAGCACTGGCTAATTTGTATGGCCGGAAAGCCCATAATCGACTAAATATTATTGTGGCGCCGGGCCCTGGCCGCGAACCGCTTTTGAAAATTTTTGATTACAGTAGTTTGAAAAAAGAATTTTTAGTTTATGGAGAGAATTGGCAGGGAGGAGTAAGCCTCGCCGCCGGCGATCTTAATAATGACGGCGTAGCGGAAATCGCGCTAGGCGCTTTACCAGGCGCCGCGCCACATGTGCGAGTTTTTAGCGGCCAAGGCGATTTATTAGAATCTTTCTATACCTGGGAAGAGGGTTTTAAGGGGGGGGTAAATGTTGGTATAATAGAGATAAATAATTAACTATATGTCTAAACAAGTTATCTTTGATAAAAAAAATATTTTAGTGGCCGGGGGAGCGGGGTTTATTGGTTCGCATTTGTGCGATGAATTACTGAAGACTAATAAAGTCATTTGCGTCGATAATTTTATTTCGGGGAGTGAACGTAATATTGATCATTTATTGTCTAACCCAGATTTTATTTTTATTAATTATGATTTAACTCAGCCGCTTGATTTAGAAAAATTAGATGAGTTGAAAAAATTTAAAATTGAATTTCAAGGTTTGCAAACAATTTATAATTTAGCTTGTCCGATGTCGACGCGCTATTTTTTAGATAATCGTTTAGCCACGCTAACCGCTAATTCTTATGTCGTTAAAAATCTTTTGGATTTAGCGGTTAAATATAATTCCCAGTTTTTACAATTTTCTTCCTCAGTGGTTTATGGCTTGCGGAGTACAGACCAAACTAATCTTAAAGCTAAGGAGGGTGATTGGGGCTCCCTTAATCAATTATCAGAACGGAGCGCATATGACGAAGGGAAACGTTTCGCGGAAACGCTAGTTAGCAATTATCGAGCGATTTACAATATTGACGCCCGTATTGCTCGGGTATTTCGTGTTTATGGTCCTCGAATGAAAGACGAGGATGATCAAATGATTCCGGATTTTATTTCTGCCGCTTTGGAAAATAAGGAGATAGTGATAAGCGGTGACGCTAATTTTTCTTCTTCTTTTTGTTATATTGACGATATTATCGACGCGACTCTTAAATTTATGAGTTCAGAATTAACCGGGCCGGTGAATATCGGTTCTGATGTTGATGTTAATTTAACGGAGTTAGTAAAAATAATTATCAGAGAAACTGGGTCAGAGTCAACCATTGTTTATTCTGATAGCAAATTATTTTTCTCGGAATTAGTTTTGCCGGATATTTATTTTATTAAAAATGAACTTGGTTGGATGCCGGTAGTAACTCTGGAAAATGGTTTGAAAAAGACAATTTTTGATATTAAAGCTAATAAAAAATTACAGAATTTTGGCGGCTAATTTTGCTGATTTTTTAGTCACATAAAAAACTCGCTGGCGGCGCCAGCGAGTTTTTTTATGTTTTATGCTAAATTGTTTAATTTACTGATTAGATCAGTTGCATCGCCTGGTCGGAATAAAATGTCGCTAGCCGTGAGCATCTCGGGGATGCCGCCGAGATTGGCGGCGATGACCGGGAGGCCTAGCGATTTAGCTTCATAAATAACGCGGGGAGAATTCTCGTAGCAGAGCGAGGGCACGATTAAATAATCGTTGTTTAACATAATCTCGTGAATGGTGGCAGCCGCCTGACGTCCGAGAAAGCGGATATTTTTATGAGGAGCGGCGGCGGCTTGAGCGGAGTGGAACTGAGTGCCGTTGCCAACAATAGTCAAGAGGAAATTCGGTTTATTAAGATTTTTAAAAACATTGATTAAGAAAAAAACGCCTTTATGGTTTTCTATTTGTCCGACGAATAAGAATTTTTTTATTAGCGAATTAGTGATTGGGGTAGGGGGCGGCGTATCCACTAGTTTAGCTGTCTGGTTAGTTAAAATTTTAGCCGCCGGTGGAAGAGATTTTTCTGATAACCAGGGGCTAACCTTAGTCGCGGAATGAGGAAAAAATTTATGTTGTTGGTGTAGTTTAAGAAGCCAAGCCGAGGGAGAAACGATTTGATCAGGAGAACCGATTAGTCCGCGCGTAATTGTTTGATAAACTTTAGCCGCAGGGTTGTTTATTTTATTTTCTTGGCCTAAAAGCATTAGGCCGGAAGGATGAAGGAGCTGGATATCGTGTAAAACATGTTCGTGCCTAGCTTTTTGTCGTCTAATCGCGATAGGTGTTAGATAACCTAGGCCCATTAGATTATGGGTAACTATTAAGTCGGGTTTCTCGGTTTGGAGAATTTTTCTTAGCCGGCGGTATTTCCAGAAGGAGAGGATATTACCGATTTGCCAAACGGCTCTATATAGTAGGCCGTGTCGGCCGAGATTATAAAAATCAGAGTTTAAATAGTAAGAACGCGGTTCGCTAGTTGGAACAATTTCTTCTGGTTTATTCTTATTTTTAGTGCTTACCATAAAAAGATCGTGGCCCTGAGATTGTAACTCTTGGGCCTGAGCTTTAACGACAGCTTCCGCGCCGCCTCGGCTATCTGATCCCGATAGATTATGAATTAGACCGATTTTCATAAAATATTTGTTTTAATCTAGATTTGATATTTTTTTCATCATACTTATTTTCGGCAAGCAATCGAGCGGCTCGAGCCATAGCCAACCGTTTGTCTTCATGATCTAAGATAAATTTTAATTTATTTTGCAAATCTTGAGTACTCCCCGCTTGAATAAGTAAGCCTTCCTGCGAGTCGTTAAAGACGCGGCGAACGCCGGGGAGATTAGAGGCCAAAACGGGCACGCCGCAGGCTAAAGCCTCAATTAGAACTAAGCCGAAAGCTTCATTGTTGTTAATTGATGGTAAGACTAAAAGATCGGCTGTTTGATAAGTCCGGATTAAATCGTCATCACTTAATTTCCCTCGGAAAGAGATTTGTCGGTTAATTCCTAAGGCTCGAGACAGGGCCTCGTAACCTGGTTGTAAATCGCCCGCTCCGACAATATCGAGCCGCCAGTCCGATCGGACTAAGTTCGCGAGTGATTTTAATAAAATAGGGAGGCCTTTAAAATAATGAGCCTGATCGAGACCGCCCACAAAAAGTAGTTGCCGCCGACCCTTTTTAATAAATTTATTATTTATAAAATCGACTATTTTTTTAGCATAAGTTAGCCCCGGCTGGCCCGACGTTTCGTTTGATTTAGGTTTGTAGGCGCTTAAATTTAGGCCGAAAGGAATTTCTCGGAATTTACTAGAGTGATTTTTATAATAATTCTTAATTGAACTACTCGCGACATAATCCAGGCTAGCGCTAATAATAGTTTCGGCTTGATTAAATAATTGGTCGCGAATAATGAGGCTAGGCAAGCTCAATACTTGGTTAATCCAGCGGTCGCTTTTAACATCCATATGATAATGGATGATAAGTTTAGGGCGACGAAAAAATAGTTTAAATAGCCAGATGATTTCGGCCGTGCCAAAAAAAGGATAATGCAAATAAATATAATCAAAGCCTCGGAGACGCCAAAGTAATTGTGGCAAAAAAGCGCCATGGCCGTAATGTAGCCAGGGTTTTAAGGTAGTCGGCGAGAAAGTAATTATTTCATAATCTTCCGCCAGGATTTTATTTTCGCGGTGAGCGCTCGTCGCTATGCCGCTAGCGTCCGGCGGATAGGTACAAACAACCGAGGCTATTTTCATACTTATTTTTTATTATCTAAAGCAACGTGGCGGGTCATAGTCGTTAAATCAGAATCGAGTTTCGCTAATCTTAATCTTAATTTAAAAACTAAATAGAAAAGTGCTATGACGGCTAAATAGATTAAGAAATTAATGCCACTACCGGAAAAGCCTAGCCAGTTAACTAGGCGGTCAATTTGTTTAATTAAAATTATGGCCGCCGCCCCGCTGAGCCAGAAAATTAACCAAACCGCGAATTCTTTATTATTAATTTCCTGGTTATTTTTTTCTTTAATTAAGCGGGAAATAAAATAGATGATAATTAACAGGGCAATAATTTGTTGTAACATATTATTTAATTAGTTTATTGATTAGAAGATCGCGGATGATTCGGAAACCACCGCTTAGTTTTTGTCCAAAATCTTGGTAGATAACGGTAATCGGAACTTCCACTACTCGTAACTTATTTTGAAAAGCCTTAATTTGGATTTCGCTAGCGTGGGCCATCCCTTGATTGTTGATAGTGATAGTTTTTAGAGCGACCCGGCTTAAAGCGCGTAAGCCACTTTGCGGATCGCTTAGCTTTATGCCTAAAAAGAAACGAGTAAAAAATTTAGCGAGCGGCATGATAATATATTTTTTGCCAAAAGGGAAGGCCGTTTTTTTACTTAAAAAACGTGAGCCGAAAACTATATCAGCTTGGTTTTTTAAAATTGGCTCAATCAGCTCGGGAATTTCGGTAGCTAAGAATTGGCCGTCGGCATCGAAATGAATAACTAAATCCGCGCCATTTTTAAGAGCATAGTTGTCCCCTGTCTCCAGTGCCGCCCCCTGGCCGCGATTAATCGGATGTTTAATAACAATAGCGCCTGACTGGGCCGCTAACTGAGCAGTCGAGTCTGTCGAGCCGTCGTCGACAACAATAATCTCATGAACATAGGGCCGGAGGCTGCTAATTACTGTCGTAATATTTTTTTCTTCATTAAGGGCCGGTAGGACACAACTTATTTTCATAATAATCCTTCTTTTATTTTTTGAGTTTTATCGTCTTCCCAAGATCGGTAGCCTTCTTTCAGAGCGGATTTTTTTAGTTTATCTAAAAATTTTTGGTCGTTTAATTCTGGTTTGGTTAAGATAATATTTTTCAGAGTCGGCGATAATTTAAATAATTCAAAAAGACCGATTAGTTGTCTGTGGTTAGAATTATTTATTTTTGGTTGCCGGCTTAATTTCGCTAAGCGTTGGTTGATAATTAACTTGAGACTATCTAATTTTAAACGAGCCGGCAGATTAATTTGCCACACTTTTTGCAAAACTTCCCAAGAACTAGCGGCGGTTAGCGAGCCAATAACTAGCCGCCCGGTTGCGGCCGCCCGTAGCGCGCCTTTAAGCAAAGCGGGCTGATCGAGATTATCAATAAAGAGACAATCAGAATCCTGCCGCAGTATTCTTTCTAAATTTTCCGAACGAGCCGACATCGTACTTACTCCCGGTAGCTTATAAGGCGGATGATCTTCTAAAGAATAGATGCTTAGATCGTTACTATTTAAATAAAGAAGGAGCGCTCGCAGGGTCGAGCTTTTTCCTTGGGCGGGCGGGGAACTAATAATAATTAAGCCGGATTTTTTTTGACAGCTCAGTTTTAAATTTTTTAAGTCAACTCGGGACAACCCTAATTGTTCTAAGCGCCATAATTCTAACGACGGTTTGATAATGTTAATAATGATTTTTTCGCGCTTATTGTCCGGCAGGACGCTGAGGCGATAGTTTAAGTGATCCAGTGATCTCTTAATTTTTCCTCTTTTTTCGGTCATTAGTTCTCCTGGGCTGATCGCTAGTATTTTTTGGAGATTAATAAAAAATTCTTGTTCCAATTTTTTTGGCAAGAGGAAACGGCGGCTGGTACCATTTTTTTGATAGCCGTCGATAATGATATTTTTTTCCGCCGCGCTTATCACCAGTTTATCTAGATTAGTTTTTTGGGCGTAAGTGCAGAGATTATTAAAAATTTTTCTATTCATGGCCTTATTATAGCATGGTTTTGTATTATTTAAAAATATGATAAACTTAGATTAAATCAATAATTTGGTTATTTTTTATGGTTTACTCTAATTTTTATGATCGTTTCTACCGCGCTCGTCGCGCTAGCGCTAAAGCTTTTTTAGCTCTTTGGTATTTTTTACCTAGTCGTTTCTATTTTTTAGCGTCTGGTTTACTTAATATCTTAGCTTGGGCCGAAGCCGCGTTTATTCGTCATAGTTTAAGCGGTGATCTCTTAGTGCTCCATTATAATGTTGATTCGGGTATTGATTTGGTAGGCGATCCGGCTCAAATTTTCTGGTATCCAATTTTTGGTTTAGTGATTTTAATTATAAATTATTCTCTCGCCGCCGCCTATTCTAAACAGCCAAATTTTCGATTCGGCGCCCATTTACTCCTGGCGACCGCCTTGATTTTTTCTGGTCTGTTAAATTTCGTCTTGATGTTCGTTTATCTGGTTAATTTTAAGTAGTTTAGTCTATTATGACAGAATTCTATATTATTAAAATCTTATTCTTTTCGGTTTTAGCTTTTATTTTTTCAATGTCGCTCGCGCCCGCTTTGACTCATTATTTGTATAAATATAAATTAGGTAAGCAAATCCGCAATAGTGGCGAGACGCCAATTTTTAGTCAGCTCCATGCCCATAAAGTCGGCACCCCGACTATGGGGGGAATTTTAATTTGGGGAACACTTTTGATTTTTATTGTCTCCTTCGCTTTATTAGAAAAATTTTTTACCTGGAATATTTTAGCTCATCTTAATTTTTTTTCTCGGTCGGAAACTTTATTACCGCTCGCCGCCTTAATTATTAGCGCTTTAATCGGTTTATTTGACGATTGGCTGGATGTGCGCGGTAAAGGAGTGCTCGGTGGCGGCGGTTTAAAATTACGTCATCGTCTTTTAATTTATACTTTAATTGCCATCGTAGGCGCACTATGGTTTTATTATAAATTAGACTGGACGGTTTTTCATGTGCCTTTTTTAGGTAATTTTGAAATCGGGGCTTGGTATATACCAATTTTTATTTTTATGATTGTTGCGACCTCTTTTTCCGTTAATGAAAGCGATGGCTTGGACGGACTGGCGGGCGGGACTTTATTAGTTGCCTTTGTCGCTTATAGCGTGATTGCTTTTTCCTTAGGTCGCTACGAACTAGCAACTTTTTGCGGAGTAATTATCGGTTCTTTATCGGCTTTCTTATGGTTTAATATTCCGCCGGCTCGATTCTATATGGGAGACACGGGCGCGATGAGTTTAGGCGTGACTCTAGGCATCATTGCCATGCTGACCAACAGTTCTTTATTTTTGATTTTTATTGGTTTTATTTTTTTATTAGAATCTCTGTCGGTAATTATACAGATGCTGTCGAAAAAAATTAGAGGGAAAAAAATTTTTTTATCCGCGCCTTTGCATCACCATTTACAAGCGATTGGTTGGCCAGAAGCTAAAATCGTGATGCGTTTTTGGGTGGTTTCGGCGATTGGCGCCGCCTTAGGCTTGATTATTTTCTTATTGGATAGGCGCTTTTAATTGTCTATATGTTTGCAAAAATCAGGAAAAATATTTTTGGCGTTCAGTCCGGTGAACATGAGCCAGATAAGAGTTTATTGTCTGCGCTCGCTGTTTTGATAATTTTTGGGTTAGTGATGCTTTTTAGCGCTTCCTCCGTCGACTCTTATATTCGTTTTAGTAACACCTATCATTATTTAGTGAAACAGCTTATTAGTTTAGCGGTTAGTTTATTAGTTTTTTGGTTTGCCGTGCGCGTTAATTATCATTATTGGAAAAAGTTTGCTAGTTTTTTTCTTTTATTTTCTATTTTATTGTTAGTTTTGGTATTTATTCCTGGTTTACGCTCGGAATACGGTACGGCTCGCAGTTGGATTAATATTTTTGGCCAATCTTTTCAACCCTCAGAACTAGTTAAAATTTCTTTTTTAATTTATTTAGCTACTTGGCTTGAAGCTAAGAGAGGTTCTCTCCATGATTGGGCTAGTGGAGTCGTGCCGTTTTTAGCTATTTTAGGAGTAATTAGTGTTTTGATGTTGGCGCAACCTGATTTAGGAACTTTATTTATTATTGCGTTTACGGCTTTTGTCGTATTTTTTGCCGGCGGCGGGAAAATAAGTCATATTGTTATTACTCTAGTTTTAGCTATCTTAGCTTTATTCGTGATGGTTGGTTTGAAACAGTCCTATCAGAGTGATCGCATTAAATGTATGGAAGACCCGAGTTTTAGCGCTCAGGATAAATGTTATCAGATAAATCAGTCGATGATTGCTGTTGGTTCCGGTGGTCTCTTCGGTCGCGGTTTAGGCGGAAGCCGTCAGAAATTTATGTATTTACCGGAAGTTTGGGGTGATTCTATTTTTCCGATTATTGCTGAAGAAACTGGTTTTATTGTGAGTGCTATTTTAATTTTACTTTATTTATTTATATTTTATCGTGGTCTTTTAATTGCCCGGGGAGCACCGGACATCTATGGCAGTACTCTGGCGATTGGCATAGTCGTCTGGTTATCGGTTCAGACATTTTTAAATATTGGTGGCATGATTAATTTAATTCCGATGACGGGCGTTCCTTTGCCCTTTATATCGTCGGGCGGTTCGGCGACTTTATCATCGCTTTTAGCGATGGGAATTATTATTAATATTAGTAAGCAGGCGAAGATTAATCGTTGAGTTTTATTTAATGGAATAACGAAAATATAATGAGTGAACAACTTCAGAAAACAAAAACGATATTTTTAAGCGGTGGCGGATCGGGCGGTTCAGTGACGCCGCTTTTGGCCGTGGCCGAAGAATTATTAAAATCTGATATTCAAGATTATCGTTTAGTTTTTATTGGCACCGCTCAGGGACCGGAAAGAGATATGGTCGCCGATTTTAATCGAAAAGTCGGGGTATTAGAATTTCGTAGTATTACTGGCGGGAAATGGCGGCGTTATTTTTCTGGACATAATATTTTCGATTTTTTTAAAATTATTTTCGCTTTTTACCAATCTTTACGCCTCTTGTCAGCCGAGAAAGTCGATTTAATAATTAGCGCGGGGAGCTTTATTAGCGTTCCTTTAGTTTGGGCCGCGGCTTGTAAAAAAGTGCCGATTTTAATTCATCAACAAGATGTTCGGCCGGGTTTTGCTAACAGGTTAATGGCTCCTTTTGCTTCAGTGATTAGTGTGGCTTTAGAAAAATCTTTGTTAGACTACGGCCCGCGAGCGATTTGGATTGGTAATCCGGTCGCACCGGATCAAGCGGATCAAGACGCCTTATCGGTTAAAGAAATAAAAGATAAGTATAGTTTAGACATAAGTCGGCGGCTCATCTTTATCACTGGTGGCGGCACCGGCGCTCAGGCCGTTAATGAATTAATTTTCGCCGCCGCTCCGGAATTAGTGAAGTCTTACCAAGTTATTCATTTAGTCGGCAGAGGGAAGTTACCGTCTAGAAAGATTAAGTTACCTAATTATCAAGTTTTTGAATTTTTAAATAATGAAGAGGTTTTAGATTTAATGCGTGCGGCCGATTTAGTAATTTCCCGCGCCGGCATGTCGGCGCTTAGCGAATTATCTTTATTGAATAAAGCCGCGATTTTAATTCCTATTCCTAATTCGCATCAAGAAGATAACGCGGCGGTTTTCGCACAGGCGAAAGCGGCTGTCGTTCTAAAGCAAAACGATTTAGTGCCGGAAAGTTTGCTAGCGGAAATAAAAAAGATATTGGATGACGGTCAAGAGAGAGTTAGACTATCTAATAGTATAGGCAAGGTAATTAAACGCGGCGCGGCGGAGGCTATGGCCGGGATAGTTTGGGAGATGTTGGGGAAATAAAAAAGGTCTCTAAGAGTAGAGACCAGTAATGGCGTATGGGTACGAAATTAACTTTTATGAGTACCATTTTCTATAGCCAAAAGAAATATGAATACAAAGAACGATCCGATTATAGTTACAACCATCCCCTTAAAATAATGATCACCGCCGTTGGGCAATAAATACATCAGAAGGGTACATATGGCGGCAATAACGGCTGTCAATGATGCCCAGATAATTAGGCTTTTTCGACTGAATGTTAAATTTGCTAACATTTTTACCTCGGTTTCTAACTTGTTAATGAATTATTTTATTTAGATTGAATTAGTATATCATATTAGTTAATTTTTGTCAATAAATGGATAGAACTAAGATTTTTAAGCTAATTATGCCTAAAAAATTAAGCAAAAAACAGAACATCTACTGTATCGGCGTAAAAGGAGTCGGCATGACTATGTTGGCCCAATTTTTGGCGGCGAAAGGGAATAAGATAAGCGGGTCGGATATTGTTGATGTCTTTTTAACCGATCGGGTTTTGCGGAAAGCTAAAATCAAGGTTTTTTCTCCTTTTGCCGTAAAAAATATTCCGGATAAAATAGATGCCATTATATATTCTACTTCCCAAGATTTGAAAAATAATCCGGAGCTAGCTTTTATTAAGAATAACCCGGCTCGTTTCCAGGGGGTATCGTTTTTGTCTTATGCCGAAGCGCTCGGTCAAGTTTTTAATCAATATCGAGGCGTAGCCGTCTGCGGCAGCCATGGTAAGACGACGACTTCGGCTTGGCTCGGCTATGTTTTAATGAAGGCCGGAAAAAAACCTAATGTTCTAGTGGGTTCGCGCGTTCCACAATTCGCTGGCAGCGGCCTGTCCGGATCGTCGTCAGATTTTATTGCCGAAGTTGATGAATATCAGAATAAGCTCCAGTATTTTCAGCCGCACGGCGTAGTCTTGAATAATATTGATTATGACCATCCAGATTTCTTTAAAACCCCGGCGGCTTATACTAAAGTCTTCGCGGATTTCGTAAAGAAAATTCCGGCTCGCGGATTCTTAGTCGTTAGTCAACGCGACTTAGAAAGCCAGAAAATAAAAAGATATTGTCGCGGTAAGCTTATTAGTTATAATTTAGTAACTGGCTCGTATGGCGCTGGCGCCGACTACTTAGCTTATGACGTAAAAACGTCAGGGATCTTTCAATCATTTTCTTTAAGTTATCAGGGCGAGGCTTTGGGTCGCTTTAAGATCAAGCTTTGGGGCGAGCATAATATCTTGAATGCGCTTGCGACTATCGCAGCGGCGCGCGAAATGAAAGTCGCTTGGCCGCAGATTAGAAAACATTTAGCCGGTTTTCGTGGGACAGATCGCCGGGCGCAAATTTTAGGAAAATATAAAGGCGCTCTAATCGTTGATGACTATGCCCATCATCCGACTGAAATTAAAAGCACTCTAGCCGGTTTACGTCGCCATTATCCGACTAAGAACATTATCACTGTTTTTCATCCCCATACTTTTACTCGTACTAAAGCTTTCTTTAAAGATTTCGCCGTGTCTTTCGCCGATACGAATGAACTGATAGTCCTGGATATCTATGGCTCGGCGCGCGAGAAGCAAGGCGATGTCTCGAGCCGGGAATTAGTCGTTGCGATTAAGAAATATAATCAAAGCGCTCGGATCAAACAGCCGGTTCGCGCTATTGCTAATATTCCTGAGGCTATTCAATATTTAAAAAATCGTCTCCAGGCCAGAGATTCGTTGGTTCTAATGGGAGCGGGCGACGTTTTCCGAATCGCTGACGGGTTGCTAAAACCTAATCAAAGAAAATAAACTGTAACATTAGCCAGATTTTTTCGTATATTATAGTAGAGACTTAAGTCTAGCCATATTTTTGTTGTTATGAATAAAGTAAAAAAGACAATTAAAGAAACAGAGACTATTCCCCTAAAGATTTTTTGGGCAGAACTTTGGCGTTTGCTGGCGTCTTTTCGCGGTCTTTTTTGGGGAATCATTATTACTATTTTTGCCGCCGCTCTTTTAGATTTAGGCAAACCTTATATTTTGAAGTTTGTTATTGACGGAGTAAGTAATTTTAGCGCCGATAGTCTGCCAGATTTACTTAAACTGATTGTTCTTTATTTAGCTACCGACGAAGTTCGTTCTTTTGTCCAATATCTGAGTGATCGAAGAATTCTTAAGTTATTAGTAAAAGCTGAATATTTTTTAGGGATTAAGGCTCAGGAAAAATTGGTCTACTTAAGCTTGGGTTATCATGAGCGAGAAAATACTGGTAGCAAAATTATTAAAATCGAAAAAGGGATCGATAAGATTTCGGAATTTCTTAATAATATGTCTTGGGAGGTTATTCCGACCATGATTCAACTCGCCCTAACCCTGCCGGCTTTATTCTGGGCGGATTGGCGTATTGGTTTATCTTTTTTATTTTTTGCGCCGCTCTTTATTACGGTAACCTATTGGTCGAACCGCAAGATGTATCCTGTTCGTAAACAAATCTATCGTGATTACGAAATGGCGAGCGGCAAAATGGGGCAAGCTATTTTAAATATCAATGCCGTCCAGTCCTTTGTCCAAGAGCCGCGCGAGATGAGCGGTTTTGATGAGATTAAGCGTCATGTTCGGGATAATGAAGATAAACAATGGGGTTGGATGATGAAGGTTGGACTAGGTCGTAACCTAATTGTTGATGTCGGTCGCGCCTCTGTTCTTTTTCTCGGCGTCTATTTAGTTTTTAAAGGTTTAATTAGTGTTGGCTCTTTAATTTTTGTTTTTACGCTGAGCGAAAAAGCTTATGCTTCTTTATATCGTTTGTCTCGTTTCTACGATAAGATGGAAGAGGGTCGGGAGGGAGTCAATCGTTTACTCGTTTTATTTAAGGCGGAAAATGACATAATTAATAAAGCTAATGGTTATAAACCCAAGCAGATTAAAGGTGAAATAAAATTTCAAACGGTTTCTTTCCGTTATGGAGATAATAAGCGGCCGGCGGTCAGCCAACTTAACTTTAAAATTAATGCCGCCTGTGTGACGGCTTTAGTGGGGCCTTCCGGCGGCGGGAAAACGACAGTAGCGCGTCTAATTTATCGTCACTACGATCCTCAGGAAGGCCGAGTTTTGTTAGATGATAAAGATTTGCGTGATTACGACTTATATTCTTTTCGAAAATTTTTAGCCATTGTTCCGCAGGAAGTGGAAATTTTTGATTTAAGCGTGGCGGAAAATATCGCTTACGCTAAGCCAGGCGCGACTAAGAAGGAAATAGTGGCTGCGGCTAAAATTGCTAACGCCGCCGAGTTTATTGATAAATTGGAAAATGGTTATGAGACAACAGTCGGCGAACGCGGGATTAAACTTTCCGGCGGACAACGCCAGCGCGTCGGTATCGCTCGAGCGATTTTAGCTAATCCGCGAGTCTTAATTTTTGATGAAGCGACTTCTAACTTAGATAGTCAGAGCGAATTTTTAATTCAAGATGCGCTCGAAAAAATTAGTCGGGATCGAACGATGATTATTATTGCTCATCGTTTAAGTACGATTAAACGAGCCGATAAAATAATTGTCTTAGAGAATGGCCGCGTCGCCGAGGAAGGGAGTCATATTGAGTTAGCTAAAGTAGGCGGTGGTCTTTATGCTAAGCTTTTGAAGTTACAGACTATGGGGGAGGTGGACTAAAGTTTATTTAGACTTTTCTCTATCTTTTTACTATAATTAAATCATGTTGAAAATAGAAGAGAATATAGTTCTCGCTCCATACACGACTCTCAAAATCGGCCCAGCAGCCGAATTTTTTGCTGTTATTAGAACCAAAGCTGAATTATTAGAAGCAATTAGCTGGGCTAAGGCCAACAAGAAACCGATTCATATCTTGGGTGGCGGTTCTAACGTTTTGATTATTAGTAAGTTAAAAGGTTTGGTTTTAAAGAATGAAATAAAAGGGATGGATTTGGTTGAAAAGGGAGAGACCCATGTTTTAGTCGAAGGGAAGTCGGGCGAAGTATGGACGAAGTTTGTTAATTTTTGTGTCGGTCATAACCTGTACGGCTTGGAGAATTTATTTTTAATATATGGTACCGTCGGCGCTGCTCCGGTCCAGAATATCGGTGCTTATGGCGTCGAACTTAAAGATGTTTTTTATCATTTAAAAGCGATTGATCTAAAAACCGGTCATGAAAAGATATTCGCCAGTCGGGATTGCCATTTCAGTTATCGTAATAGTATCTTTAAGAATAAATTAAAGGGTCGTTATTTTATATATTCGGTGACGGTTAAGTTAAGTCGTCAGTCGGAATTAAAATTAGACTATGGCTCAATTCGAGAAGAATTATTAAAAAAGAATATTAATGATCCAAGTTTGCGCGACGTTGTTAGAATTATTGAAGAAATTCGTAATGCTAAATTACCTAATCCCGTCGCTACCCCTAACGCCGGCTCTTTTTTCAAGAATACGGAAGTCAGCGTCCTTAAGTTTAAACAGTTACTCAAAAAATATCCTGATTTGCCACATTTCGCGGCGGCCAGAGGAAAGATAAAAATCCCGACCGGCTGGCTGATCGAAAAAGCTGGATTCAAAGGCAAAAAAATCGGTCCAGTCGGCATGCACGATAAACAAGCTCTCATCCTAGTAAATTACGATAACGCCAGCGCCCGTCAGGTTTTGACCTTGATTAAGAAAGTAAAAGCGGCGGTCAAAAAAAAGTTTGCTCTTGATTTAGAGGAAGAAGTTAATATATTATAAATTGATATGAAAATAGTAATTTGCGCTAGTATTGATCTGACGCCGAAAATTAAAGAAGTGAAAGATGTTCTAGAAAGTTTAGGGCACCAGACGGAGATACCTTTTATGTCACAAAGAATTATTCAGGGAGAAGTTTTGTTGGCCGATTTTTTGGCGGTTAAAGATAAGGAGGGCGATGCCAGTTTTCGAGCGGCCGCTGGCGAAGATTTAATTAAGAGGTATTATAATCTAATAAAAGAGGCCGATGCCGTTCTAGTCGTTAACGGAGAAAAGAAGGGAATTAAAAATTATATCGGCGGCAACGTTTTCCTCGAAATGGGTTTCGCTTATACTATGGATAAGAAAATATTTCTTTTTAATCCTATTCCGGAAATGGGTTACAGTGATGAGATAAAAGCCATGCAGCCGATAATTTTAAATAATGATTTAAGTAAAATTAATTAGTATGCCATTAGTCGTTTCGCCACTAAAAATTACTTCGTTCGAGCTTCGTCAAAAATATCTCGATTTTTTTAAAACTAAAAAACATTTGGTGATTTCCAGTGCTTCTTTAATCCCGGAAAATGACCCGACTGTTTTATTTACGACGGCCGGTATGCACCCGCTAGTTCCTTATTTATTAGGAGAAAGACATCCGGCCGGCGAGCGGCTAGTTAACGCTCAGAAATGTATTAGGACTGGAGATATCGAAGAAGTTGGCGATACGACTCATCATACTTTTTTCGAGATGATGGGCAACTGGTCTTTGGGCGATTATTTTAAAAATGAGGCGATTGCTTATAGCTGGGAATTTCTAACTAGCGCTCAGTGGCTTGGTCTTGATAAAAATCGTTTAGCGGTTTCCGTTTTTGCGGGCGATGAAGACGCGCCGTTTGATGTCGAGGCCTATAATATCTGGGCGAAGATTTTTAGTGATAATAATCTCCCTCTAGAGAGAATCGCTAAATTGCCAAAAAAAAATAATTGGTGGGGGCCGGCGGGCCTGACCGGGCCTTGTGGACCGGATACGGAAATATTTTATTGGGCCGGCCCTCCAAGTGAAGTTCCGGCTAGCTTTAATGATGATAATAATTATTGGGTAGAGATCTGGAATAATGTTTTCATGCAATACAATAAGAACGCCGCGGGGAAATTTGAGCCACTCGCTCAGAAAAACGTCGATACCGGCCTGGGTTTAGAAAGAGTTTTAGCCGTTATTAATGGTCTAGCTGATAATTATCAGACGGATTTATTTATAAATTTACTTAGAAAATTAGAGGAATTGAGCGGTCATGAGTATAACCAGAATCCTGAGATAACGCGGATGATGCGGATTATTGCCGATCATATTAAAGCGGCCACTTTTATCATCGGCGATATTCGTGGGGTGACGCCTTCTAATACGGATCAAGGCTATGTTGTTCGCCGTTTAATTAGACGAGCGGTTCGTTATGGACGCCAGCTCGGCATAACTCAAGAATCTTGGACCGCTAGTCTTGCGGCCGCCGTGATCCGCGATTATCAAGATGTTTATTCCGATCTGCTCAGCCGTCAGGCCCTTATTTTAAATGAATTTAATAAAGAAGAAGATAAGTTTAGCCGGACGCTAGAAAAGGGGATGGAAAGAATTGAGAGATTATTTAAGAGTTATTCCGATATTTTAAAAGAATTCCAATTAGACGCCAAAACACTTTTTGATTTATATCAGACTTATGGTTTTCCGATTGAATTAAGTTTTGAAGAAATAAATAAGTTAAGAGTGAAGAGTGGTGGGCTGTTAGTGCCTAAAGATGTGGAGTTAATGTTTTCAACTGGCTTTGCGGCTGAGCTAAAAAAACATCAAGACTTATCTCGGACCGCTTCAGCCGGCCGTTTTAAGGGCGGCCTAACCGATGCTGGTGTGGAGACGACTAAATTACATACGGCTGCCCATTTGCTACTCGCGGCGTTACGCCAAGTTTTAGGTGATTATGTCGTCCAAAAGGGGAGTAATATTACTCCAGAACGCCTGCGTCTCGATTTTTCCCATTCTGAAAAAATGACGCCGGAAGAGATTAAACAAGTTGAAGATTTGGTTAATGACGCTATTAAACAGGATTATCCCGTTATTTGCGAAGAACTATCTTTAGCCCAAGCTAAGAGTAGGGGCGCTATGGGTGTCTTTGATTCTAAATATGGCGAGCGCGTTAAAGTCTATACGATTGCCCATTCACAAGAATTGAATACTCCTGATCTTAAAAAGGCTTTTTCTCAGGAAATTTGTGGCGGTCCGCATGTGGAACGAACTGGTATTTTAGGTCATTTTAAAATTCAGAAAGAGGAGGCCTCGAGCGCTGGAGTTCGACGCATTAAAGCTATTTTAGAGCTTTAGTCGGATATTGTTTGATTTTAGGCGGTATCTATTGACAACTTCTAATCTTATCTCTATAATAATTTTATTAAGATTATTATAAAAAATAACTTAACTAATTTTTAAAGAATTTTGATAAAGCCAAGCTAGTCTTTATCAAATTTTTTTGTGTTAATGTCAAAAGAAAAAGCAAATAGCCAGGACAGCTCCTCTACCCTTAATGCTAAGGATTTTATTGAGGTCACTGGCGAAGTTTTAGAACTTATGCCCGCCGCTACTTTTAGAGTGGCTCTGGACAGCGGACATGAAATTTTAGCTCATCTATCGGGCAAGATGCGGATGAATAAAATTCGTTTACTGCCGGGTGATAAAGTTAAGCTACAAATTAGCCCTTATGACCTTTCAAAGGGACGCATAACTTATCGTATGTAGAGGTTATTTCGAGCTTGTTTATTCTGTTAATTTCTAGATAAATTTTAATATGAAAGTAAGATCCAGTGCTAAAAAAATTTGTAAAGATTGCAAAGTTGTCCGTCGTAAGGGTCGGGTTCACGTTATTTGCAAAAATCCTAAACATAAACAAAGACAAGGGTAATTTTTCCAATTTCTAGCGAGCGGCCGGAAAGAAAGCTAAACTTTCATTCTCGAGCAAGCGACGAAATTTTATGCGCCTAAGGCGCTTATAATATTATGGCAGTAAGAATTTCCGGGGTTAATATCCCTAATGATAAAAGAGTAGAAATTGCTTTAACCTATATTCACGGCATTGGCCGGACTCGTTCTAATAAGATTTTAGCGGAAGCTAAAATTGATAAAAATATTCGGGTTAAGGATTTAAAAGAAGCCGAGGCTAATACACTACGCGAAGCGATTGAAAAACATTATACGGTTGAAGGCGATTTGCGCCGCGAAGTTCAAGGTAATATTAAACGTTTACGGGAAATCGGTTGTTACCGTGGCCTGCGTCACAATAAACATTTACCAGTCCGTGGTCAGAGAACAAAAACTAATAGCCGAACTGTGCGTGGTAATAAACGGGTGACTATGGGTAGCGGCAAGAGTAAAGCCGGTCTGCAGAAGACTTAATTTATTATTTTAGGCCAAAGCGATTAGGCTTGGTTTTTATTAAAAATAATTAAAAAAGATTAAATATGCCTGAAGAAGTAAAACCTGCTACCAGTGAAGAAACTAAGGCGGCCAGTAGCCCGACTATTAAAGAAGATATGGCTCTCGAGTCTAAAGAGGACAAAGAGGGTCCGGATTTTTCTTTTGATTCTAGCGTAGAAGAATTACCTGAAGAAATTAAACAAAAATTAGAAAAGAATAAGGCGGCGAGAGCGAAAAAAAAATTAGTCAAAAAGAAAAAGAAAAAAACGGCTAAAGTCGTGAAAGTCGGCCGCGCGTATATTCAAGCTACTTATAATAATACGATAATTACTTTGACTGATGCGGCGGGAGACGTAATTTCTTGGGCGAGTGCTGGTTTGGCGGGTTTTAAAGGGGCAAAAAAGGCGACCCCTTATGCAGCGCAAATTATTACTAAAATTGCTAGTCAGAAAGCTAAAGAAGAATATGGTTTAGAAGAAGTCAGTGTTTTTGTGTCTGGTGTCGGTACTGGCCGGGAAGCCGCTATTCGGGCTTTGAATGCTAATGGCCTGAATGTCGTAGCTATTAAAGATACTACGCCCGTCCCTCATAACGGTTGCCGTCCTAAAAAACCACGCCGCGTCTAATAGCTTATTTTCAAATTATAAATACTAAAATATGGGAAGAAATATCGATAGTACATGCAAACAGTGTCGTCGGGCTGGCGAAAAACTATTCTTAAAAGGGGATCGTTGTTTAACGCCTAAATGCGCGATGGTTAAACGTAATTCTATACCGGGTTTTCATGGGGCTAAGCCGCGCCGACGTTTAAGCGACTATGGTACGCAGTTAGCGGAAAAACAGAAAGCCAAGAAATTTTATGGTTTACTGGAGAAACAATTCCGTTTGACTTTTGTTAAAGCCTCTAAAAAAGCTGGTGATGCGGGCAAGAATTTTTTGCGCGCCCTAGAAATGCGTTTAGATAACGTAGTGTATCGGGCAGGCTGGGCTAGTTCGCGAGCGCAAGCACGTCAATTAGTTAATCATGGTCATTTTACTGTTAACGGTCGTAAAGCCGACATCCCTTCTTTCAGTGTTAAAGCCGGACAAGTGATTAAGGTTAAAAAGAATAGCGTTACTAAAAAATATTTTAAAACGGCCGATGAAAAGTTAAAAAAAGCGGATCGACCGAGCTGGTTAAATTTTGATGTCAGCGACCTAAGCGCTAAAGTTCTCCATGAACCACAAGATTCGGATCTACCTAAGAATTTAAATGTGCAAATTATAATTGAGTATTACTCAAAATAAAGTAATTCGTTCCCGCTGAGTTTGGCTCGGTGGGCGAATAAATTTATGCAAAACATTGCTCTACCAAAAAAAATTGAATTTAAAGACGGCACTGAGCCTCATGAAGGCATAATCAGCGTCGAACCACTTTTCCCGGGATACGGCATGACGCTGGGTAATTCTCTGCGTCGCGTTTTATTATCATCGCTCCCCGGCGCGGCCGTTATTGGCGTTAAGGTTAAAGGCGCGAGCCACGAATTTATGGCTTTGCCGCATGTTAAAGAGGATGTTTTAGAAATTATTTTAAATTTAAAACAATTACGTCTTAAAGTGTTTACGGAAGAAGAAGTCCGTTTAGAACTAAAAGTTAAAGGTAAGAAAACGGTCACGGCCGGCGATATCGCCAAAAATTCTTTAGTGGGGATTAAAAATCCTAATTTAGTTATCGCTCATATCACCGATGAAAGTGGTAGTCTAGAAATTGAAATTGTGGTTAAAGAGGGACGAGGTTATCGGATGGCCGATGGGGGAAAAAAGGAAAATAGAGAAATTGGTTATATTGAAATTGACTCTATTTTTTCGCCAGTTATCGTTGTCAGTATTAGCGTAGAAAATACGCGGGTTGGGAAAATGACTAACTGGGATAAATTAATTTTAAAAGTTAAAACTGACGGTACGATCAGTGCGGCTGACGCTTTTAACGAAGCGGTTAAGATTTTAGTTGATCAATATACTTCTTTCTTATCTTTAAAAAAGGATGAAGACGCCCAAGAAACGTCGGGGGCGGAGGAGGGATTCGTTGCCGCTGACTTAGAAGAAATAAATGTCGCTGGTCAAGAAGAAGCGCCTGAAGATAAAAAAGAAAAGAAAGAAAAGAAAGAAGCTAAGAAAAAAGCCAAAAAATAATTTGTAATTGAAAGATAAAAGATATGCGTCACAGAAATAAAAATAAAATTTTGGATAGAAAAAAGGGGCCTCGTGAACTGATGTTACGTAATTTAGCTTCTAGTATTTTATTATACGAAAAAGTTAAGACGACTAAAGCCAAGGCGGCTGCGGTTCGCCCTTTAGTAGAAAGGACGATTACCGCTTCTAAAGCCGGCGATTTAAACGCGCGTCGGGGTTTAATTAAGATTTTACTTCAAAAAAATGCGGTAAAAAAAGCGATTGAAGTTTTAGGCACTCGCTATAAAAGTCGTCCCGGTGGCTATACGCGAACCGTTAAATTAGGGGTGCGCCAAGGGGATGGAGCGGAAATGGTACAAATTGAATTAGTCTAAATTATATATGAAAAATATTGAAAGAAAATTGCAAAAGATTGATGCGAGCGGTCAGACGGTTGGTCGTTTAGCGACTAAAGTCGTCGGTTTGTTACGCGGTAAGACTAAACCAGAATTCCAACCGCATCTAGATTTAGGCGACATCGTGGAAATTTCTAATATTGGCCAATTAAAATTTACCGGGAAGAAAATAAATCAGAAACAGTATCATCATTTCTCCGGTTATCTCGGCGGCCTAAAAAGTAAAAAAATGTCGGATGTTTATAGTCATAATCCGGGCGATGTTTTATATCGAGCGGTGCGGGAAATGTTACCGGATAATAGGCTGCGCGTCGGTATGCTTAAAAGATTAATTATTAAATAAATATGGCAGACAGAAAAGCAAAAGCAGGTAAGACCGCTAAAATTCAGGCGCCGAAAGATATTTTAAACTCGGAAGTGTCGGTGGAACCGATTGAAGAAGAAAAAGATTGGGCTAAAAATGAAGTAGCGGAGTTTACTGGTAAATATATTAAAGCGGTTGGTCGCCGTAAACGCGCGGTGGCTAAAGTTCGTCTGTATGAAAATGGCAAGGGAATAATTATTATTAATGGTTTGAGAGCTAGCGAATATTTTCCGGGCGAAGGTTTAAATTTAATTACTCAGCCCCTGAAAGTGACTGGCCATAGCCGTGATTTCAACTTTTCAGTTTTAGCGCAAGGCGGCGGCAAACAAGGTCAAATAGACGCTGTTCGCTTAGGGATTAGTCGCACTCTTTTAGCTTTTGATTTGGCTACCAAGGACGCTCTTAAAGTTAATGGTTTCTTAACTCGTGATCCTCGTCAGGTGGAAAGAAAGAAACCGGGTTTGCGTAAAGCGCGTAAGGCGCCGCAATGGAGCAAACGTTAATTTTATACTTTTTATCTATTTAAAAACGCCCTGCCCAACAGGACGTTTTTTTGTTATAATAAACATATATGGAAAATTTATTAGCTAATTTAGAAGATTTACGGGAACGTTTTTTGCGGGCAAAATCTCTTCTGGATATCGATCGAAAAGCGGTCGAAGAAAAAGAACTTCGCTTACGAATGGCTGACCCTGATTTCTGGTTGGATAGAGCAGCCGCTGTTAAAATTGGTCAGAAAGTTGAAGAATTAGCCTCGGAAATTAAGGCGTGGGAAGGACTAGAAAAAGAAATACGGGAGGCGGAAGAAATGGCGGCTTTAGCGCAGAAAGAAGGCGGCGGGGATTTGACCGAAGAGCTGGAAAAGAAATATGAAGAGTTGGTCAAAAAATTCTCGGAGTTAGAATTTACGTCGCTTTTTTCTGAGCCCTATGATTATGATAACGCGATTTTATCGATTCATGCGGGAACGGGCGGCGTTGATGCTCAAGATTGGGCCCAAATGCTTGAGCGGATGTACCTTCGTTTCGGCGAGCGGAAAAATTGGCGGGTGGAGAGTCTCGATCGTAATTATGGTAATGAGGCTGGTCTAAAAAGCGCTGTTTTACGTCTCGCTGGGCCCTGGGCCTATGGCTATTTAAAAAGCGAAAATGGCGTTCATCGTTTACTGCGTAACTCGCCTTTTAATGCCGATGGTTTACGTCAGACCTCTTTTGCTTTAGTAGAAGTTATTCCGGAAATTAAAGATGACGCCGCGGTTACTATTAGAGACGAGGATATTAGAATAGATGTTTATCGCTCTAGCGGTCCGGGTGGCCAGAGCGTTAACACGACTGATTCAGCTGTCCGTATTGTTCATCTTCCGACCGGGCTAACGGTCGCTTGTCAAAGCGAACGTTCTCAGCATCAGAATAAAGAAAATGCTTTTAAAATATTAAAGACTAAATTATATCAATTATCCTTGACGGAAAAAGCGACGCAGGAGCGTAAGCTTAAGGGCGAATTAACTAAGGCGGAGTGGGGTCGCCAGATCCGTTCCTATTTTTTATATGGTAATCGCCTAGTGAAAGATCATCGCAGTAGCTATGAAACTTCTAATGTGGATAATGTTTTAGACGGCGATTTAGAATTATTTATGGAGGCGTATTTAAGATCGTTAAAGAAATAATTAGTGGCTCTCGAAAATATTAGTTGGTGATTTGATTATATAAAAAAGTCCTCCGAAGTTAATCCGGAGGGCTTGCCATTTATTAAATATTGATTAGACTTTTATTTTTTTTCTTCTTCGGAAGATTTCTTCTTCGGAACGTTCCCGCGAAAAGAACAAAATAGCTGCCAGACTAATTATAAATATCATAATCAGAAGTACGAGAGAGATGGCTTCTAAATCGGAAGGTTTTGGCCATCCGAATTTTATTTTTATTAATAATAAGAGAAATAAGCTCGCTATACTTATTATTAATGAAGTTCCTAGTGTTAGGAGTCGCGCTTTTTTTGTTTTTAAACAAGTATTTTCAAACATGATAATCTCCTTTTTTACTTTTTTCCTGTTTTTTAACTTCAATATAATCAAAGATAGAAGTGTCGGCATATAGCAGATATCGCATTTTAGATTCTGCGTCTTGGACGATTTCTACGTTGTTTTTTAAAGCATACTTTTCAACCCGTCCGTATAATTCATGTAAGGAATTTTTCGTCTCAATATAAATTTTTGAGAGTTTTTTATTGTTCCTTATTTCTTCTTCCCAGCCCTCTGGTTTCGTCCTGATAATATCATCATTCCTTGTTTTTCGGCAGTCTAGTAGATAGTATAGTACTGCTAAATTATTACTAATACCGTTTAACAGCGGCTTTAGTGAATTTTTGTCTAGGTCTGCAATCGGAAATTTTGCTCCTATTCCTTGTAGAAATTTTTCACATACTACACAAAGATAAATATCACTAAAGCGATCCCGGCACATACTACCATAGAATTTTTGTAGCGCTAATTCGAGATCTTTCCTAATCTCTAAGCGAACATAAATGTCCCTCTTTTTTCTTTCCTCAACTGATTTTGACAGTAAAGAAAATAAGAAAAATATAACGCCAATAATTATTATGATCATGAAGGTTCCGGCGAACATTATTTGACCGGAGGAAAGTTTTAACCAGCCAGCCTTATCTAGCAGGGCGACTAATGAATAGTAGCTTGGGAGAATAATCACTAGTGATAGTAACATAATCCCTATCCGAGATTGTTTGGTTTTGAAATGATCTTGTAACATAAGATACTCCTTTTCTCAACCCCGACTAAGGGGTGTAGAAGTTTTGGCCCACCGATTTGGTGCTTGTCCCCCAGCGTATACTGAAGGGAAGGCCGGCAGTGGATTTTATTATTTATTTCCACCAAAATAGAGCCTAGTTAAGCTATATTTTGGTGGAAGTAAGTGTTTTTTAAAGAGCCTAATTTTAATTGTTCATTGTAAGATGTAATACTATTCTTGTCAAATTTTGGACTGTCATAAAATTTTATCTTTTCTTAATTTATATTATTATAAAATACCATTATTAATCTAAGGGTTTTTTGTGTTTTTATCTTCCTATTCTCGTCGGCGTTTTCCCGTCGCTAAGATATTTTTAATTTTTAATTTGACGATAATTATCGTTATTTTTTTACGTGGTTTTTATCCGAATGCCTATCGCCCCGAGATTACTGATAAAAACTTGGCTTATTATAATGACCGCCTGATAACTATCGTCGGTCGTATTTGCGAGGAGGCGGATTTAGATTATAAAAGCCGTCGTTTAACAATTTGTGTGGCCGGAAAAGTGAGCGGCCAAGTGCTCGTTACAGCTAAACTTTATCCGACTTATGATTACGGCGATTTTTTAAAAATTAGCGGTCAGTTGCAAGCGCCGCCCGTTATTGATGGTTTTGATTATGAAAGCTATTTAGCGCGTTATGATATATATTCGGTGATGTATTATCCAAAAATTGAATTAGTTAAAGGCCAATTAGCTTGGTCGCAAATAGTTTATCGTCGCCTCTTAAATGTTAAACAGGGTATAGCCGGCTTAATTAATCAGGGTCTTCCCGAACCAGCCGCCGGTCTGGCTAAGGCGCTTTTATTAGGCTATCGGCGGACAGTCGATCGAGAAGATTTAAATATTTTTGCCCGCGTCGGCCTTAGTCATATGATCGCGATTTCGGGATCGCATATTACGATTTTAAGCGCTCTGTTACTAAATTTTTTATTAATTATTGGTTTTAATCGCCGTCAGTCCTTAAAATTAATTTTTAGTTTTTTAATTTTATATCCGCTAATGACTGGCCTGGCGGCTTCGGCGCTCAGAGCGTCTATCATGGGGTTTTTAGCTCTTTTAGCGCTTTATTATGAGCGGCTGAGTTCTTTAACTCGAGCTTTAGTTTTGACGGCGGCGGTGATGTTAATTTTTAATCCGAGATTATTACGTGATGATATTGGTTTTCAATTATCTTTTTTAGCGCTTTTAGGAATTATTTATATTTATCCGCTCGCCGAGTCTTTAGTCAATCATTTTTTAAAGAAAATTAAGGGGGCGTCAAAAATTAAAAGATTAGTTAAAAATATTTTAGATACAGTGAGTTTAACCATAATTTCTCAACTAGTAATTTTACCAATTGCTTTAATTAATTTTCAGCAGTTTTCTCTAATTGCTCCGCTTGCTAATATTTTAGTGCTTTGGACTTTCCCTTTATTACTATCGGTTTTAATAATGGCGGCGCTTTTGTCCGCTTGTCTGCCGCTTACCCCTGTTTTATTTTTTGCGCCAGCTTATTTTTTATTAAAATATATTTTTATTATTTCTAATATATTAGCCGCACCGAGCTGGGCCGCGGTAAGCGTTACTTGGTTCAACTGGTATTGGGGCACAGGATATTATGTAGTTTTGTTTATAGCGGTTTATATATTAAAAAACCGCGTCCATTTAAAGAACGCGGTTTTATAGATTGGAGCTAAATTCTATTAGAAACGATGGTATTTAACGGTTTATTTGTTTATTTTTTGGTCGCTTTCTTGGCCACCTTTTTAGCCGCGCTCTTAGCGCCCGCCTTCTTAACTTTTAAAGCTTTCATATCGCCCGCTTTTAAGGCCGGCTTCCGTTTTGCCTTAACTCGTTTTGGCTTAGCCATAGTTCGAAGACAAGAAGTACAGAGTTTAACCTTCATACCGTCGATTACTCTACTTTGTAGGTTAATATGCTGTCTTTTAAGAGTTTTGATTTTTGAATGAGAGCGGCTAGCTCCTTTCGTTGCACTACGGCTACACAAGTCACATTTTTTTGCCATATTTATTGTTTTTTTATTTTTAATGTTTTTATCCTAACAGTATTTTAAAAAAGAATCAAGTTATGCTAGAATAAAGAAGTATAATTATAATATATGGATATCACAATTATCGCTCAGATTTTTCAAATTGTTGTTTTAGTCCTGTCGGCTGTCGCTCATGAATATATGCATGGTTGGATGGCTCATCGTTTAGGCGATAATACGGCCTCGGATGCGGGGCGCTTGACTCTTAATCCTCTAGCTCATCTAGAATGGTTTGGGTCTTTCTTTTTGCCTCTAGTTATGCTTCTTTCCAAGATGCCTTTTGTATTTGGCTGGGCTAAGCCGGTGCCCTATAATCCTAATAATTTACGCGATAAGAAGTACGGTGAAGCGCGAGTGGCTTTAGCCGGTCCTTTAGCTAATTTCGTAATTGCTTTATTTTTTGGTTTATTTTTAAGATTTTTTCCAATTTTTAATATAAATTTTGGGGGCTTTATCGTTGCGATAATTTATATTAATTTGGTTCTTATGATTTTTAATTTATTGCCAATTCCGCCGCTAGATGGCTCTAAAATTTTAGCGACCTTCTTGCCGGCCGATTTAAGAGAGCGCTACTTAAGCGCAGAGCGCCTTGGTTTTATTCTCGTTATTATTTTTGTGATGTTGGCCGGTGACTTGATGATACCCTTGGTTGATTTTTTATTTCAGAAAATAGTTGGTGTTTAGTAGCTTATGTTTAATTTTGGACAAAAAATTGAGAATAATTTGGCTACTAATTCTGATCCTAAAGATCAACTTTTTTTAAAAGTAGAAGAACTTTTAGATCATTTTGAACAAGAGTTTGCGGAATTTAAAAAAACAGGAGAGTCGAAAGAGGAAACAAGACTTTTAATCAGTAGAGAGTTATCCAAATTAGTAGATGAGTTGGCTAGTAACCTTTTAACTGAGCCCACCGAAGATGGGGCTAAAAAGATGGCTCAGATGATAGCTAAAATTTGTTCTCAACCATATATGGGGTTTGGTGCTTGTGGTATTCATAAAATTTACGATCTTTTTGATGTAATGGATTGGACAAAGTGGGGGTTAGATTCTGGCCAGACTAATAGCGGGTCTAAAGACATTATAGATAAAACAGACCGTATTAATTTGTTAGTAAGAGAAATTTTTTCTTTCTATAACCTTGATCCTCGGGTTATGGCATCATCTTGGCGTGCTAGTACTTTTCCTGATTCTGATAATGAATATGAGAAAGAGCATGGTCTTAAACCGGAACAACAGAAGAAATTAGTTAGGGATAATTTAGCAGCGTTATTTGGTTTAGAGTATGATAGGCCGGGGAGCACTTCAGTATTGTTAAAAGAATATGGTTTGGCTAATTTTGCTCGTTATCCAGAGTATTTATTATGTGCGCAGTATGATTCTAGAGATGACGATAGTTTACCTTATGGCGCTGTTATCTCTTCTGAGAATGATTATAATGGAACTTCTTATAGTAATGAAGATACTTGGGATAACTTATTTAGAAATTTAACTTGGGATGAATCAGGTAAGATAAGGTCGCCTAGATATTTATTGCGATTTATGGAAGCCGGAGGGCGGTTTAGCGTAATGCGTGATTTAGTAGCCCTGAATCAGCGTTATGGTAATAAACAAAAAATTTCTTTTGCGATATTTAATGGGCATGGTAATGATGGATGCTTAAATTTTGGCGATGATGCTGATGAGCGGTCTTCTTATATTGATAAATCGGATTTACCAGACGCTAAATGGTTAGGAAAAGTTAGGAATTTTTTTAGTGATAATGCAACGATAGTTTTAGATTCATGTCTAACGGGTCAGAAGGATGGTTTGGCTGGTGAAGTTGCTAAAAAATTGAAAATTAAAGTTTTAGCTTGTGATAGGATATCCGGAGGCATAGAATCTATTAAAGTTAAGGAAAAAAAGGACCATTTAGACTTTGAGGTAAATTTTATGGCCGAGCGTGCTCCTTTTTTAAAGAAAGTGATGAAGGATAAAATGACAGCTCGTAAAGCTAAAAAATATGTATAATCTTGACTTATATTTTATATTTTGTTAAATTAAATTAGTATTAAATAATATTTTAAAAGCTATCCTGAACATTCAGGATTATTTTTGCTTATCAAGCTAATTTTTATGCCTACAGTGAACCAATTAGTCCGTCATGGTCGTAAGAAAGTAGCCGCTGGACGGAACGCTTTAGCGCTCCATACTAGTCTAGATTCCTTACATCGTAAGAAAAAAGATACGGTTAAAGGCGCCCCGTTTAAACAAGGCGTCTGCTTAAAAGTGACAACCACTACTCCTAAAAAACCGAACTCCGCTTTACGGAAAATTGCTCGTGTTCGTTTGTCTAACGGGATGGAAGTAACGGCTTATATTCCTGGTATGGGTCATAATTTACAAGAACATTCTATCGTCTTAGTAAAAGGCGGTAAAACTAAAGATTTGCCGGGCGTACGCTATAAAGTTGTTCGGGGAGTTTTCGATGCTTCAGGCGTGGAGGCCAGACGCCAAGGTCGAAGCTGCTACGGCGCTAAAAAGCCAAAAAAATAATTTAATTTTAATATTATGAGAGGTAAACCAGCTCCTAAAAGATCAATTGAAGGTGACGCTAAATATAACGATAAAAATGTCGCTAAGTTTATAAATTACGTGATGGAAAGGGGTAAGAAAAGCGCGGCCGAAAAAATCGTCTATAATGCTTTTGAGATTTTAAAAGATAAAACTAAACAGGATCCTCGTCATATTTTTAATAAGGCGATTAAGAAAGTATCGCCGTTAGTTGAAGTTAGAGGTAAACGGGTCGGTGGCGCTAATTATCAGGTTCCTTTTCAAGTGAGAGGGGAAAGACGTTATTTCTTGGCTTGTAATTGGATTATTGGCGCGGCTCAAGATCGTAAAGGGCGTTCTAGCGCGGAAAAGTTAGCGACTGAGCTTTTAGATGCTTCTAATGGCGAAGGAACGGCCGTTAAGAAAAGGGAAGCGGTTCATAAGATGGCGGAGGCGAATAAGGCTTTTGCTCATTTTTCTCGATAAATTAATTTTTAAAATAAATTTATTATAACTATGGCTCGAGACTACGCTTTAGAAAATATTAGAAATATTGGAATCATGGCGCACATCGACGCTGGTAAGACTACTTTTACTGAGCGTGTTTTGTTTTATACCGGTAAAAAGCATAAAATTGGCGAAGTCCATGAAGGGGCGGCCGAAATGGATTGGATGGAACAAGAAAAAGAGCGCGGTATTACTATTACTTCCGCCGCGACTACTTGTTTTTGGAAACATAATAAAATAAATATTATTGATACTCCGGGTCACGTTGACTTTACCGTTGAGGTTGAACGGTCTCTACGCGTTTTAGACGGCGCTGTCGCTGTCTTTGACGGCCAGGCCGGCGTTGAGCCACAATCAGAAACTGTTTGGCGCCAGGCGGATAAATATAATGTGCCTCGTCTTTGTTTTGTTAATAAAATGGATAAAATGGGCGCGGACTTTTATATGAGTCTTAATTCTATCCGCACTCGTTTAAATCAGAAAGCGGTGGCCCTGCAATTACCAATCGGCGCGGAAAGTAATTTAAGTGGAGTGATTGATTTACTAACTAAAAAAGCTTATAAATTTTCTGGTATTAATGGTGTGAATGTCGAAGAAATCCCGATTCCGGAAGATATGAAGACGAAAGTTGAAGAATATCATAGCGAATTAATCGAAAAAGCCGTTGAATGTGAGGAAAAAACCATGGAAAAATATTTAGCCGGTCAGGAAATATCGGTCGAAGAATTAAAAATTGCCATTAGAAAAGGCGTCATTGCTAATGCTATTTATCCCGTTCTTTGCGGCACGGCTTTGCAAAATATTGGCGTCCAATTAGTGCTTGATGCGGTTAATGATTATTTACCGTCTCCTCTAGACGTCCCGATTTTAGAAGCGACCGATGTTCGAGATTTTGATAAAAAATTTATTATCTCGGCTGATGACGGTAAGCCTTTTGTTGGTTTAGCTTTTAAAATAGCGACTGACCCCTTTGTCGGCAAACTTTGTTTCGTTCGAGTTTACCAGGGAGTTTTATCGGCGGGATCTTATATCATTAATTCTTCTAAAGATAATAAGGAGCGCGTCGGTCGTTTAGTGCGGATGCATGCCAATCATCGTGAGGAAATTAAAGAAATTTATGCGGGCGATATTGCGGCCGTTATTGGTTTAAAAAATACTACGACTGGTAATACTCTTTGTGATGAAAATAATCCGGTTTTATTAGAATCGATTGTTTTTCCAGAACCGGTTATTAAAATTGCCGTTGAACCGAAAACTAAAGCTGACCAGGAAAAAATGGGTGTGGCTCTCCAGCGTTTAGCCGAAGAAGATCCGACTTTCCGAGTCGAGACTGATCCAGAAACTAACCAAGTTTTGATTTCTGGTATGGGCGAATTACATTTGGAAATTATTGTTGATCGGATGAAAAGAGAATTCGGCGTCGAAGCTAATGTCGGTAATCCACAAGTTTCTTATCGAGAGACAATTACTAAAACTGCGGAAGCGGAACATAAATATGTTAAACAATCCGGTGGACGCGGGCAGTATGGCCATTGTTCCTTACGCGTTGAACCGCTAGAACAAGGTAAGGGCTTTGAGTTCGCTGATGAAATTAAGGGCGGTATTATTCCTCGCGAATATATTCCGGCGATTGAAAAAGGTGTTAAGGAAGCGATTTTAAGTGGTACCGTAGCCGGCTATCCTATGGTTGATGTTAAGGCGGCGGTATTTTATGGTTCTTACCATGAAGTTGACTCTTCGGAAATTGCCTTTAAAATGGCAGCGATTTTCGCGTTCCGGGACGCTTGTCAAAAGGCCAATCCGATTTTATTAGAGCCGATTATGAAAGTTGAAGTTAATACACCGGAAGAATATATGGGTAATATTATTGGTGATTTGAGTAGTAAACGAGGTCAAATTGAAGAAATGTCTGATCGGGCCAATATCAAAGTGGTTAAAGCTAAGGTTCCTTTAGCGGAAATGTTTGGTTATTCGACTAGTTTGCGTTCGATGAGCCAAGGCCGCGCTAATTATGTCATGGAATTCTCTCATTATTCCGAAGTCCCTAAAAATATTTTAGAAGGTATTAAGGAAAAACAAGGAAAATAATTATTATGTTAAGGAAAGAAATAACTTTCTTAAAAGCGAACGAAAAGGAAGTAACCAATGAAACGGCTGCTTTAATTGGGGAATTATCTACTTTTGGTGAAAAAAATGGTAATCATTTAAAATTTAAGGAAGCTGGTTTAAGCGGTGATTTTAGAAAATTGTCGGCGGAGACTAAAATTAAGCCGGAAATTATTAAAGGGGTAAGCGAGAAAAATGTAGAGCTCTTGCACGATATTGTTGAAGTTTTTATGTCTTTTGTGACTGCGCCGATTTTTACCGACGACTTTGGTATGGATCATGCGCCGCGTCAGGCTTGGGAAAAAAGGGTTGGTCTCCGTAACGGCGATGATTGTCTTAGTCCGGCCGCTAAAAAATATTATCATTCTAATCGTTTAGGATTTAATCGTTGTTTCTCGGTCGTTAAATTAATGTCTGATGTGACTAAGATGATTTTAGATCCGGAGTGGCACGCTTGTTTTCAGAAGTTGGAAGAAAAGATTCCGTTAGAATTTTTAGAGAAAGATGAAAATAATAATTTTAAATATGACGGTCTGGATGATCCGGAAAAAATAAAAGTTGTCGAAAAACTAAGTACGGTTGTTCGAGACGAGATCTTTCTTTTAAAAGCCTAGTTAATTTAAATATATGTTTCCTGAACAACTCAAAAAAATTTTAAATATAATAAAAAATACTAATGATCGGGTAGTTATTTATGATGCGAATACTCCAGACGAATCATACGTTGTGATGAATTTTAATGACTATGCTAGCCGTCTAGCCGTAAAAAATAACCCGGTTACACCAGTTAATTTGCCTCTAGCCGCTAACGCTTCTTCCGCCTCAGTTCAAGAGCCAATTAAAGCGGAATCTTTAATGAATGTTAGACAAATTGAAAATTTGACAGAAGAAGATTTAACTGATAAAATAAATCGCGAAATCTCGGTATGGAAAAATCGAGATGATGTTTCGTATTTAAATGACGATAATAAGACAAAGAAGGCTTGGGCGATACCGCCACAAGTAAGAGATAAAGCTCAAGAAGTGAAGAATTAAGATATTACAATAATTTATTTATAATTTTAATAATAATTAATTAATTTAAGTTCGGCTGGTTTCCTGAAATAAGGAAAGAAACCCCGTGGTAAGCGGGGGCCGTACAACAAAAACATGGCAGCAGACAAATTTGAACGTAATAAACCCCATGTTAACGTCGGTACTATCGGCCACGTTGACCATGGAAAAACTACTTTAACCGCCGCGATGTTGGCTGTTTTCAATTCTAAAGGAATGAAGGCGTCCAAGAAAGGCGTTAATGAAATTGATGCCGCTCCGGAAGAGAAGGAGAGAGGTATTACTATTGCTACGGCGCATGTTGAATATGAATCAGAGAAACGCCATTATGCGCATGTCGATTGTCCGGGACACGCTGATTATGTCAAGAACATGATTACTGGTGCCGCTCAAATGGACGGCGCGATTTTAGTTGTCGCTGCGACTGACGGCCCGATGCCTCAGACTAGAGAGCATATCTTATTAGCTCGTCAGGTCGGTGTACCTTATATTATTGTTTTCTTGAATAAATGCGATATGGTTGAGGATAAAGAATTAATTGACCTTGTGGAAGAAGAAATTCGTGATTTACTAAAGAAATACGAATTCCCAGGGGACACTACGCCAATTATTCGTGGTTCGGCCTTAAAAGCTTTAGAGAATCCGACTGGTCCAGATAATGAGCCGATTATGAAATTAATGGAGGCTTTAGATAATTATATTCCTGAGCCGACTAGAGACATTGATCACCCTTATTTAATGCCGATTGAAGATATTTTCTCTATTGAAGGTCGTGGTACTGTTGTCACTGGCCGTATTGAAAGAGGAATAGTCAAAGTTGGCGACGAAGTGGAAATTGTCGGTTTAATGGATACTAAGAAAACCATTGTTACTGGAATTGAAATGTTTAACAAATCTTTAGACCAAGGACAGGCGGGAGATAACGCCGGTATTTTACTGCGCGGTACTAAGAAAAATGAAGTAGAGCGCGGACAGGTTTTATGCAAACCGGGCTCAGTTACTCCGCATACTGAATTTTCCGCGGAAGTTTATGTTCTATCTAAAGATGAGGGAGGACGCCATAAGCCATTCTTTAATGGTTATAAGCCACAATTTTATTTTAAGACGACTGATGTTACTGGGGACATTACTTTGCCAGCGGGCACGGAAATGGTTATGCCAGGCGACACCGTTAACTTAAATATTAAATTGATCGCTCCGATCGCTCTAGAAGATAAACAGAAGTTTACTATTCGTGAAGGTGGCCGTACGGTTGGTGCGGGCGTTGTCACAAAAATTCTGAAATAATTACTTAGACCCGCTCTCTAGTGGAGAGCGGGTTTGTAGTGTTTATATCAAACGGATGTCGCCCGGAATTTAAGCGGGAACATTAATAAAACGAACAAATTATGCCAGAAAAAAAAGAAGAAAAAGATTTCAAACAAAGAATCAGAATTAAGATTCGGGCTTTTGATCATAAGATTATTGATCAATCGACTAAGATTATCATCGAAACGATTGAACGAAGTGACGCTCAGTTTTTTGGGCCCATACCACTGCCGACAGAAAAGCGTAAATATACGGTTAACCGTTCGACTTTTGTGCATAAAGACGCTCGAGATCAGTATGAGATGCGTACCCATAAACGAATGATTGACATAATCGATCCGACCGCTAAAACTATTGAAGATTTGACTAATTTAACTTTACCGGCTGGGGTTGACGTGGAAATAAAAATGTAGTAGGATATAAGCATATTATAAATTAGCTAAAAAGACTTAAATAACTCTAATTTTAAAAGGAAAGTGTTTAAGCGTATATTAGCTAAATTTTGGAGGAAAATCAGCTAAGTAACCAAGAATTAAAAAATAAGAGAAATTTATTTTTGTGATTTGGTTTTTTAAGCTGGTTTCATAGCCAGTTTTTTGTTAAAATCAGCGATCTAAACGGAAATAAAATTATGAAATTTATTAGTGGAAAAAAATCAAGCATGACCCAAATTTGGTCAGGCGATAAAGTCTTGGCTGTTACTCCAGTTTTAGCTGGTCCTTGTACGATTACTCAAGTAAAAATTAAAGCCAAAGATGGGTATGAAGCTTTACAGCTCGCTTATGGCGTCCGTCGCGAAAAGAATATTAAAAAGCCTCAGCTCGGTCATTTTAAGGCGGCCGGTGTTAAGCCCGCTCATGTTAAAGAATTTAGGACTGATCAGGCTGCTGATTTTAAAGTTGGTGATATTGTTAGTGTCGGGACTTTTAAGGTCGGCGATAAGCTTGATGTCACCGGTATTTCCAAAGGGCGTGGTTTTCAAGGAGTAGTAAAGCGTCATGGTTTTCACGGTTTTCGTAAAACTCATGGTAATAAGGATCAAGAAAGAATGCCTGGCTCCATTGGCCCTAAGGGTCCGGCTCATGTTTTTAAAGGAACACGGATGGGTGGTCGGATGGGTGGCGTTCAGGTAACGGTCACTAATTTAGAAGTAGCCGCGATTGACGAAAAAAATAATATTATATTTATTCAAGGCGCCGTGCCCGGATCAATTAATGGTTTTCTAACTATTAAAGCGCAGGGTGATTTGCAGGTTAATTTAAATTTACCTTCGTCAGTAGTTAGCGAAGTAGCGGCGACGGAAGTTAAAGATGAGCCGATCGTCGAAGTTAAAGAAGCTCCGGCCGTCGAAGTTAAAGAACCGGTTAGTGCCGCTCCAGAAATTACTGAGGAAAATAAATCATAAATTAGTAATTGATACGAATATATGTCATTAAAGATAAAAGTTTATAATCAAGCGGCGGAATTTGTTAAAGATTTAGAATTAGCTAATGATATTTTTGGTGTTAAGCCTAATAATGAATTATTGCATCAGGTAGTTGTAGCGAGCCAAGCGAACATTCGTCAGGTTTTAGCTAACACTAAAGACCGCAGCGAAGTTTCCGGTGGTGGTAAAAAGCCTTGGAAACAGAAGGGGACTGGTCGAGCGCGAGCCGGCTCTAGCCGTTCGCCGATTTGGATTGGTGGCGGAGTGACTTTTGGTCCGACTAAAGACCGTAATTTTAAACAAAAGATTAATCAAAAAATGAAACAGAAAGCTTTATTTATGGCTTTATCTGATAAAGTTGGTTCTGGCACGATGGTAGTTTTAGATAGCTTAGCGTTAAAAGAGTATAAGACTAAAAAATTTAATGAAATTATCTCTCTTTTAGAAAATAAAGTTTTGAATAATAAACGTCGGGATCTTTTAGTTATTAATGATTCTAAAGATGAGAAAACTAAATATTCAGGACGTAATTTAACCGGCGTAAAAATTTTAAATTTAGAGAATATCAACTTACTTGATGTTTTAAATTATAAGAATTTGTTGTTAACGGAAGCGGCTTTAGCTTCACTCGCTAGTCGTTATAATAAAAAATAATTTTTAATATATGGCATTATTCGGGAACAAAAAGACTAGTCAGACTCCGCCTAAAGCGGGAGTGAAAGATAAGACGACTACTAAAACGTCGCCTAAAGAAGTTAAAAAGGCAGCGGCGAGCATGCAAGACTTATATACTACTGATACGACTCCGGTTAAAAAATCGACGGAGCATACTACGGTTGGAGCTAAGGTAGTAGCCGCTACTCGTATTTTAATTAGTCCACTTATTACCGAGAAAGCAACTAATTTAAGCGCGGAGAATAAATATATCTTTATTGTTTCTGATAAAGCCAATAAAATCGAAATTGCTAAAGCTATTGAAGCTTTATACCAGGTAAAACCACTGAAAGTTAATTTGATTAATGTTTTGGGGAAAAAAGTAGTGCGCGGTAAAATTAAGGGGCAAAGAAGCAGTTGGCGTAAAGCGATTATTACTTTAGCTAAAGGAGAAACGATTAAGATCTACGAAGGAGTTTAATTATTAATAGTGGTATATTAATTTACATTTTTTTATTTAATTGATATGGGTATTAAAAAAGTAAAAGCGAATACTCCTGGGCGCCGTGAAGCGACTTTTGATGATTTTAAAGATTTGACTCAATTCTCTCCGGCCAAGAATTTAGTGGTGATTAAAAAAAGAAAAGGCGGTCGTAACTGTCAGGGGAAAATCACTGTTCGTCATCGCGGTGGTGGCGCTAAACGTTATGTTCGTTTAATTGATTTTAAGCGGGATAAATTTAACGTCCCGGCTACAGTAGCGACGATTGAATATGATCCAAACCGTGGTGCTCGTTTAGCTTTATTAAATTATGCGGATGGCGCTAAACGTTATATTATTGCCCCGGCCGATTTAAAAGTCGGCGATCAAGTAACGAGTTCTCACGAATTAATTGAAATTAAAAATGGCAATGCTTTACCTTTGCAGTTTATTCCCGCCGGTTTACCAGTCCATTGCGTGGAATTAGAGCCGGGTCAAGGAGCGAAGATCGCTCGGGGAGCGGGTAATGTCGTTTTTGTGATGGGTATTGAAGGAAAATATGCTCAGCTGAAGATGCCTTCGGGCGAAATTCGTCAAGTCAAAAAAGAATGTTTATGCACAGTTGGTCGGGCTAGCAATCCTGATCATCGCCATATTTCCCTAGGTAAAGCTGGTCGCAGTCGTCATTTAGGAATTCGTCCGACTGTCCGCGGTACGGCCATGAATCCGGTTGATCATCCACACGGTGGCGGTGAAGGCAAACAGCCGATTGGTTTACGTCATCCTAAAACTATCTGGGGTAAGCCCGCTTTAGGGGTTAAGACTAGAAAGAAAAGACATTCGGATCGGTTAATAATTAAGAGACGAGCTAAGCGCAAGTAAATCAAATAATTTTATGTCCAGAAGTTTAAAAAAAGGGCCTTATATTAATTTGCGCCTGTTAAACAAAGTAAAAAATTTAAAGCCGGGTGATAAGACGATTATTAAAGTATGGGATCGCGCCTGCTCCATAACTCCAGAAATGGTTGGTTTAACCTTTGGCGTTCATAATGGCAAGACTCATGTGCCAGTTTATATTGTAGAAAATATGGTTGGCCATCGTTTAGGTGAATTTTCGGCGACCCGTAAGTTTTTAGGCCATGGTGGAAAAATTGCTAAATCGCAAGCAGCGGCGGCTAAGAAATAATTAATTTTTATTATATGGAAGTTAAAGCCAGTTTAAAACATTTAAGAATGTCTCCGCGGAAAGCCCGCTTAGTGATTGATGTCGTCCGTCAAATGTCGGTCGATAAGGCTTTGGATCAATTAAAATTTATTAATAAATTAGCGGCCGTACCAATTGCTAAATTAATTAAGTCGGCTATTGCTAATGCCCAAAATACTTATAGTTTAGAAGCTAGTAATTTATATATTAAAGAAATACGGTCTGACGAAGGAGTAATGTTAAAGCGTTGGATGCCGCGGGCGCATGGTCGGGCAACTTCGATTAGAAAACGGGGCTGCCATATTAGTTTAATTCTGGCGGAAATAAAAGAGACTGGTAAGGCGGAGAAAAAAGTTCTTAAAGTCGCTGATCCGGTTAAATTGGAAAAATTAGCTAAAGAAGGTGAGAATGCTATGTCGAAAGCTAAAGCTAAGGCGGATAAAGAAAAAGTTAAAAGATCGGCGGGCGAGAAAACGAAAATGTTCCGTCGTAAAGCCGGATAAACTAAGGTAATTATTAATAAATTATATGGGTAAAAAAGTAAATCCGAAAATTCTGCGCATGGGTATCACCAAGACTTGGCCGTCTTTATGGTTTGATAAGGGGGATAAGTATATCAAAAATATCAAGCAGGATATCGGTGTCCGCAAATATTTAATTAAAGAATTTAAAGAAGCGGGGATTGATAAGGTAGAAATTATTCGCAGCATCGGTAAGATAGAAATAAATATTACCACGGCTAAACCCGGTTTGATTATTGGTCGCGGCGGTAATGGCGCCGAAGAACTCAAGAAAAAACTCCATACTAAATTTTTAAAGAGCTTACGTTTAGGAGAAATTAATTTAAATATTAAAGAAGTTAGTCGTCCTAATTTGAGCGCGCAAATTACTGTTCAGGGGATGATTTTAGATATTGAGAAGAGAATGCCTTTTCGAAAAATAATGAAACAAGCCTTAGGTAAAATTGAACGTGCCGGAGCATTAGGAGCGAAAACAGTGGTCGCCGGACGTTTGAACGGCGCGGAAATTGCCCGTACGGAAAAATTAGTTTGGGGTAAAGTACCGCTGCAGACTTTACGGGCGGATATTGATTATGCGCGAGGCGCCGCTCATACGACTTATGGCGCGATTGGTATTAAAGTCTGGATTTATAAAGGAGAAGTTTTTGAAAAAGAAAAAGATGTCAAAGGCGAAGTTATCGCTGAATAAAATAAACAATAGTTAGAAAAAATATGTTAATGCCCAAGAAAACTAAATGGAGAAAAGACCAAAAACGACGCCGGGGCGGTAAAGCCAGCCGTCATTTAAATATTAGTTTTGGTAGCTATGGTTTAAAGAGTCTAACGGCTTGCTGGGTGACTTCTCGTCAGATAGAATCAGCTCGTCGCGTCATGACTCAATATGTTAAAAAAGGCGGACAGCTTTGGATTAGAATTTTTCCGGACAAGCCCGTAACCGCGCACGGCGGTGAGATCCCGATGGGTAAAGGGAAGGGCGCGGTTGACCATTATGTAGCGATTATTAAACCGGGGATGATTATGTTTGAAATGGAAGGGATTACTAAAGAAACTGCTAAGAAAGCCATGGAGCTAGCGGCTTATAAATTACCGATTAAATGTCAGTTTATCAGTAAGGAATAAATGTTTTAAATTATATGGATTTTAAAGAATTAAAAATCAAGACCGTCGCAGAATTGCAGAAATTATTAGATTTGAATCGTGAAAAATTACGGGATTTACGTTTTAAAGATTCTAATAAGCAGTTGAAAAATATTCGAGAAATTAGAAGTATTAAGCAGTTAATCGCTCAGATTTTAACCTTAATCAATAAGCAAAAATAAATATGGTCACTGCGAAATCTAAAAAAATGAAAACCGAAGAAACCGCCGCGTTACCAGTCGCTCAACTTATCCAGCGCAAGTTTACTGGCGTAGTGGTTAGCGATAAGAACGATAAAACAATCGTGGTTAAAGTTGAGTCAGTCAAGAAACATCCTAAATATCATAAACGTTATACGGTTAGTAAGAAATATAAAGTCCATGATGAAGCTAATAGTTATAAAATTGGTGATAAGGTGAGCTTTATGGAATGTCGGCCCTTAAGCCGCGATAAAAGATGGCGGGTAATAAAAAAATAATTATATGGTGCAAGTACAAACCTATTTAAAGGTGGCGGATAACTCTGGGGCTAAGGAAGCGCAGTGTATTCGAGTTTTAGGCGGTTATAAACGTCGTTATGGCCACGTGGGTGATATTATAGTTGTCACGGTTAAATCGGCTGTTCCTCATGCTGCGGTTAAAAAGAGTGACGTGGTTAAAGCAGTTATTGTCAGAACTAAGAAAGAAATCCGTCGCGCGGATGGCTCTTATGTTCGTTTTGATGATAATGCCTGTGTAATTATTAATGATGCTGAAAAAAAGGAGCCGAAAGGAACCCGTATTTTTGGACCAGTCGCGCGAGAGGTAAGAAAAGCCGGATTTATAAAAATAGCTTCTCTAGCGCCTGAAGTTTTATAAAATTTTTTTGTGACTTGTTAATAATATGAATATAAAAAAGAATGACAATGTGAAAATTTTAGCCGGTAAAGATAAAGGAAAAACCGGTAAAGTTTTGCAGGTTTTGCCGGCAGAAAATAGAGCGAGCGTTGAAGGCTTAAATTTACTCATTAAGCATCTGCGTCCTCGTCGTAATGGCGAAAAAGGGCAGAGAATTGAATTCCCGGCTTTCATCAGTATTTCTAATCTAGCGCTTATCTGTCCGAAATGCGGTCGGGCGACTCGAATCGCTTCTCAAGTTGTCAGTGGCGCGAACCAAAAAGCTAAAAAAATGAGAAGTTGCCAGAAATGTAAGGAAATAATCGACTAATCTTATGAGATTAAAAGAAAAATATCAAAAACAGATAGTGCCAAAAATGCAAGAAAAGTTTGGTTTTAAAAATGGCATGCTCGTGCCGCGTTTGACCAAAGTTGTTTTGAACGTCGGTTTTGGCCATCACCTGAAAGAAAAAGAATTTATTGCTGATGTCGAAAAAGGCTTAATCAAAATTTCTGGTCAGAAACCGGTTTTTACGACAGCGAAAAAATCTATTTCTGCTTTTAAAATTAGAGAAGGCTTGGTGATTGGCGCGAAAGTAACTTTACGGGGGACGCGAATGTATGACTTTGCTGATAAATTAGTTAATATTACTTTTCCTCGAGTGCGCGATTTTCGCGGTATTAGCGAAAAGGCCGTTGATGCTAATGGTAATTTAACAGTTGGTTTTAAGGATTGCACCTCATTTTCGGAAGTTAAGGTTGAAGAGATTAATAATATTTATGGTTTAGAAGTATGTCTAGCCACTGACGCTAAAGATCGCGAATCAGGTTTAGAGTTATTCCGCCTCTTAGGTTTTCCTTTTAAAAAAGACAGTAAATAATTTAAATATTATGGCAAGAACCGCATTAATTGTTAAGGCCAGTCGTAAGCCGAAATTTTCCACCCGCAGCATTAATCGTTGTTGGCGCTGTGGTCGTAATCACGGCTTTATTCGAGATTTTAAGCTGTGCCGTATTTGTTTTCGTGAATTAGCCGATAATGGCGATTTACCAGGCATTAGAAAATCTAGCTGGTAATTTTCAACTTTTTAAATTTCAATTTATATGATGGATCCCATCGCAGACATGTTTACAAGAATTAGAAACGCTTCCGCTGTTAAAAAAACGGAGCTCGTTTTGCCGTTCAGCAAATTAAAATACGAAATCGCTAAGATTTTGGAGACGGAAGGTTGGCTGAAGAGGGCGACGCTAGTGCCGGGCGGTTTGAATGGCCGACACAGCAGCTTTGATGAGTTAAAACTTGAGCTTAAATATCGTAAGAATGGTAAACCACAAATAAGCTCGATTCAGAGAGTAAGTCGACCGGGTCTAAAAATTTATGTTTCTAAAGACGAGATTCCGACGGTCCTAAATAATTTTGGCATGGCTATTATCTCTACTTCTCAAGGTTTATTAACTAATAAAGCAGCTAGGAAACAGAAAATCGGTGGTGAAGTAATCGGTGAAATATTTTAATTAAATACTTGTTTATATATTTATGTCACGTCTAGGAAAATTGCCAATTAAATTTGCCGCCTCAACTCAAGTTAGCTTGACGCTCGATAAGCTTAGTTTTAAGGGTCCGAAGGGACAGCTTAATTTAAGCTTGAATCCGCTGATGGGAGTTAAGATTGAAAATAACGAAATTCAGGTTATTCCACACGATAAAGCGGCTAAAAATAACAGCGCTATTTGGGGCTTAACTTGGAGTTTGATTAAAAATGCGGTGCAGGGAGTAAGCGTTGGTTTCGTTAAAAAGTTAGAAATAAACGGGGTCGGTTATCGAGCGGCAGTCAGTGGTAATCAGCTGAATATGAGTTTAGGCTTTTCGCACCCGGTTGAATTTAAATTGCCAACGGGCATTAGCGCGAGCGTCGCGGCTAATGTTATAACTTTAGAGGGAATTGATAATTGCCTTTTAGGAGAAGTAGCGGCGCAGATTCGGAAAATACGTAAGCCGGAACCTTATAAAGGGAAAGGAATTAAATATTCCGATGAAGTCGTGAGACGTAAAGCCGGTAAGGCGGCCGCTAAAGGTAAATAAGCCACATTAGGTTAGCAATAAATTAATGATTATATGGATAAAATAAAAGAAAAAACACAAAGAGAAGCTCGCCGTCATGGACGGGTGCGCGCTAAGATTTCTGGGACAGCTCATCGGCCTCGTCTCAGCGTTTTCCGATCTAATAAGGGAATGTTTCTCCAATTAATTGATGATTTAAGTGGTCGGACTTTGGCGAGCGCTAGTATGAAAGAAATAAAAAATTCTAAAAATAAATTAGAATCTAGCCAAGCGCTAGGACAATTGATTGCGCAGAAAGCTAAAGATAAAAAAATTGCTAAAGTAGTTTTTGATCGGGGCGCTTATAAATATCATGGTCGGGTTAAATCCGCGGCGGACGGCGCGCGCACTGGCGGTTTAGAATTTTAACCAGTTTAATTTTTAATTTGCGAATATATATAATTTACAGAAATATGCCCGAAGATAAAAAAAATAAAATAGCCTCTCCGGCGACTAATTCTAAATTAGGCGCGGCGGCCACTGTTGCTAAAGATTTATACGGCAATAAAGATAAACGTGGTCAAGGGAGCCAAGGCGGTCGCGGTAGAAATTTTAATCGCGACGATCGCCCTAAGGATGATATGGAACAGCGTATTTTAGAAATAGCGAGAGTAACGCGGGTTATGGCTGGCGGTAAAAGAATGAATTTCCGAGCCTGTGTCGCTTTAGGCGATAAAAAAGGCAATGTCGGCGTCGGTTTAGGCAAAGGCGCTGATGTTACTATGGCGGTCAATAAAGCGGTCAATCGGGCGAAAAAAGATATGGTGAATGTTACTTTAGTCAATGAGACCATTCCTCATATGGTTACTTATAAAATGGGAGCGGCGAAGATTATTTTTAAACCGGCGAAAAAAGGCCGCGGCGTTATCGCTGGCGGGGTTGCGCGGATTATTTTAGAATTAGCGGGGGTTAAAAATGTCACCAGTAAAACTCTTGGTTCAAAAAATAAAATAAATAATGCCCGTTGTACGATTGAAGCGCTACGCAGCCTGCGTCACGCCGAGACTAAAGCGGTTAAAGTTGAAAAAGAAGTTTTAAAAGAAGTATCGACGGAGGCTTCCTTAGAGATTAAAAAATAAAAATATGTTATCACTCAACACTATTTCTCAGGCTTCGGGCCGAGCTAAGAAACGTAAAAGAGTCGGTCGCGGTAATTCCTCTGGCCATGGTACTTATAGTACGCGCGGTTTAAAGGGTCAGAAGTCGCGCTCTGGTGTCTCTGGTTTAAAGCGTTTAGGCCTTAAAAAACAGTTATTACAAATTCCGAAGTCACGGGGTTTCCGTTCTTTGAATCCTAAAAATCAAGTGCTGAGCGTTAAAGTTATCAATCAGAATTTTAAAGATGGAGAGGTAGTGACGCCGGCGGCTTTATTTGCTAAAGATTTAGTTTCTTCGTCTTCCCGCGCGATTAAAATATTAGGTAAAGAGAAGTTGACGGTTAAGGTTAAATTTGAAAGAATAAAGATGAGTGAGAGCCTTAAGAGCCAAATTCAGTCATAATATGTTTGATAAATTAACTCAAATTTGGAAAGCTGGAGATTTGCGTAATAATATTTTATACGTCTTGGCGATGCTCGTTATTTTTCGTTTAGCCGCTCATATTCCGGTGCCGGGCGTTGATACGGTTGCTTTAAAGAATTTATTCGCTTCTAATCAAGTTTTAGGTTTGATGAACCTTTTTTCAGGCGGGGGTATGGAAAATTTTTCTATTGTCATGATGGGAGTGGCTCCTTATATTACTTCCTCTATTATTTTTCAGCTTTTAGGCATGATTGTGCCGGCGATTGAGGAAATGCAAAAAGAAGAAGCCGGGCGTCAGAAAATTAATATGTGGACGCGTTGGCTAACTGTGCCTTTAGCGCTTTTTCAATCTTATGGCATGATTACTCTTTTACGTCGGGGTTCCGCCGGTCTTTTAGGTAATATCAATGCATTTGATTTAAGCGTGATTTTATTAACGATTACGGCTGGTTCGATATTTTTAATGTGGATTGGAGAACTGATTACCGAAAAGAAGGTTGGTAACGGCATCTCCTTATTAATTTTTGCCGGTATAGTCGCCGGTTTGCCAAAAGTTATTCAGCAAATTTTAGTTACTTTTGACCAAACGCAGTTATTTACTTTAATTGGTTTTGTTCTAGTCGGTTTAGTTACCGTCATTGGAGTCGTAATAATTAACGAAGGACAGCGTAATATTCCTGTTCAATACGCTCGTCAGATTCGGGGGAATCGGGCTTTTGGCGGCACGAGCACTCATTTGCCGTTGCGCGTTAATATGGCCGGCGTTATTCCGATTATTTTTGCTATATCCGTAGTTTTATTTCCGTCGATGATTTCCCAATTTTTAATTCATGCTAAAACGGCCTGGATTGCTAACGCGGCCACCGCGACGATTAATTTATTTAACAATCAACTGTTTTACGGAATTATTTATTTTATCTTAGTTTTTGCTTTTACTTATTTTTATACCGAAGTAATTTTTCATCCGACACAAATCGCTGAAAATTTGCAAAAACAGGGTGGTTTTATTCCGGGAATTCGTCCCGGTAAACATACGAGTGATTATTTATCTAATACTACTCATCGGATTATTTTAGTCGGGGCGCTATTTTTAGGCCTGATTGCTGTTTTGCCTTTAATTATGCGTTATTTTACGGGGATTCAGTCTTTAGCGGTCGGTGGCACTAGTCTCTTAATCGTTGTTTCCGTTGTCATCGAAACAGTTAAACAAATTGAGTCGCAACTAACGATGAGAGAATACGACGGGCTCTAATTATTTTAAGATTTTTTTATTTAAAAATTGGCTTTATAGCCAATTTTTTTTGTGGTATAATTAAAACAGTTAAAATTTTATTAATTATTAATTATATGGATTTTCAAGATGTGACCCGTGATTTAACCCAGCAAAATAGTTATTGGCTGGAAAAACGTTTTGAGGAAATGATGTATAAAAATCCTCATTATAAAAATCTCAGTGCCGCTAATCGTCAGTTAATTCTCGATTTAATTAAAAAATATAAAGAAAAATTACGCCGGGGTCTTAAACCGTCTCTTTTGACGATTAAAAATGACAAATATCATTTATATCAAAATCGAATAAAATTAGGTTTAACGCCTACTGATTTGGAACAGATTAATGATTTACTAGATAGCTTTTTAAAGTAATAAGCAACCTTATGATTTATTTAAAGTCGGCTGAAGAGATTAGAATAATTAAAGAGGGTGGCCGACGTCTGTCGCTTATTTTAAGCTCGCTCGTAGCGGCTTTAAAGCCCGGTCTAAGCACCGATTACCTCGAAGATCTAGCTAACCGCCTAATTGAGAAAGAGGGCGGTCGGAGCGCTTTTAAGGACTATCCGATGGGTGGCGATTTATTTTTTCCTTCGACTTTATGCGTCTCTATTAATAACGAAGTTGTTCATGGCTCTTCTTTGCCAGCGCGAATTATTAAAAGCGGCGATATTGTCGATTTAGATATTGGTATGGAATGGCCGGTGAGAGAAAAAGAACGTCAAGAATTTAACGCCCCGCTTAATACCTTGTCTAAATATGGGGGGTTCTTTACGGATATGTGTCGAACTATTGGCGTGGGAAAAATTAGTGCTTCGGCTAGAAAATTATTGCAAGTAACTCAAGAATGTCTAGACCTCGGAATTGCCGCCGCTCGGCCGGGACATAAAATAAATGATATCGCTAGAGCGGTAGAGACTCATGCCGAAAAAAATGGTTATGGCGTAGTGAGAGATTTGGTCGGCCACGGGGTTGGCTATTTAGCGCATGAAAAACCGGATGTTTTTAATTTTGTAATTAAAGAGACTGCTGCTGAAAACATTATTTTGCGTCCAGGTATGGTTATTGCGATTGAACCAATGATTAACGCTGGTGATTGGTCAGTGAAAATGGCTGATAATGATTATACGGTTTTAACGGCTGATGATTCTTTAAGCGCTCATTTCGAACATACGGTGGCTATTAGCGAAAATGGTCCTCAGATTTTAACTAACTAATTTTTAAATTAATATTATGGCCGATAAGATAAAAAATTATTTAGGCGTTGACTGGGGAGAGAAAAGAATTGGTTTAGCGACCGCCGATAGTGAAGTAAAATTAGCGTTGCCTCTTAAAACTGTCAGTACTTTAGCGGAGCTTTTAGGAGTTATTAAGGAGGATGAAATTAATGTCATTGTGCTTGGTGATCCTCGAAAAATGACCGGCGCCGAGGCTAATAGCGAGTTATGGTTAAATTTTTTAGAGCAGCTGCGTAAACGAAGCGGTTGTGCGGTCGAACTACTTGATGAACGTTTAAGTAGTCTAGCCGCTGATGCCTTAGGCGGTACGGATGAAGAAAAAGCTAGTCGGGACGAAATCGCCGCGACTCTTATTTTACAAGATTATTTAGATAAACAACCGAATCTAGCCTATGGAAGCGACTAAAAATTCTTTAGCGATTATTTTGAAGCGTCAGGCCTATCGGGAGAAAGATTCGTTAGTGAGTGTTTATACGGCCGCTTGGGGAAAATTAAGTTTACTAGCGCGAGGTACTCAACGATTAGGTTCTAAGCTAGCCGGTCATATTGAACCGCTTAGTTTAGTAAATTTAATGATTGTCCGCGGTAAAGGTTTAGATTATGTTGGTAGTGCGATTAATAGTAAGGTTTTTTTAAGTATTCGTCAGGATCTCAATAAGCTCTATTACGCGGGTGAAGCGATTAGTATATTTAATCGTCTCGTTAAAGATAATCAGGCCGATAGTGACCTATTTTATTTATTAGAAGAATATTTAGAAGCTTTAGATATTTTCCCCGAAGCGATATTAACTAATTGTCTTCCGGCTAATTTACCGAAAGATAAGGGGGAGTTATTTTTAGCGGGATTTGTTTGGCGTTTATTAAAACTTTTAGGTTATCAGCCGGAATTAAGATTTTGCTTAGCTTGTCGAGCGCCTCTAGCGCCTGGGTTAAATTATTTTGATTTTCTGAGCGGTGGGGTCGTCTGTACTAATTGTTTAGAAAATCAACGAAAAATTATGACTTTTTCGGCGGCTAATTTTTTAGTCGTTTCTGATAATTGTTTAAAGGCGGTGCGTTTTTTAATCGCTAATGAGCCGCGAACCTTCGCTAAATTAGTCTTAAGCCTTAAAGTGACTAAGGAGCTCAGTCTGCTAACCAAAAGCTTCTTAAAATTTTGTGATTAAATTTATTGGTTTTTCTTGCTAAACTAGCATATATAATGTAAAATTTAAACAGTTAAAAATGTTTTTATTTGTTTTTTAATTTTAAATTAAGTTTGAAATATTTTTTATTTTATGTCAAGACTACTTATTACTGAAGCTAAAAAAATTGGTACCGGCGTTGTCACCGTTTCGGGTTGGGTGCGTAATCTGAGGGTACACAAGGGGGTTATTTTCGTAGATTTATGTGATATTTCTGGCACAATGCAAATAGTGTTTCTAAGCGGAGACGATAATTATAAATTGGCGGAAGGACTTAGTTTAGAGAGTGTTATTGAAGTCTCTGGAGTCTTACAAGAAAGGCCGGCCAAAAAAACAGAAGTTAACCCGGTTAAAGATTATGAATTAGGGGTTAAAACGGCTAAATTAATTTCCCTAGCCGATAGTAATTTGCCTATTCCGGTTTTGCAAAAAGGTGATAGCGAAGTCAATCTCGATAATCGTTTAGACTGGCGCTGGTTAGATTTACGGCGCGAAGAGAACCAATTAATTTTTAAAGTTTGGACAAAATTAGAAGAAGGTTTCAGGGATTATTTCAGCGCTAATAATTTTATTCAAATTTATACGCCTTGTCTGATGAACACCGCTTCCGAAACCGGTTCGGAAGTGTTTGAGGTTAAATATTTTGAGCGGAAAGCTTATTTATCTCAGTCGCCACAGTTTTATAAACAAATGGCGATTGCTTCCGGTTTAGAAAAAGTTTTTATGGTCGGACCGGTGTTCCGAGCCGAATTGTCTTTTACTACTCGTCATGTCTCGGAGTTTACGGGTTGGGATTTTGAACTCTCTTTTATTGACTCGCACGCCGCTTTAATGGATATTGAAGAAGATCTTTTAATTTCTGGTTTTAAAAAAGTAAAGGAACAATTAGGTCTTGATTTGGAAATACCCGCTAAACCTTTTCCTAAAATTACTTTGGCTGAGGCTAAAATAAAATTACAGGCGGCGGGTATTAAGAGCGAGAAGGATTTTGATTTTTCTACAGAAGAGGAGAAGGAACTGGGAGAAATTATTAAAAAAGAATTTGGTCATGATTTTGTTTTCGTGACCGACTACCCGATTGCTGCTCGACCTTTTTATCATATGCGACACAGCGATCAGCCAAATTTAACTAAAAGCTTCGATTTATTATATCGCGGTTTAGAGATTACGACGGGAGCGCAACGAGAACACCGAGTAGATATTTTAGAAAGACAAGCCTTAGAAAAAAATATGAATCTCGAAGAATTGAAAGATTATCTAAATTTTTTTCGTTACGGCTGTCCTAGCCATGGCGGTGTCGGGATTGGACCGGGTCGGATTATCATGAAGATGCTGAATCTTAATAGTATTAAAGAAGCTTGCTTCTTACCGCGCGATGTTAAGCGTTTAACTCCCTAGTTATAAAAATAATTGATTATATGGCTCAGATTTTAATAAAATCATTATATCGGTCAACCGCTGAATATTTAAATAAAGAAATAAGCGTATCGGGCTGGGTGCGAACGGTTCGCAGTTCTAAAGATTTTGGTTTTATTGAGATTAATGATGGCTCATTTTTTAAGGGGCTGCAGGTGGTTTTTTCTAGTGATCTAAATAATTTTGCTGAAATAGAGAAAGCTAGCGTCGGTTCGTCGCTGGTAGTCAAGGGGACACTAGTTGAGTCGCCCGCCGCCGGACAAACTTTCGAGCTTAAAGCTAAAGAAATTACGGTTTTGAGTTTAGCGGCGGCTGATTATCCGCTACAAAAGAAGAAACATAGTTTCGAATTTTTACGGACGATTTCTCATCTCCGGGTGCGCAGTAATACTTTTTCGGCAGTTTTTCGCTTACGTTCCGTTTTAAGTTTTGCTATTCATAAATTTTTTCAAGAGGAAGGATTTGCTTATATCCAAACGCCGATAATTTCCACTAGCGACTGCGAAGGAGCAGGGGAGATGTTCCAAGTAACAACGCTTGATTTAAAGAAACCGATTCTAAATGATCAGGGAGAGATAAATTATACTGAAGATTTTTTTGGTAAGAAGACGGGGCTAAGCGTTAGCGGCCAGCTTAATGCGGAGGCTCTCGTTATGGGGTTGAATAAAGTTTATACTTTTGGGCCGACTTTTCGGGCAGAAAATTCTAATACGACGCGGCATGCGTCGGAATTTTGGATGATGGAGCCTGAAATGGCTTTTGCCGATTTGGCCGATGACATGGCTCTCGCTGAAAAAATGTTGAAATATTTAGTAGCCGAGGTGCTGAAGGAATTGCCGGAAGAAATGGAATTCTTTAATAAATTTATTGATCCGGGAATTTCTGAACGCCTAAATAATATTATTAATTCCGATTTTGGTCGGATAAGCTATACGGAGGCCATTCAGATTCTAGAGACATCGGCTGAGAAATTTATTTATCCGGTTAAATGGGGAATTGATTTACAAACCGAACACGAAAGATATTTAACGGATAAAGTTTTTAAAAAACCAGTTTTCGTTATAGATTATCCTAAAGATATTAAGGCTTTTTATATGCGTTTAAATGACGACGAAAAAACCGTGGCGGCTATGGATTTACTGGTTCCGGGCGTTGGAGAAATAATCGGGGGGAGTCAAAGAGAAGAACGATTAACTAATTTAGAGAAAAGGATGACTGAGATGGGTTTAAATAAAGAAGATTACGCCTGGTATTTAGATTTGCGAAAATACGGATCGGTTAAGCACGCGGGTTTTGGTTTAGGTTTTGAACGCTTAATTATGTATATTTCCGGTATGGCGAATATTCGTGATGTTATTCCGTTCCCGCGGACGCCGAAAAACGCGGAATTTTAAAAAATAAGTTGTCGACCATGGGTTTTATTAGTTTTTTTATTTTTTTACCTCTTCTGGCCCTGCTAATATTTTTAATTGTTTTAGCTACCCAGAAAGGAAATAATAATATGAATAATAAGTATGACGCTAAGTATGTGTTTTATTATCTCTTGTCGCTAGTGGCTCTTATTTTCACGGCCTTTTCGGTTGGTCTAGTAGTCTTTAGTATTATCGACAAGACTATTCCGGACGCTTTAAACGCCTATTATAACGGTAATGTTGATGGTTCTTTGAAGTTCGCAATTTCGGCCTTATTTATCGCCGCACCAATTTTTTACCTTATTTCCAGCCTGATAGCCAAAGGGTTACGTAAGGGGGAATTAGAGAAAGAGTCGGGTTTGCGTCGTTGGTTGACTTACTTTATTCTTCTAGTTTCTTCTTTAGTAATTTTAGGGGTCTTTATTAGTGTTATTAATAATTTTTTATCTGGTGAATTAAGTTCCCGTTTTGCTTTAAAAGCTTTAACCGTTTTTATCCTCTCCGCGTTGCCTTTTTCTTTCTATTTTTATGATATTAGGCGCGCTAACCCGGAACAGCCGGATAAGATTGTTAAGATTTTTTTCTACGTTACGTTAGTCCTAGTTCTCGTCGCTTTTATTGCCGCTTGGTTTTTCGTCGAATCGCCGAAAACTGCGCGCGCTCGTCGCTTAGATCAAAACTTAATTCAGAATATCGCTAATATTGAGAATGCGGTTAATAATTATTACGAGCGGAATAAAAAATTACCGGATAGTTTAAATGATTTACAAGCTGGTCAAGGGATATATTTAGATAAGAACTCCTTGAGTGATCCAGAAACCAAGGTCTTAATAGTTTATCAGAAATCCGGCGACAAAGACTTCTCTCTGTGTGCGACTTTTAGAGTTAGTTCTTTGGCAAGTGATCAGGGTAAGTCCGTTCCTTACGGCGGTGATATGTATAGTCGCGAACACGAAGCGGGTTATCAATGTTTGCCGGGCAATCTTTATACCGCGATTAAAGCCGCGCCTCTGCAATAATTAATTATGATGGATTTTACTACGGAAAAATTTTCTGGCCCCCTTGGTCTTCTGTTAAGCCTAATTGAAAGCGAAGAGATGGATATTACCGAAATCGCTTTGGCTAAAATAGCGGATGATTATGTCGGCTATATTCGGTCGGCCAAGAATATTAATCCCGAGGAATTGGCGGATTTTTTGCTTATTGCCGCCAAGCTACTGTTTATAAAATCTAAAGCCCTCTTACCTTATCTTTATTCCGCAGCCGAGGAGGAGGAGATAAACGATTTAGAACATCAGCTAAAGATGTATAGAGAATTTGTGGCGGCTAGTCGGCAGGTAAAAGAAATAATAAATACTAGACATTGGTTATATCTACCCCCTTTTAGTAACGCTCGTAACCGGCGGAGCCAGTTTAATCTGCCAGTGTTTGCGCCGCCCGCTAAAATAAATACCGGTCTCTTGCATGAGCGTTTTTTAGAGATTTTAGGCGGTCTAGAGAAACAGCTGGAAAAAAATAAAGAAGAAAAATTATTAGAAGAAACTTGGGAAACTAAAATTAGTATTGATGATCAAATTGTTATTATTAAGCAAATGCTAGTTGATAAGATTAAAGTAAATTTTTCTCGACTTTTGGCCGCGGCTAAGACAAAAACGGAAATTATTGTAAATTTTTTAGCGGTTTTAGAGCTCGCCAAACAACAAGAATTAATTTTTGAACAAAGCGAATTATTCAGCGAGATTCATATTAGTCGGCTGGTGGAGAAATAATAATCTCTCGATTCGGCCAATATTAAAATTTCTATAATATTATGTCCCTGAAATCACAATTAGAATCCTTACTCTTCGTTTCTTTAAAGCCCCTAACTTTAAAAGATTTAGCGTCTTTGACCGACACAAAAATTAAGGAAGTAGAAGCGGCTGCTAATGAATTATTTTTAGACTATCAGGCGGGTGATCGAGGTTTAACCTTAATTAAGAATAATCAACAATACCAACTAACTACTAGTGCCGCTAATTCGGCGGTAGTCCAGAAGTTATTGAAAGATGAAACGAGCGGTGAATTGTCTCAGCCTAGCTTAGAAGCGTTAACGATAATTGCTTATCGCGGTCCGATTGCTAAATTAGAGTTAGATCGTATCCGCGGCGTAAATTGTAGTCTGATTATTCGTAATTTACTCCTGCGTGGTTTAATTGAAGAAAGTTTTGATAAGACAAAAAATGAAAATTTTTATACAATTACCAATGATTTTATTCGTTTTTTGGGTTTGAGACAGCTGAGCGATTTGCCCGATTACGATAAATTGAGTCGGGCGGAAACGGTTGATGAAGTTCTTAGAGCGGCGGCTAGTTTATTACCGGCTGCTTTAGAGCACTAATTTTATCCCATGTTGTTTTCTATTATTACTAATTTAATAGTTTGGTTGGTTCTTAATCATAATATTGAGTCAAGCGCCTGGCAATCTCCGGGGCCGATTATTTTTTTGAAACCTCAAGCGGAAATTTTGAAGTTAACTTCTCCGCGGGCCGCCGTTTTTTCGGTGAGCGATCAGCTGTTTTTATTAACTAAAAAAGCGGACGAAACTCAGCCGATTGCTAGTATTACTAAGCTCATGACCGCCTTAGTTTTTTTAGATAATAATCCCGGTTGGGATAATATTTATGAAATTAGCGCGATTGATAAAGTTTTGGGGGGGCGTCTGAATCTTTTTCCCGGCGACCGGGTTAAGCTTCGGGATTTATTTTATACTAGTTTAGTAGCGTCTGATAACGGCGCGACGCTAGCTTTAGTCCATGCGAGCGGTTTAAGCGAGAAAGAGTTTGTTTTACGGATGAATATTAAGGCGCAAGAGCTTAATTTAGAAAAGACTAATTTTTCCGATCCGGTTGGCTTAAGTGATGATAATATTTCTAACGCCCGTGAGGTCGCACTACTGGCTAAAGCCGCTTTAGCTAGAGAAGAGATTCGGTTAGCGACGTCGAAGCGAATTTACCTTTTTAATACTCTAGGAGGCAAAGAGAAGAAAATTGAATCGACTGACGATTTATTATTTGTCGGAAATTCTGGCACTCTACAAGTTTTAGGCGGGAAGACGGGGTATACTGAGAAAGCGGGTTATTGTTTTGTCGGACTACTTAAAAATTCGGCCGGTCGGGAATTTATTTCCGTTATTTTAAATAGCAATAGCCGCGCCGGTCGATTTGCTGAAAGCCAAAAATTAGTCGATTGGATAATTAATAATTATGAATGGCAGAAAGATTAACCGAGTTAGAAAATAATAATGATAATCTATGCCTTTAGTTAGACGTTGGTATGATAATTTTCGTCGCTATTTTTCTTCGGCTTATCCGGAGATTTATAGCGTTTGCAATCAGCATAAATCAGTGATTAAATTTATCGTCGCTGGTTGTTCGGCCGCCGGGACCGATTTAGTTCTTTTGTATGTTTTTTATGGCCTCTTTGGTCTCGATTTAGTGGTTTCGACTAGCTTAGCTTTTCTTATTGCTTTTTTAGTTAGTTTTTCTTTACAAAAATTTTGGGCTTTTAGGAATTATCAGGATAAGGTCATTAGCCAGTTATTTTTGTATCTCCTCAATGCTTTACTAGGTTTATATTTGAATGGGTTTTTTATGCACCTGTTAGTCAATAAATTCCAAATTTGGTATATGTTGGCTCAGTTTGCGGTTAATCTAGTTTTGGGTTTTTGGAACTTTGTTGTTTATAAATTTATTATTTTTAAAACCAATAAGCCATGAAATTAACGATTAATAAAAAACGACTAGGGGATAGTCCGGAAATGTGGTTGCGTCACGCCGGTTATTCTTTTATACCAGAAAGGGAAGACGGACAAGCGAGTTTCGCGCGACGTTTTACGCGCGATTTTTATCCGCGTTTTCATATATATTTTTTAGAATCAACGACTACCGCCGGAGAAGAATTCGTGACCTTTAATCTTCATCTTGATCAAAAAAAACCAGGTTACGTTGGTTATAGCCGCCATAATGCAGAATATGACGGTGAAATAGTCGAAGCGGAAATCGAACGCTTAAAAAAACTCTTATTGCCAGATTTCTTTATTTAGTCCATAATTATTAGTCAGGTCTGTTAGTCCGGTATATTATTAGCTTAAATTTTCTCGTCTATGGGTCAGAGCGAAGAAATAAAATCAAAACTGGATATCGTCGAAGTTATCAGAGAATATGTCCCGGTTAAAGCCGTTGGGGCTAATTTTCAAGCGGTTTGCCCCTTTCATAACGAGAAGACGCCGTCTTTTATTATTTCCCCAGATAAGCAGATTTGGCATTGTTTTGGTTGCAGTCGGGGCGGCGACGTTTTTGCTTTCGTGATGGAAAAAGAAAATTTAAATTTTATCGAAGCCTTGCGTCTTCTCGCTAATAAAGCAGGCGTAGTTCTAAAATATGAAAAGTCAGATAATTATGCTAAACGGAATCGAGTTTTAGATATTTTAGAATTAAGCGGTAAATATTATAATCATGTGCTTAGTACGCCGGTGGGCGGCCAGGCACAAGACTACTTATTAAAACGCGGCTTAGAGTCAGAGACAATTAAAGAGTGGCAGTTGGGCTATAGTCCTGACGCTTGGGATAATCTTTATCGGTTTTTAAGAGAGCGTCCTTTAAGTGGCCCGAAGTATACCGATGAGGAGATTCTAGCGGCCGGACTAATTATTAAAAAAGAAGGTGGTCGTTCGTATTATGATCGTTTTCGCGATCGTCTAATGTTTCCGATTTGGGACGTTAATAATAATTTAATTGCTTTTACCGCCCGCGTTAATCCCGCCAAAGAAAAAACGGAAAAGATGGGTAAATATATCAATAGTCCGCAAACAGGAGTTTATGATAAAAGTAAAGTTCTTTTTGCTTTAAATAAAGCGAAGAATCAGATCCGCCAAGATGATTTAGCGATCGTCGTTGAAGGGCAGATGGATGTTATTGCCTGTCATAAACATGGCTTTAAAAATGTGATTGCTTCTTCGGGGACCGCTTTAACCGTCGATCAGATTACTTTAGTTAAACGTTATACTAAAAATATTGCTTTGTTGTTTGATATGGACGACGCCGGGCAATTAGCTGCTGACCGCGGAATTAAAGAAGTATTGGCGCAAGAATTAAATTTAAAAATTATTATTTTATCGGGTTATAAAGATCCGGATGAATGTTTAAATAAAAATCCGGATGATTTTAAACGAGCCATTAGCGAAGCGAAGCCGATGTTAGATTATTATTTTGATAAAATTAGCGCTAATTTAGACTTAGAACAATTAGACAATAAGCGCTTAGTGCGCGACAAGATGTTTACCATGATTAGTCTAGTTTCTAATAAAACAGAACAAGGCTATTGGCTTAAAAAACTTAGCGAAGAGTTAAATTTTTATGAGTTAGATACTCGTGAGGAATTCGCGAAGTGGCAAGCCAAAATTAGCGTATTAAAAGATAAAGAAACTAGAAAAAATAACCAATTAGCCGGTCATAATTTACCGTCAGAATTAAGCCGCGAAGATAAATTAGCTGAGCTTTTACTGGCCATTCTCCTAAAATTTCCGGAACTTATTAATTATAGCGCTAGTAACTTAGAGCCGGATTATTTAAATACGGAATTAGCGAAGTTTTACAAGGAATTTATAATCCATTATAATAGAAGCAACACTTTAGATTATGAAAATTTTCGCTTATATTTAGAAGAAAATTATCCCGGTGATGAGAATTTTCTAGATAAACTTATTCTCCTGGGCGAAAAAGAGTTTTATAATTATGATTATACTCAAATTAAGTCGGAATTGTCAGGTATTATTAGCGAGTTAAAGAAATATGGTAAGCAGAGAAAAATACAGCAACTACAGCGAGCGATAGCGATCGCCGAAAAAAATGGCCAGGCTGAAGAGTTAGGCTTGCTAATGAATGATTTAAAAAATTTAATGATCTCCTAATTATTATGGCTAAAAAAAAGCCGGAAAAAATTAAAAAACATCAGGTTAATAAGAAGTCGGCTAAAAAGAGTCCGATTATTAAAGCTAAAGATAATCGTGTTGTTAAGACCGAAAAATTCCGCAAGATAAAGACAACTAATAAGAAAACAAAAAAAGAAAAAAAGTCAGCGGCATTTTCCCGAACAAAGGTTCATCGATCGAAGGATTTAGTGCGGGTCAGGGAAGAACATATAGCAGTAAAACCAACGGAAGAGGCGATAAAAAAGTTAATTGATAAGGGGCGACTGCGCGGCTTCGTTACCGAAACCGAATTATTATATTTGTTTCCGGAAATTGAAGAGTATGTTTATGACTATGATGTCTTTTTAGGCGAACTGCAAAGAAGCGGCGTCAGAATTATGGAAGATTCTGGCCGAATTTTAGATACGGCAGAAAAGAAAGCTCAAGAGCCGGTTTTAACGGGTCGCGCCTTAGCTCATCAGAACGCTCTTAATATTGATTTATCGAAATTAAGCGCTGACTCTATTCAGATGTATTTGAAAGAAATTGGCAAGGTCCCTCTTTTAAGCGGCGATGAAGAAGTCGAATTAGCGAAGCGGAAAGAGAAGGGCGATAAGGAGGCGGAGAAAAAAATAATTGAAGCGAATTTGCGTCTCGTTGTTTCTATCGCTAAGAAATTTGCCGGCGCTAAAGGCATGAGTTTACTGGACTTAATTCAAGAAGGAAATATCGGTTTATTTCGGGCGGTCGAAAAATTTGAGTATCGGAAGGGCTATAAATTTTCTACTTATGCGACCTGGTGGATCCGCCAGGCGATTACGCGTGCTTTAGCCGATCAGTCGCGGACTATTCGTATTCCGGTTCATATGGTCGAAAATATTAATAAATTTCAACAGGTGCAGCGTAATTTAATCCAAGAATTAGGGCGTGAACCGCTTGCTGACGAAATCGCTTCCGAAATGGGGGAGAGTATTGAAAAAGTTCGTTATATTATGAAAATATCTCAGGACACTATTTCGCTTGAGACAACTATTGGGGACGATGGCGAGGACTCGACTTTAGAAGATTTTATTGAAGACGTTAAGAATATTACGCCGGATCGCGCCGCCGCTTTACAGCTTTTAAAAGATTACGTGAAGAATATTGTCGCTCAGCTATCCCCACGAGAACAGAAGATTTTAGAAATGCGTTTTGGTTTAATTGACGGTGTTGCCCATACTTTAGAAGAGGTCGGGCAGGAATTCGAGGTTACTCGGGAACGTATTCGTCAGATTGAGTCTAAAGCCCTAGAGAAGATTCGGAAGTTTAAGGGTTTAGAGAAGTTGAGGGATTATTAATTGATAGTAAGAAAAGTTAGATAAATTAATATTGTATATAATAAAAATAGGCCAAAGTTAGCCTATTTTTACTTTCAGATAATTAACCTATAAAATAGCCTATTCTTTTATTCGGTTTTTGATTATTTGACATAACTCTCATATTTGCTAGAATATATATACAAAATGTTTTAAAACATTTTTGTTTTTTGAAAGTAATTTAATATTCCCGGGTAGCGCAGCGGTAGCGCAGTTGGCTGTGAACAATAAACGCAGCTTCCTCAGGTAACTGAGGTCGAATAACGAGGTGAATTGTCTGGAAGCCTAAATCCGTAAGGACATGGTAATCAGCAGCCAAGCCCTGACTTGTCAGGAAAGGTTCAGAGACTATCTCGAAAGAGAGTAGGTCCGTCTAGGAGACGGCCCGAAGCGCCTCGCGCCCTTATAGGGTGATGATATAGTCCACCCCATTAAGAAATTAGTGGATAAGTGTAACCAATTGGTCGTCGGTTCGAATCCGACCCCGGGAGCTAAATAAAAATAGAGGCTAATAGCCTCTATTTTTATTTCATCTTCAGGATTTAGGGATTCGAACAGGTCAGAAGCGAAACAAGTTCGAGACGCTATTTCGAGCGGCGAGAACGCAGGTGAGCGTCGCTAAGCCCGCCCCGGGCGGGCTTAGCGCTGACCCAGGGCAAGTGAGCGACGCGGAAGCGGAGCGAGCGCGATAATCCCTATCCCCGAGCAGTTTTAAATAGCCCTGAAACAGGGCTATTTTTGATATGGAGTTTATTGCCTTAGAACAGTATGTTATAATTAAATATATGAATGAAGAACTATTTGATATTTATGATGAGCAGAATAAGCCACTTGGAATGACAAAATCCAGGTCGATTGTGCATAAAGATGGCTCTTGGCACAGAGTAGTGCATATTTATGTTATTAACGACCAGGGACAATATTTGGTTCATCTCCGCTCTCCTTATAAAGATTTACACCCTAACTGTTGGGATGCCCGCCTTGGTGGTCATGTTGTTGCTGGCATGGATTACGACCAGACTGCAATTGAGGAATTAAAGCAGGAGATTGGAATTACAGTGAGCCTTAATAATCTAATTTCCAGTAAAATACACAAAAGTGATAACGGCACCAACAGAGAACATAGTAAAATATATTTTTATAAATATAATGGCGAACTAACCGATTTACAATTTAACGATAACGAAGTGGTTGAAGTAAAATGGATGTCCCCTGACGATATCATCAAATCCATAGAACAAAATCCACAAATTTGGACGACCACCATAAAAGGTTTCCGGGGCATAAATCTTATTCAAGATTCCTTATGGAACAGATAAATAAGTTCCAACTATATCCCAACCTCGGAGCATAGAAAAGACGAGAGTAAAATCTCGTTTTTTTATGATAAGTAATTATAGTATGATAAATAACAATAAATATTAATGTTAAATAAGCCAAAATATAGTTATTGACATTACTGCTTATATAAGCTAAAATTTACAGTATAATGTTAAATAAATAAAATGACTAATGTAAATAATGCAAAATTTAAAGATATTCCTTTAAAGCTTTATGACCCCAAATGGGGCAGTCAATTAGCTAATGCTGTTATTGAGCTTGAAAAATTAAGGGTTAAAAAGCTTGGTGGCCCTGTTCCTCCATATATCTTTTTTCAAATAAAAGATATTTTTCAGATTTTAGAGAGCTTGGGCTCAGCCAGAATTGAAGGAAATCATACTACTTTAGCTGAATTTGTGGAAAAGATTATTGATAATCCTAACAGGCAAACTAAAATAGAAAAAGATAGGGAGATTTTTAATATTGAAAGAGCAATAGATTTTATCGAAAAAAATGTAGATAGTAAAACAAAAATTAGCCGTGCTTTCATCTCGGAAATACACAAAATTTTAGTTGATGGTTTAACCCCACCTCCCGGCGGAGAAGGTTCAAGATATCCGGGTGAAATGCGCCACGAGAATGTTGTTATTACAAAATCAAATCATATTCCGCCAGAAGCTATAAAAGTTTCTGATTATTTTAACGAGTTGATTACATTTATTAATCAGCCTATCGAATCCCAATATCATCTTTTAGCGATAGCCATATCTCATCATCGTATGGCTTGGATACATCCTTTTGATAATGGTAATGGACGTTTAGTGAGAATGTTTACTTATGCCCTCCTGATTAAGCAGGGTTTTCAGGTTAAAAGCGGTAGGATTTTGAATCCGACGGCCGTATTTTGCATGGATAGGGATAAGTATTATGATATGCTAGCGCTAGCTGATTCCGGGGAAGAAGAAAAAACATTGGAATGGTGCTTATACGTTCTAGAGGGACTACGAACAGAAATAGAAAAAATTGATAAGCTTCTTAATATTTTTTATATTACCAATAACATTCTTTTACCGATGTTATCCTTTGCCTTCGAAAATCAGTATATTACTAAACGTGAACATGAAATTCTTTCGGCACTAGTAAAAAGTAAAAAAATGATTATCAAATCTTCTGATTTAATAAAAATGATTGGGAAGGAATCCCCTGTACAGCGATCAAGAATATTAAGAAGACTAAAGGAAAAACATATGTTAATTCCTCTAGAAGATAAAGGTAGGGTATATACAATCGGATTTGCCAATAATTATCTATTGCGTGGGATGATACATATTCTTGAAAAAAATGATTTTATTCCTTTATCTCTAAATAATAAAAATTAAAATAAATTATATGGACAAAGAAACATGTAAAAAGTGCGGTAGCGAAAACATTGTTATGGTCGAATATGAGCCAGGAAGTCCGGAGCATTATGATGGCGTTAGCGAAATCCAATGCCGAGATTGTGGAGCTCGTTTTGGTAGATGGTCAGGTAAAGAATTAGCTAAAGGGGAAATAGAAAAACGTTGGGGAAAGAGCGAATAATATAATTATTTCAAATCCAATATTGATAAATAAAAAGCACCTTTAAATGAGGTGCTTTTTTGACTTTTCGCTAAAATTATGGGATTATTAAAAAAAGATAAAGAAAAGATAAAATATTTATAATTTTTCCAATAACACTTTAGCCTCGCTTCGAACATCGTCAGCGACTCCGAGCAAATAGACAAAATAGCACTAATGTGCTATTTTTGTTGTATAAATAAACATTTAATAATTTTATGGATTCAAGTAATTGGTACTCACAATTAGTTAAACCATCTTGGGCGCCACCATCATGGTTATTTGGCCCAGTATGGTCATTCCTGTACGTTCTTATATTAGTTTCTTTTAGTAAGGTTGTTTTAATGTTTATTGAAAAGAAGATATCATTTCTAGTGTTTTTGCCGTTTATTCTTAATATTATTTTTAATTTATCTTTTACCTATTTCCAGTTTGGCCTTAAAAGTAATATATTAGCAGCTATAGATATATTGTTTGTATTAGGAACATTAATTTGGGCGATTATAGTTATTTATCCTCACTCACACTGGGTGTCTTATGCTCAAATTCCATATCTTCTTTGGGTCGCTTTTGCGACTGTGCTTCAATTAACTATTACATACTTAAATAAATAAAATTTTAATTATAATTAAGAGAATAAAAAAATATATTTCAAAGACTAGTTAAAAATGTTCCAACCATATCTCAACCTCGGAGCAAGTAGACAAAATAGCACTTTCGTGCTATTTTTGTTATTAATGAATTAAATAATATACAAGTTTCTATGGAAGCAACATTACTTAAAATTATAGAAATACTAAAAAAATTAAACATAAAGCCCGTAATATATGGGTCCTTTGGAGTCTCCTATTATCTTGGTGACTTTAAGCAGTTTGGCGATCTCGATCTTTTGGTAGAGGATAAGTTCATTGATAATAATTGGGAAGAATTTAAGACATTTCTTTCGTCACATAACTTTGTTGTAATTAATGAGAAAGAACATGAGTTTTTATTTGATAATTTTAAGATTGGGTTTGCTAAAAAAAGTATACTAGTAAAAGATGGGATAATTGAAGATTACACAGACCTCGCAAAGTACGGGAAAGTTGATGCCTATACTTTACGGCCCGAACATTTTTTAGCCGTCTACAGATTTAGCTTAAAGGATGGTTACAGACTCGCCAATAGATTAAAAAAAGACCAGGAGATTATTGATAAAATAATAGAATATATAAAAGTGAATAAGATAGACGCGGATTAAGTCTTAAATTATCACCTAATCTTAGCCACACTATACTGATAATATTGTTTCATTTGCTAAATAGTTCATGTGTCGGCTTAAGCCTTTGCTATGCTCGAACCTTTATATTTATTTTGTTATAATAAGAATATATTTGAATAAAAAATGAAAAAATACGATTACGTTATTATTGGCGCAGGTATAGGGGGCTTAACCGTGGCATCATTATTGGCTAAATCAGGTAAGTCTGTTTGTATTGTTGAGGGTAATAAAGTTTTGGGTGGTTATGCCCATACACTTAAAAAAGGTAAATATTCTTTTTGTCACGAAGTTCAATATCTAATGGGCTGTCAGTCTGATGGGCCAATGATCCGCTTCTTTAAGCAGATCGGTATTGCCAACGATATAAAATTCAACGAGCTCAATCAGAAGGCTTTTGATTTAGTTAGTTTTGATAATTTGAAAGTAGGCATACCGCACGGCCTTGGCAGTTTTGAAAAAGAAATTATTGGGATGTATTTAAAGTATACCAAGCAGATAAAAAAGTATTTTAATGTTATTGAAACAATTTTTAACACTTCCGACGCTTATGAAAAAATCCTTGAAACGAATGATGTTTTGCTGCATCCTATAAAACATCGCTCGATTATAAAATATAAAAATTACACACTTCACGATTTTTTTGAAGAACTAAAATTGCCTCAAGAATTGAGAGCCGTGTTGGCTGGTCAGGCAGGAAATTTATGTGCCAGCCCTAAACAAGTGTCACTTTTAATGCACTCAGCTATGCAGGTTGCTTATTGCAAGAGTGCCCATTTTCCTAAAAAAGGTATGGAGTTTGTTGTGAACAAGATCGCCGAAAAAATAACTAAGAATAAGAATAACAAGATAATTACTGATTGTCTTGTTAAAAAAATTAATTGTAATAAAGACAGAATAATCTCTATTGAAACTGTAAAGGGCACGATTTTCGGCGATAATTTTATTTCCAATATCGACCCTAAGCAGACTTATAATTTAATTGATGATAGGAGGTTATCTTGCAAACTACATAAAAAGTTTAATTACGATTATACTAATTCGGCTTTTACGATTTATCTTGGCTTGAAAAATGTTAATTTGAAAAAATATGGTTTTGGTAAGATGAACATTTGGCATCACTCAACCTTTGATATTGATAAAGAGTTTAGGGATGAGATTAAAAAGGATGACTTTTCTCATCCTTGGCTGTTCATTTCAACGCCTTCAATGTTAACTGAAAAGGGTATAGTCTGTCCCAAAGGCCATCATACAATGGAGATATTGACATTTGTTGATTACGATTACTTTAAAACATTGTACGATAAAGATAAAAATAAGTTTGAATACTTGAAAAATCACATCTATAATCACATTCTTGATATTATCGATCAGCATTATCTGCCTAATATCCGAAAATATATAGATGAAAAAATTGTGCATACGCCAATCGACATAGAAAAACTGCTTCATTCCCCTAAGGGTAACGTTTATGGGTGTAGTTTAACCCCTGACAATTATAGTCTTGGTCGAATAAATTCAAATACTTATTTTGAGAATATGCACTTTGTTGGGGCAGCTTCTTCTTACCCTGGTGTAATGGGAGTTACTATCGGAGGAATGGATTTGTTTAAAAAATTAAGTAGTGAAAATAATTGATATTGAAAATATTTGTTTTTAACATCTTCGAAGAGGATTCGAAGTTATTAGGTTGACCAAAAATAATTATATTTATATTAAACATGAAAGAAATTGTGCCCTTGCTTTGTATTAGAAGCAAAGGTCGAGTAAAATAATAAATTAATAAATTTTAAGTATATGAAAAAATCTATATTAAGTTTGGGTGTTTTAGCAATCGTTATTTTGGTCGGATTATCTGCTAGTGCTGTTTTAGCTTATCAGGGAAATCCTACAATTAAAGGGCCAAACTACTCGGCTGATCGTCATGCAGCCATGGAACAAGCTTTTGAAAATCATGACTATAATGCTTGGAAAAGTCTGATGACTGGAAATGGCCGAGTTAGGCAAGTTGTAAATAGTGAAAATTTTGCTAAGTTTGCCGAAGCTCATGAATTAACTGAACAAGGCAAAAATGCCGAAGCACAAAAAATTCGTCAAGATCTAGGTTTAGGTTTAAATAATGGTTCCGGCAACGGATGTGGCCTCGGGAATGGCAGTGGTAAGGGTGGCTGCAAAATGAACGCTGGTTGCGGTTTAAATCGCTAAAACATTTTGTTTTATTATTCACTAGGCCTCGGTTAATTCGGGGCCTGGTGTATAGTTGGGTGTGATTTGTTATAATTGATACTATGAGTAAAAATATTATACTTTCCGATGAAGAAATCATTGAAAGAGTCCGATCGGAAGATCAGGAGCTTTATTCTCTTATAATTGAAAGATATCAGGATAAGCTTTTACGTTACGCGACAAATTTAATTCAAGACGAACACAACGCCGCCGATATAGTACAAGAAGCCTTTATTAAAGCATTTATAAATTTACGAGGGTTTAATACGAAAAAGAAATTTTCTAGCTGGATTTATCGCATCGTTCATAATGAATCAATAAATATAGCTAAAAAATATCAAAGAGAAGTGCCAATCTTAGAAAATGTAGATTTTAAAAGTGAAGAAAATATTGAACTTAATTTTGAAAAAAAGGAAATTATGGAAAAAGTTGAAAAATGCTTTGCAAAGATGCCGTTATTATACGCTGAGCCACTTCGTTTATTTTATATTGATGAAAAATCTTATGAAGAAATAAGCGATATTTTAAGATTGCCAATGGGGACGGTCGCAACCCGGGTTAATAGAGCAAAAATATTAATTAAACATATATGCCAAAAGAACTAAAACATATAACTAATGATATAATGGGCGAAATTCGTCATGGGAAATTAAAAATGCGTCCCAAGATTTATTTTATTGTTGGCTCGATTCTTGTTTTTATAAGTTTAATATTATCAGCGTTAAGTTCTATTTTTCTTTTTGGCTTAATAAGATTCTCCTTACGCTCTCATGGTCCAATGGAGCAGTATCGCTGGGAGCAGCTTTTAGCTAGTTTTCCTTGGTGGACAGTAATTTTTGCTTTTTTAGGACTGTTAGTGGGAATTTGGCTACTTCGTAAATATGATTTTTCTTATAAAATAGATTTTAAAATATTAATAATCGGGTTTGTGGCGGTTATAATTATTACCGGGTACTTAGTAGATGCCATTGGTCTAAATGATATATTTTCTCGTCAGGGATGTATGAATAGAATTTATGGTAGAAATAATTGTTCTCGGATTATTAAGTAAATTTACTAAAATATAATGAAAATTTTTTAAAAATAATATAAATATTATGCATCAAAGAAATGAGGGGATACTCGATCGACTAATTAGAATAGTATTAGCAGAGATTTTTTTTCTTTTAGCTTTTTTTTGGTTCGGAGGCATTGCACAGATAGTTTTGTATATTTTAAGTTTAATGATGATTGTAACGGCCGCTATGGGTTTTTGCGGGTTGTATAAATTAATTGGATTTAATACCAATAAGAATAATAAGAAGATATCAAGGATACTAATTGTTGTTTTTATTACTATTTTTTTAACGATCGCTATTGCTGGAAGTTATTATAGCAGTTTCTTTACTAGAAAATTTTTTCTAGAAGATTATAATGTAATGAATAATTATTATAAACAAACATTATTTAATACTGGACAAGAAAAAAGGTCAGAATCAATTTCTAATTATGATAATTTGGTTTTAGAATATGCTAAGTTTTCGACAAAGTACTCCAATTACCATCCTCGTGTTGTTGCTAATGATAAGAATTTTAATTCCGACTTAGCCAAAGTTTCAGTGCTTATCATAAATTTAAAAGGTAAGGTTTATGTGGGTGATCTAAAGGAAGCCCATACTAATTTCGAAGAGGTTCGTCCGATTTTTCAAGATATCTTGAAGCGCAATAGTTTTTCTATGTTGGCCGTGTATTTAGTCGATTTTCATGATTCCATGGAGAAGGTAATCGCCGAGGCGGATAAACAAAATATAGCAGGAGTTATTGACACATATATTGATGCTAATGGTAAATTAATGACCGTTGAGGAGGTGGCTAACGATGATGAAATTAAGGTAATTAGAAATAACCTGGAAGCATTGTTGAATTTAGCTAAATCAGGGGGCACTGAAAGCTTGTCCGCTAAAGCGGCTGAGTTAAAAAGCAGCTTTGTTAAAGTTTATTTGAAGCGGGGATAATCATGGTTTCTATTATCTCTCTTTTTTTGCGTCGAATCTGACCTTGGGAGCAGATAAAAATACTAGCATAAAATGCTAGTATTTTTATTTCAGCATGGCTCTAGGATTCGGACAGGTTAGAAGCGAGCTTAGCCAAAGGTCAGTATACTAAAAGTGACTAAAGCCTATTTTGTGTTATAATAGATAGATAAACTCAAAATATGAACAGATTATTATCAATGTTGGGACATAAAATCAAAGAATTAGTGCAGTATCCTTTATTTATCTTAGAGGATATTTTATCGATTGTGCGTAATATAACTAATATAAATTTGCAATCGGCCTTTCTTAAAACTCGGGCCGATGGCTATCGTTTGGCCGGTTATTACTGGAAAGTATTTTATCCCACTTTTGACGGCTGGGCTTTGACAAAATCTTCTTTAAGATATTTCTGTGGCGAGTTTTTTAAAGCGCCGGCTCATACCTCTATCTTTGAATTGGGTAGTGGCGCTTCTACTATTTTTTGGAAAAATTTGATGGAGGGAAACGACCTGGGAATAAAAGTTGTATCTTTAGAGCATGATGTCGATTGGCACAGAAAGGTAACGGCCGATCTAGGGGAAACACGCCAGGCCTCCGTCTGCCTTAGCGAGCTGAGATGTTTGCGTCAGGATAAGAGAGACTTGATTTTCGGCAATCCGGATCAGGCCGAAGCTAATTTTTATCAAAACAGTGATACGGTTCGGGCGGACGTTGCCAAGACCACACAGATTGATAATTTTTTTTATGATATTAGGGCGTTGGGTAGTAGTCTAAGTAAAATAGACGGCCTGATAGTCGATGGCCCGCACGGCGGCGGTCGCTCTCTGGCTTTTCCTTTGCTTTATAAATTCATACATGCGGGAACCGTTATTCTGATAGATGATTTTGATGACTATCCCTTTTTATCCGACCTGAGCCGGATATTTAAGTTTAAGATTGTTAAGCAGTCTATTCCCGGTCTCAGTTTGAAACGGTGGATTATTGTGAAGATTTTATAGATTTTTAGTCTATTTATTTTTCTTAATAAGATAGTTCCTTATTTACAAAAAAGAGAAGTGTTTTGCTTCTAGGTTATTCCAAGGAGTGGTTATTAAGAAGATTGTGAAGTATGTTCATATTTATCTAAAACCGTTCCAATTATTCCAAACTCCGAATTCTATAAACATATGAGTGTCAAAATAATTTATTTTGTCCATGGCACAACCACGGACAATGAGACGGGCAAGTGCACTGGTTGGGCTGGTGGAGAATTGTCCGAATTAGGCATTATACAGGCTAAGGAGCTAAAAAATCAGATCAAAGAGAGGGATTTCCAAGTGATGTTCTGTTCCGATCTAAAAAGAGCGATTGATTCGGCTAATTTAGGTTTTCAAGGCGATTATAAGATTATTCAAGATGAAAGATTGAGAGAATGTAATTATGGCGATTTAACTCAGACTGATGAAAGTTTGGTTGATTATATGAAACAGATAAATACTCCATTTCCAGACGGCGAATCGATGAAAGATGTCGAGAAAAGGATGAGAGATTTCATCGATTACTTGAAAAGGGAATATGACGGCAAATTTGTCGCTATTATGGCACATAAGGCACCACAATTAGCTTTGGATGTAATATTAAATGGTAAAACCTGGGAACAGGCAATTAATGAGGACTGGCGCAATAAGAAGGCTTGGCAACCGGGCTGGATTTATAATATTAATTAAATTTATGGATGCGGACATAAAAAATAATAATGACAATTTTAATACTATGAAAAAATTATTTTTTAGACACTTTTGGTGGCTTGGACTTGGTATTATAATAATGTTGATCGTTTTCGGTATAATCATTAATGATGCCCACAAAAAAGATGAAAATAAATTTGATGACAAAAAGGGAGTAGGTCAAGAACAGAATATTGCTTTAGCCGAAAATCTTCCTGTTTGTCCGGCCGACACTTCCGGGCTTTTTACTAAGCCGTTCATGGATGGTGATAAACCGGACATGATTATCCCGCTCGGCCATTCGAGCCTGTCCGGCCACGTTGTTCCCACCGACCATGTTTATCCAAACAACAATATTTTTGTCCCAGATATGCCGATCTATGCGCCGGGAAGAATAACTTTAATCTGGATAGAAAATAAACAAATGTACTATAAGGAAACCAATGAAAAAGTCGCCCCTGATTATCAGCTCAACTTTGCACCTTGCCGCGGTATTAATTTAACCTTTATTCATCTCACAAAATTATCAGACAAATTATCATCGGCCATCACGGAAAAAGTGGATTCCAACTGTGATGACTCTCAAAAAATGGATTTCGGTACCAGAAATGGAGCTCCAATATATTACAAAACTTGCCATCCAAAGTTTGTTCAAGTCACACTGGAACCAGGTGAACTTATAGGCTATTTCGGATTTACTGATAGGGTAGGAAAATCACAGGTCAACTTTGATATTGGTATCTATGACTTTAACAAACCAGCCTTGGCTTTTGTTAACCCTGATAGATATTATAACGAAACTAACCATACCGCTTGTTTTACCGACTATTATGTACCGGAACTGCGAGCGAAATACGAGGCGAAGTTCGGTAGCAATGATAATAATAATGGCCAGCTATCATTTTTACAGCGCACTACTGAACCGGTTTGCGGTCAGGTAATGTATGATATCGCCGGTACGGCGGCTGGTTCCTGGTTTAAAAATCCTCTAGAAAAATGGAACATCACCGATCAGGACGCCCTCGCGCTAATTCATGATAATTTAAAACCAGAATTAGTCAAAATGTCGATGGCTGGTATCACGAGTTATACTTTCACACCGACTCACTCCGGCACTACCAATCGGGAATTCTCCGAAGTGAATGCCGACAATAAGATCTACTACTATCAAAGTGACGATAATTTTGATGGCTCTTATTTAGATAAAGACGGCAAGACGATTACCAAAGAGGGGTTTAAATATTTGTTGCAGTTAGTTGATGACATCCATCTCAAAGCCGAAGTTCAATCTGGCACCTGCGACACAAACGAATCATTTAAAAATCCTTATATATTTGAAAGGTAAATTTATACGCTTTATTAGTAAGGTCGTTCTGACTATATCTCAATCTCAGCGCAGCATTGACAAAAAATATTCCAATGTGATATATTTTTTTATTGATCTTTAAAATTAATGTTTAATTAGAATAGGAGAAAAAGTAATGGAAGAAAATAATCTTTGTTGTCTTGTTGATCATAACAATGATCACGTAACTCTAAATTCTTAGTAATTGAACTTCGGAACGAGTGGTGCTAGTATTAAAATAGTATGAAAAAAAATTATAAAAAAATACTATATTTTGTTTTAGCCATATTATTTGGTGTGTTTATGTTTGTATACGGCGAATTTGATGATAGTCCTGGTGGGCAACTGATAGGGCTAATAGCGTTTATTATCGGTGTTATTGGCCTCATAATGAGCAGGCAGAAGACTTCTGATTAAATTACTGTTCTTTTATCGTTTGCAAAATAGCACTTTTTGTACTATTTTTGTTATATAAACTAAAAATATGAATTGGCAATCCAGTTTTAAAAAAGGTAAAGAGATTATATTATCCACTTCTTCAAAAAATAATATTCCTAATGCTAATATTGTTATTTCTTTAGGTTTTATTAGAAATAAGTTGTTAATAGCGGATTGTCAAATGAAGAACACAATAAAAAATTTAAAAGCAAATAATCATATTTGTGTTATTGGCGGATATTTTAGAATTAAAGGAAAGGTTAATATTTTTTCTTCCGGAAAATATTTTGATATTTGCGTTAAAAATAGTGCTAACTATAAAGTTAAAAATGCTATTTTAATAACTATAAAAGAGGTCTTTGATCTAAACATATGTCAAGAATAATTACTAAAAAAGTTCTCCCTGAATATTTCCAAGATATTCTAGACGGAAAAAAGAAATATGAGCTAAGACTTAATGATTTTGAGATTGAGCCAGGTGACACTTTAATTTTAGAAGAGTATACTTCGACTGATCCAAACGTAAGACAGGCTACTGGCAGAGTAATTGAAAAACAAGTCACCTATCTAAGAAAATTTAAGTTACAAGATTTGTGGTGGAGTGAAAAAGATGTTAAAGAGAAGGGGGTTCAAATAATTTCCTTTAAATAATATAACCATTTAATATTTGAGTATTATTAAACATTTTTAAATTTTTACTTATAGTTAGTCCTCCAATCCAAAGCTATAAACACGTTTAGTATATGGAGCTCCGATAAAAAATAGACTAATATTAGTTTATTTTTTATTTTATTATTGACATATATTAAATTTAGTTGTAAAATTTTATGATGCTTAATTATATGGCATAACCTAAATCTGTCAGGTAAAGTACAGACTAATAGTAATTTAAAAAAAGAGCTGTGTGCGATGGGAAACATTGTAAGCAGTCGTAAGTTAAGTGTTCATAAAGAACACGAAGTTCTTCAGAAGTTAGAGGATGGTGGGTTGAATGATCGAATTGCTCAGTACATTATTGAGAGCAAGGAAAATAAAATTGCTAAAAAATTAATTTCTCGGGCGGAGGAATTGATCATTGAAGAAACGGTATTTAAAATAATACCTTTTGTTTCGTTTTCTTCTCTTGAAGAAGGGAAGGAATTCACAATAATCCACCCGAAAATTAAAAGCGGTGAGTTCTTGGCCCAGCTGCCTTTGATGGATGCTCATGGAATGGACGTGATTTTACTTAAATGTAGTTATCGGCATCTTGCAAATTCTATGTATCAAAAATTTCGTTTTATTTCCGCTGCTCATTTAGTAGTTTTGGGCAAGAATTATCCTGAAGTAGTAAAAGTATGCAGACATATTATGTCTCTTGACCCTAGTTGCCATTTAGGAGGAACCCCTAACAAACAATATGGGATGAAACATAGGGAATTCCTCACTCTTAATTATTTTGATGTTTACCAACATTTAGTAAATCCGGGTTCTACTCTTTCATTTGAAAGGGAAAAATTTGGCGATGATGCTAATGTTTGGTTCGCAGTGACTCCAATTAGTTAGCCTAGAAGGTCCTAATCAGCGTATATGATTAGGACTTTCTTCAAATAACCGGACTCTCAAAACTAGCTTTAATTAATGGATAGATATCATAAATTCGAGAAATATATGATTTTTTATTTCAACAAGTAAATTCAACACTCTCGAACCAAATTGACAAAAATATAGTTCCATGCTATATTTTTTTCATTATATAGTTATTTAATAAAAAATGTCCGATTAGTTTATCGGTTAGTATTTATTGAATTATCTAAGCTCCTCTAATCTGGGCGTTTAGACAGTTCAATAAATATTAATTAAATTAATCGGAGTTAATAATGGAAAATAGTGTAGTTAGTTCCTATTCGGATTTGCTTGATAAGACGAATCTGATATTTGTTAAGCTTTTGGAGTGGGAAAGTAAGGAAGATATTGAGCCAAAATATTATATGCAGCGGCTTGAAGAGAATCCTGTCCAGACTATGAGCTTAAGAATAGTTCCCAGCGCAGTAGTCTTTTTTCTAAAAAGATTATTTTGTATTTTAACCGGCATGATTGCCGAGAAAGCGATGTTGGAGATCGATAAAAAAACTGAGACAAGATTATTAAAAAATATGGTCTGGGCAGGAGTTTATGCCCTAGATCTATTAAAGAGTAGTTTATCTCAGTACAGTGGCATAAAATGTTTGTCAGTATCTAATAATAAATTGACCTGCACCTTTAAGTCTCCTTTAGACCTGGGTGCGGTTAAAGACATTCTTAGCGATCCTTATTCGAGTATTAATCAATTAGTGGTTGAAAGACGAGAGGAGAATAGAATTCTTAATTATTATTTGATGATTGACGGACGGGACGTCCTAGTAGTCTCGAATTATAGTATTAGTTTCATATATAAAGTCACGTCCGATGATTGGGAAGAATATCTACAGATGTTTGTAGAGATTATCGCTCGTGTTCATCGCGATTTACTTTATCGAGAAGGTCTTAGAAACGTATTTATGAATACCTATAATGCCTTCTATCGTTTAATGTCTCCTGAAATGTTCAATGATAGTGAATTAACGTCATGGTTTGAAAGCGTTAGGAAACTGGTACTTGCAGGAGGAATACAGAAAGATAAGTCATTTTCTGAAACAAAAAAATCGAGACTTTATCATAAAACTGATAAACTCTATCGATTGGTACAACCACTGTCTCATCTAAACTATATAGTCGTCTGTCCGGACAAGAAGGAACTCTATATTAGTTTTAGACCATTTTTTGATTTTAAGGCGATTGGAGAATATTTAGGAAAAACCAATTTGTCGCTAGATCAAAGAAAAGAAGACGTGGAGTACAAAAAGGTTCTAAAGAAAGGAGCCGGGCGTCGAAAATCTGAAGGGATTATACATGTTACATTCAATGATGTTATTAATCAGAAGAAACAAAGGATCGCTTCGTTCGACGGCCAATCGATTATTGTTTTGTATTTAGCTGATCAAGAAATTTTTGCAGAAGGACTCCAATTATTTAATTATATATACTATAATTGGATTTATTATACCTCCTGGATTCCAACCGCGGATGTTCCGCATTCTGACTTAGATAGTGTTGATAGAACAGTAATTACCAATATTGATATTTTATTTCATATTTATTCAACATTTTTGGGCGTTATCTTAAGTAAAGAATATTTTCGCTCAGATCGTATGAATACCTTAACGACGAAAGAATGGTTGATTAATTTTTTAAGTATTGATCCCGCCCTTCGTTATGAAGAGAAAATGTTGCATTTATTACAGTTCATGAAAGACAAAATTAATTTGCAGGAATTTTTAAGTCATACGACGGGGGATAGTTTCGAAGATGATGAAGCTAGAAAAAGGTTAATCGATTTATATGCTAAATTGTGTTCGCAATTATCGCTTACTCAGGCGTATGTAAATTCATTGTGAGTATTTTTTATGGCTCCTGTCAGTTTTTTGACAGGAGTTTTTTAATATATGTGTATATTCCTTATTATATTTGATAGAATTTCGACGTGATTTGACAGAATTATATTAGTATGATACATTAATTTATTACTTTAACAAACGTTTATAACCATCTTTTTGAGTATTGAGATGCTTAGAAAGATGGTTATAAGTTATATAAATAAAATAATTCATAAAATAATTCAAGGAGATCTAAAATGAAACTAGTAGCTAATAGTGGCGCGACTGGTAATGCAACGCTAGCAATCAGATGGTGTTTGGAGGATGAGGAAATTTCGGCATTGCGTGAATTAGTAATTACTGATCCTTACATTTTATTTGTTGTTGTTCATAAGCATGAAAATGTTGATCGGAAACTGGTTCGTCTCAACGAACTAATGGTTTTTTTGCCTCTTAATAATCCAGGTGATAATACGGTGTTCGCTACGATTGTTTGGCATAAGACTAAAAAGAAATTGGACGAATGGTGTCTGGAGAGGAATAAATATGGGTGTTATAAAACTGATTTTTATGACATTGAAGATGATTCATTACGACATGGCGATTTAGGAAAAACCCGGATGGAGGTTAATGTTTCATCGGAATTTTTTGCTAAAGAACCGCCGGCCTGGGAAAAAAAGTGGGTTAATTTATGGTTTGGTGGGAAAAGGGCGCGTAATAGTTGCGATTATGGTAAACGCCGTATGCTGGCTTATTCGGTTCAGCCGATTCCGGTTCTAGTGTTTATAGTATTTATTACCATTTTTCGTTTTTTGGCAGCGGCCTTTTGGATTTTAATTCGGACTAAGACTAAGGTTGATTTACGGCCTATTATTCACCCTTTTAAATACGAAAGCGATGATGTTTGGTTTTACGCTACATCAGCCCGGAATTTTTATGAAAAGGATAAAGATGGTAAAGATAGGGCAACAGCAGTCTGGCTTTATCACCCCGTAACTATCATCGTTATGGCAGTAGTACTTTTTTATATTACCATAGATCAACCCAGGTTATTTGTGAGTCTACATATTCCTTCGGTCTGGTGGGCATATATTCTATTAAGTCCCATCTTTACTACTCTGTTAGCTATTGGAGCCATTGTTGTCGCGGTAGTTATCGTCGGACTAGTAAAACTAGGTTTCTTGATTTTTAGCCGGTTTTTTCCCTCTAAAAGTGAAGAACAATCGCAGGAACTTCTCGAAGAAAAAACGGCTGAGCAAATAAAAGCCGAGCAGGAAGAAGCGGATCTTAAATTAAAGCTTAAATTAGTTGAAGATAATTTGACCTGGCTCGCCTGTAATCAAGAACAACCGGTTCCGAAACTCAGCGCTCTGCCTAGAGAAAAACGAACTGTGTATTTACACTTTTTAGATTTAAAATCAAAATGGTGTAAACCCTTCCCCGGAGTCTAATCGGAGTCAAGTGAATTCTTATCTCAAATCCCAGACTGATCAAAAGTCTGGGATTTTTATTTGATTTATGCTATATTTAAAGTGGTTTACTAATTTAAACTAAATAGTTTTAATTCTTTTACAAAATGCTTTTAGGGATGGAATAAATAATAAACTGTACTCCAAAAAGGAGGTGATTATATTGGGTCTAAAGTATGAATCGATTAACATTTTTCGTTCAAATTTACCGGCCATAATTCATCCGTACAATGTCCGCGTTATCGCCGTTCGTCCTTGGTGGCATTTCTTTTTGTTTACAAACGGCCAAACCGAGGCGATATTTCTTAAGCTGAATTGTCTAGATAAAGAATCTGTGCTTTTAGGAATTACGGCCGCTCTTAAGAAGGAAGGAGGTATTTACGCCAAAACTTTTCTTAAATGTATTAAACACGTTACCATTTCTCAGGGACGTGAAACCAACCTAAAAATTGACTGGTCCGAAAAAGATCAGTGCCTACAACTTGAATAGCGTTTCTCGTTATCAAGAATGGGAGCTTATATTTCCGTTCCATCTATAAGCTCTCCATCCCCAAAAGCATTTTGTAAAAAATTGACAGAAATATAGCCTAATGCTATATTTTTTTATTACTTTAACAATCAATTTTATTTAATTAATAGAGGAGTCACTCATGTTAACGATTGCTGTTATTTTTATATCTACCGCTCTTTTACTCTACTCTACGGCTATTTGGTCGGAAAGAATTATAGGGGTGTTAAAATTATGGATGATAAGAATTTTTATTTCGGCTTTTGTCTGTGACTTATTAGCGACGTCTCTGATGGCTTATCAAGCGACAACTAGGTTCGAGCTTAATGCCCATAGTCGCTCGGGTTATATAGCCTTAGGTATCATGGGGTTACATTTTATTTGGGCCATTATCGCCATAAGATGCAAAGGTCAAGCGGAAAAATATTTTCATCGTTTCTCCCTATTGGCTTGGCTCATTTGGTTAGCCGCTTTTATTAGCGGTGTGCCTAAAGTTCATTTTTTTTAACAGAAAATCCTCGTCAGCTGATGGGGATTTTTTTATTTAGATTATTTAATTTCTAGTTTCTCAATTTAAAGTTTTTGCTTCGTCGATTAATGTCCCCGTCCTATTTTTAATCATTAGTACCTTTAAGAAATTGAAAAAAATTGAATAAAAATTGACAAAAATATGGCATAATGCTATATTTTTTTATTACCTTAACAATTAATTAACCAATAAACATAAGTGTAGCAAAGGAGTTCATGATGAATCAGAAAATCAAAGATTTTTTTCAGAGATTTTTAAATCCGGCTGGAATCAGAATTAATGGGAAGCGTCCTTGGGATCTTCAAGTCCATAATGATGGTTTCTATGACCGTGTCTTAAAACAAGGTTCCTTGGGTTTAGGGGAGTCTTATATGGATAGCTGGTGGGACTGTGAGTCTTTAGACGAATTTTTTAATCGGGTTATTAAAGCTGACTTGGGGAGCAAAATACGTTGGGATCTTAAAAGTTATCTGTTTGCTCTCAAGAACATATTAATTAATCAGCAAAGAAAGAGTAAGGCGCGTGAAGTTGGCCAAAGTCATTATGACTTAGGGAATGATTTATATGCCGCTATGCTTGACCCTTCTTTGTCTTATAGCTGTGGCTATTGGTCTAAAGCACAAAATTTAGCGCAAGCTCAAGAAGCTAAACTTGAGCTTATTTGTCGCAAGTTAAATTTAAAAGCGGGAGATGATGTTTTAGATATCGGCGGCGGCTGGGGTAATTTTGCTAGATATGCTGCCAAAAAATACGGCGTTCATGTTGACGTCGTAACAGTTTCTCGAAAACAAGTGGAGTTAGGCAAAAAATTATGTGCCGATTTAGACGTCTGTTTTTTATTGCAAGACTACCGCGAGATTCAGGGCTTCTATAATCATATAATCTCCGTCGGAATGATTGAACACGTAGGGTATAAAAATTATCGCACTTATATGCAGACTGTGGCCGATAGTTTAAAAGACGATGGGTTATTTCTCCTCCATACTATTGGGAGGAATAAATCTACCAGATTTAATGACCGGTGGATAGCGAAATATAGTTTTGTTAATTCTATGTTACCGTCGATGAGACAACTATCTAAAGCTATAGAAAATTTATTCGTTCTTGAAGACCTGCATAGCTTTGGAGCGGATTACGATAGAACGCTTATGGTTTGGTTTGCTAATTTCGAAAAAAATTGGCCGGATCTAAGAGAAAAATATGGCGATAGGTTTTATCGTCAATGGAAATATTATCTACTTTCTTGTGCGGGGGCTTTCCGGGCTCGAAAGAATCAGGTTTGGCAGATCGTTTTATCTAAAAATGGTGTGCCCGGCGGATACAGATCTGTTCGTTAATTATTAGTCGGTTCTTAATTATTAATCAGAGGCGTTTGGATTTCCAGACGCCTTCTTTTTATATTTTTGTCTTATCTAAGCAAATTTGCTATAATTTTAAGGTCAGCCCGGCTATTCGCCGTTAATATTTTAGTAGATTATTTAATTTATGTCCGCCCAAAAAAATCATAAAAAGAGATGGATTATCATTATTAGTTTAGTTTTAGTGCTTGGTTTAGTTATTTTTTTCTTATTGCGGAAGAAAACGACGGTTGATTATACTACGGTCGAATTAAAGAAGGGAACTTTAATCCAAACAGTCGCTGAAGTTGGTACGGTCAAGGCGAATAAGGAATTAGAGTTGAATTTTAGTCTCAGCGGCCGGATTAATAAGATAACGACTAAAGTCGGAGAATTAGTAAAGAAGGGGCAGATTTTAATGGAACTTGATTTAAGTTCATTACTTCTTAAAGAAAAGGAGGCGTCTTCTAATTTAGAAGTAGCTCAAGCTAATTTAAATAAATTATTAAAAGGGGCGACTCCTCAGGAATTAGCGATTTTAGATGCTCAAGTGAGCCAAGCCCGTGTAGCTTATGAATCCGCTTCGAACGATTTAGATAAGACTGAAGCAGTGGCGAAAGAAAACTTGACTCAGGCGGCGAAGAGTTTAGCTGATTTAGAGTCTAACAGTGAAATCGATGTTACGCCTCAAGAACAAGCTATTTTAACCGCTGAAAATAATTTAGCTAATGTTAAAAGTAGCTCTCAACAAACTTTGGATAATAGTCGTAATAATACTTTAATTGTCGCCGACGCGAAAATGGCTATTGCTAACACCGCGTTAGATTATGTTAGTCGTCTTTTAAATGACAATGACTTAAAAAGCACCTTTAGTGTTTTAGACGGGGCTAATTTAAATAGTACCAAAGTTTCTTATAATGCGGGGTTGGTTTTAAAAGCTCAATTAACTAGCGTTTTAGCTATTGCTAAAAAAGATCCTAGTGAAGAAAATTTACGTGCCCTGTCTAGCGGCGCTTTAGCTTATCTCAACGGTGTTTATCAGGCGGTTAGTTACTGTTTTAAAGCTTTAGAGGCGACAGTTGTTTCTTCTTATCTTTCCCAAACTACTTTAGATTTATATAAAAGTAATGTGAGCGCTAATTTATCCGCGCTGAGCGCCGGAATTAGCGTAGTTCAAGAAGCGGACTATAGTCTGACCAACTCTTTGTTGGCTTATAAAAACAATGTGGCGACGGCTACGGATTCTTTATCAGCCGCGAAAGTTAATTTAAATAATGCTATAAAATTAGCGAGGAATTCTTATAATTCTACTAAATTAAGTGGCGAAAGCCAGGTAGCGGATGCTAAGGCTCGGATGGCGGCGGCCCGGGAAGCTTGGAGTGTCGCCTACAAACAACTGACAAAAATTAAAACGTCTGCCCGGGTTGAAGATATTGAATTATCGCGTGCTCAGTTAGCGCAAGCTCAGGCTAATTTAGATCTAATCAAGAAACAGGAATCAGACAGTCAGATAATTGCTCCTATTGATGGACAAGTTTCCAAAATAAATTATGAAATTGGCGAACAAGTTGGAACCCTAGCTGCTTTAACTATGTTGACCGAAAATAATTTCGAAATTGAGGTGGATATTTCCGAATCAGATATTTCCAAAATTAAATTACAGGACCCGGTGGCCATTACTTTTGATGCTTTCGGCGAAGTTCGTCAGTTCAAGGGTCAGATTTATTTTATCGAACCGGCTTCGACGGTCATTCAAGGAGTTATTTATTATAAAGTAAAAATTCTGCTAGTCGATAGCCCGGAAAATCTTGTTGACATTAAAGCGGGCATGACCGCTAATACGACGATCATGACTAATAAAAAGGAGGATATTTTCATGGTGCCGGCGCGGGCGGTGATTGATAAAAATGGGGCGGGGAAATTTATTCGACTTTTAGAAAATGGCCAAGTGCGGGAGATTTCAGTCGTCGTTGGCATATCCGGTAATGATGGTCTCTTAGAAATAAAAGGCGACGGTTTAAGCGCTGGCCAAGCGGTAATTACTTTCGTTAATACTAAGAGTAATTAAATTTATGTTGATTGCCGTCAGGGATTTATTTAAGAGTTATGGCGAAGGCGAATTAATAACTGATGTTTTACGCGGTTTAAATTTTAATATTGCTAAAGGAGAATTCGTGTCGATTATGGGGCCATCGGGTTCGGGTAAATCGACCTTGATGCATATTTTAGGTCTCCTAGATCGGCCGACTAGCGGCGAATACCTATTAGACGGTAAGAACATAGTCGACCTTAATGACGATGAATTAGCGAAACTGCGCAATAAGAAAATTGGTTTTATTTTTCAAGCCTTTAATTTATTGCCGCGGACCACGGTTTTAGAAAATGTAAAATTACCTTTAATTTATTCAGACGGCCATCACGATCCCGATAAATTAGCGCGTCAAGTTTTAGAAAGCGTTGGTTTAGCGCATCGTCTTGATTATTATACTAATCAAATTTCGGGCGGCGAAAAACAGCGTGTCGCTATTGCGCGGGCGCTCGTTAATAATCCGTCGGTTATTTTTGCGGATGAGCCGACCGGTAACTTAGATTCTCGTTCCGGAACACAGATTATGGAAATTTTACAACGGCTTAATGATGAAGGGAATACCATTATTTTAGTGACGCACGAAACTTATACAGCGGAACATGCTAAGCGAATTATTAAAATAAAAGACGGCCAAATAATCTCAGATGAGTTACTCTCGCACCGTCGGCTGGCTAAAGACGGAGAATTTTTGAAATAAATTGCCATGCATTTGCCTATCAGACAATCAATTTTAATTTCTTTAAGGGCGCTTCTAACTAATAAAGCTAGAAGTTTTTTGACTATGCTTGGCATCATTATCGGTGTGGGCGCAGTAGTTTTAATTATGTCCTTAGGCGCGGGAGCGCAAAGTCTTATTTTAGATCAGATAAAAAGTTTGGGCAGTAATTTAATTGGCGTTCTGCCCGGTAAATCAGAAAGTAATGGTCCGCCGGCTACCGCCATGGGTATTCAAATTACTACCCTAGTAACAGACGACTTAGAAGCGATTCGTCGGCAAGTTCCTAATATTGTCGGGGCGGCTGGTTATTCTCGGGGTTTGGCAACGGCTAATTGGGGAAATAATAGTTACGAAACTAATATTAATGGTTGTTCTATTGATTATTTAAAAGTTGAGGGTGGAGAAGTCGCGACGGGTCGTTTTTTTACCGCTGAAGAAGATCAGGGTATGGCGAAAGTCGCGGTTCTCGGATCAACTGTAAAACAAGAGTTATTTGGCGATTCTGACGCTTTGGGTCGTCAAATTAAGATTAAGAAACAAGCTTTTGAAGTTATTGGTGTAATGGTGCCGCGCGGCAAAGTAACTTTTACTGATTATGATGATCAAATTTATATTCCTCTTAAGACTACTCAGAAATTAATTAACGGCGTCAACTATTTAAGTTTTTTGCGAGCTAAAGTTAATAGTGAACAGAATATTAATCAAGCGATTGATGATGTCAGTCGTTTACTGCGCAGTCGTCATAATATTAGCGATGAGAGTGGCCAGGACGATGATTTTTCGGTTCGGAGTATGGCGCAAGCCCTAGATATGATTACTACTATTACTGACGCTTTAAAATATTTTTTAATCGCTATGGCCGCTATATCTTTAGTAGTTGGTGGAATTGGTATTATGAACATAATGTTGATTAGTGTTAGTGAACGAACGAGAGAAATTGGTTTGCGTAAAGCCGTCGGCGCTAATAATACGAATATTGTTTGGCAGTTTTTAATTGAGTCAGTCACGATTACCGTTATTGGCGGATCAATGGGTATTATCGGGGGAATTTTTATGTCTTGGCTAGTATCTTTAGTTATTAATAAACTCGGTTATAATTATGATTTTATTATTAATTTTTCGTCGGTATTTTTAGCTTTATTCGTTTCGGTTATGATTGGTGTAATTTTTGGTTTATATCCCGCGCGGAAAGCTAGTCGTTTAGAGCCCGTTGAATCCTTGAGCTATGAATAATTTAATTTCCGCTATAAAAATGGCTTGGCATTCTATGAACGCTAATAAAGTCAGGACTCTTCTGACTGTTTTAGGCGTCATGGTCGGTATTGCTAGTGTAATTATAGTTTATTCCGCCGGGGAAGGGATCCGGGGTTTATTAGTCGGCCAATTAGAGGCCTTTGGTACTAATATTATTCAGACGGAAATTAAAGTGCCTACTTCTAAAAAAGGTAGTTCGGGCGATAGTCAAAGCGCGATGGCGATTGCGTCTGGCGTTCAGGTTACTAGTATGACCTTAAAGGATTTAGAAGATATTAAAAAAATATCTAATATCACTGATGGTTACGCGGCGATTATGGCGCAAGAAAAAGCTAGCTACGCCAATGAAGCGCGTAAAGCTAATTTATTTGGCGTGAGCGTGAGTTATCTAAATATTGATAAAAGTACCATGGCAAGCGGTATTTTTTTTAGTGACGAGGATGACAAGTCTTTGAACCAAGTAGCTGTTTTAGGTAGTAAAATGAAGGATAAATTGTTTGGTGACTCTGATCCAATTGGGAGGTATATTACTTTGCGACAGACTAAATTCAAGGTTATCGGAGTTATGGAGTCGCGAGGCGCTACTTTTGGCCTTGATCTTGATGACTATATTTATGTTCCGATTCGGAGTTTACAGAAAAAAATTATGGGGACAGATTATGTCATGTATATGATTCATAAATTTCGGGACCAAAAATTAAGCGCCGATACGGCCGAAGAAATTCGTCGTATTATGCGACAAAACCATGAGATAACTGACCCCAATAAAGACGATTTTCGCGTTTCGACTATGGACGATATGATGGCTACTTTAAATACCGTGACCGATGCTTTAACTTGGCTTTTATTGGCTATTGTCGCGATTTCTTTGTTAGTCGGCGGCGTAGGAATTCTCAATATTATGTATGTCATAGTGAGTGAAAGAACGGCGGAAATCGGTTTACGTAAGGCTGTCGGCGCCAATTATCGGGATATTATGACGCAATTTTTAGTAGAAGCGGTACTGATTACCTTACTAGGAGCATTAGTCGGCATTGTTTTTGGTATTTTATTTTCTTGGTTAATCTCTCTTGGCGCGGGTCTGGCTGGCTTAGATTGGCAATTTAAGATTCCGTTACGGGCTTTTACTGTTTCCTTAACTTTTTCTTTTATTTGTGGTTTATTTTTTGGGGTTTATCCGGCTCGTCGAGCGGCTCGGCTTGATCCAATTGAAGCTCTGAGGAGGGAATAGGGAAAGATTAAAATACTTGACTTAATTAAATATAGGTGATTAAATAAGTGATTAAATAAGACAAATTAAATGAAACGTAACTAGTTCTTAAAAAACTAATCAAGAAGGAGAAATCAAATGAGTTCCGCAGAATCTGAAAAAAAAGTCGACAGAAGAATGGTCATCAATGGGAACGTTTACCAACGAATTATTTCCCATGAAGAAATGTTTCAGCGGGTCCAAGAGTTGGCCGCTCAAATTAAAAAAGATTATCGGCAGTATGCTCAACCGCCGATACTTCTCTTCGTAGAGCTTGGGGCTTTATTTTTTTTATCAAATTTATCTCGAGCCTTAGATCGTTTGGCGTTTGATCATACGGTTGATTCTATCAGACTCAAGAAATTTACAAAAAATAAAGAAGCCGAACCGGTTAAAATTATTAATTTTCCGGTTGAAGACTTGGGTCGCCGCCATCTGATCGTCGTAGAGGATATTATTGACTCAGGCGAGTCTATGGATGTTTTGAATCAATATTTAAAACACTTAAAAGTTCCGCCTCAATCAGTTAAATATTGTAGTTTACTATTAAGAAGTAAAAATAGTCATTTGCTCGGAGATGCGAATAGCCCTGTCCTAGATAAAAATGATTCACTCGATTTTAAGCTAGATTTTAAGATAGAGTACTACGGATTTCTAGTAAAACCAGGCTGGGTTTTTGGGGAAGGAATGGATTATAACCATATTTTGCGGGGAGTGTCTGGTGTATATCAAGAAATCTAAGAAAAAAATTAGAAACTGAGAAACAAAAATTAAAAAACCCGGTATGGGATATACCGGGTTTGATTTTTTAAAATTTAGTTTTTAAAATTATTGATAGTTAAAATGCCTGGCTTTTTTGAGTCAGGCATTTTTTATAAAGTTATGGTCGTATTTTAGCCTTCTTGAGCTAACCGCCTTTTTTTTTCTGGCACTTAATACAGAACCCAGTTTCTGGTATTGCCTTCAGGCGAGCGGCGCCTATTGTTTCTTGACAATCAGCACATTTTCCAGAAAATGTTCCTTCGAGTATTCGAATAATAACATTCTGTAGTAGTAACATCTTCGTGTTATTATTCCCGGATCTTGACAGCAGGGGCGCTAAATTCTCGATCTGAGAATTGTCGCCGGGGTCAGTATGATAGCTTCGGCCGTCATCAGCCCCATCTTTTATAGATTCCTTAATATTCTGTGTAATATTTAAGGATTCTTTTAATTTTATTTGAGCCCCTTTAAATATATCCTCTAAATCTTCTTGGGAGAGTTCGCAAGCCGGATTTGTTGGAATTCTTGTAGTTTTTTGAACATTTTTCATTATATTCCTTAGAAATAGTTTTAGAAATAGTTTGAGATTTGAAAAATAGTTTAAGAAATAAGTATTTTTTCGGTTTAATACCGAGTTTTGATTAGCTTGGTGCTTTTTTAGGCATCGCGTTCTCCTTGTTAATGTACGAAATATTGGTTTGTTATAGATTAATACAATTAAAAGTATTTGTCAAATATATAATTACAGATTTTTGTGAAAATTAAAATTTATGTTAAACTAAAAATAAAGAAATTAATTTTTTATGTTTTATAATAATAAATTTTGGCTTAGTCTTGACAAAAATATTTTATTAGTATATTAGTTTTATCAGTACATTTTTAATTAAATTAAATCTACTCAAAATATCGCGGAGTATTTATGCACCCCTTTCATCTTTTCATTATTTTTTTATTTATTCGCTCGTTAGATACAGTTTTGAATAAACTTTTGCAGTTTTCTTTACTTTTTGGTTTTCTGAGTTTATCCTTAAAAATAGCTAGTTTTCTCGGCCAATCTTTGTCACCCGATGATTTATATGAGTTTTTAGAAATATCTATTATTTCTGGAAAGCTCGATAGAGCTCAGCAAGTAGCCCATTTATTAGGCAGTAAACTTGACCGGGGACAAGTAAAGTTAATACTCCAGGTTAATATTGAAGAGGGTAATCTTCAAGAAGCGCAAAGAGCTGTCGCTTTACTTAAGAGAAGCTTAAGCCGGGAAGAGCAAAAACAAATTATCGAGAATTGTGTTGATAAAAAGCGTTATTTAAACGCTTTTCAAGCATGTTCTCCGAGTTTGTTTTCGAGTAGTTATTCAATCTAGCAAGAACTAGACTTTGTTAGTTACAAATTACAGCTGATCTTTGGTCAGCTGCTTTTTTATTAATTTAAGAAAAACTCTGGCTAGTTATTCGATTTTCAAGATTTGGCACTGATAAGTTTTTTCTCCGAGCTTGACTTTAAATATTTCTTCTTTTTGTCGACCGATTAAGGCTTCGCCTAGTGGTGAGTTATGGGAAATAATTCCGGCGCTCGGGTTAGTTTCGCAGGAGCCTAAAATTTGATATGTTTTAATTTTTTCGTTGAGACTAATTGTCACACGACTACCTAATTCGACTCGGCCGTTACGGTTCGGTCGAATTATTTCGGCATTTTTTAATAAATTTTCGGTATCTAAAATTTTCTGATTAAGACCGCGTAGGCGTCCTTTCGCTAGTTGATAACCGGCGTTTTCTGAAAAATCCCCCATGAGCGCTAATCGCTGGACCTCCGCACTTAGTTCTGGTCGTTTATTTTTTAATTTTTCTAATTTATTTTTAAGTTCTAAATATTTATTTTCCGTTAGGTGAAAATCGATTTTAACTTGATTATTTTTTTCCGCTCTCCTAATAGGTACACGCATAAGTTTAATCAATATATTTTTAGTGTAGATATTATAGCATTTTTTAAGTTTTTTAGTTAATTTATTAATTTTTTAGATATTGATAATTATCTGATTTAATCTTATAATAAGAGTATTAATAATTTAATAATATTTTGTATGGCGCAACTGCATAATAAGACTTGGCATCAGAAACATATTGCACAGTTATCTTTCGGCCAAAGAATCGCTGATTTTGTCGCTGAAAGCATGGGTTCCTGGACTTTTATTATCTCTCAGACTGTTTTTGTTTGTTTTTGGATAGCTTTCAATATAATTGCTTGGCTTAATCATTTTGATCCTTTTCCTTTTATTTTGTTAAATCTGCTTTTTTCTACCCAAGCCGCTTATGCCGCCCCGATTATTATGATGTCTCAGAATCGTCAAAGTGAACGTGATCGTTACCAAGCGAATGAAGATTATGAAACTAATATTAAAGCTAAAGAAGAAATTGAAGAATTACAGAAATCAATTGCCAGGATTGAAAATGAAAAACTTAGTGAAATTCTTATTTTAATTAAAAATCTTCAAAAGGATATTAAGAAATAATTTTTTTAAAGTTTATTATTTTTTTTAGTAAATTAAAAGAGATTCTGAAGAATCTCTCTAATTTTTTTACTGAGGGACGTTAATTTGGGCTAGTAAGTCATGGATTAAAGTTAAAACTTTAATTAATATTTCGCTAGCTAAAGTAACCGCCTCTCCTGGTAATGCCCATTTTAATACGAGAATCAAGACGATGATTCCGATAAAACCGTTTAATGCTTTCATATAATGAATATATTAAACGACCCGAGTTACTAGTATCCCCGGGCCTCTTAGTTATTGATTAACTATTAAGCTCGTGGGCTAGTTTCTCGTCTAGGCCTTACTAATTTCAAAGAACATTATAATATATCAATAATCATAATATATGTCAATAGATGTCATTTTTATTTATTTTAAAGCAAAAAGAGCTTAGCTATTTGACTATTTTTTTAAAAAGCGGTATCATTGAGGAACTTTGGTAAAATTACCTTTAATGCGTAATTTTTTTGTTTAGTTGAATATTATAAATTTTTTAAAAGATTATAAACTATGGAGATTAGAAATATCGCGATTATCGCTCATGTTGATCATGGCAAGACTACTTTAACCGATGCCCTAATGCGCCAAACGGGCATGACTAGTGACGGAGTTAGTATGGACTCTAATGATTTAGAGAAAGAGAGAGGTATTACTATCTATTCTAAAAATACCTCGGTCTTTTATCGAGATACAAAAATAAATATTGTTGATACTCCCGGCCACGCGGATTTTAGTTCAGAAGTTGAGCGAATTTTACGTTCCATTGATAGTGTTTTATTGTTAGTAGACGCGCAAGAAGGACCGATGCCCCAGACTAAGTTTGTTTTAAAGAAATCTTTAGAGCTTGGCCTTAAGCCGATTGTGGTAATTAATAAGATTGATAAACCGGCCGCCCGACCGGAAGTCGTCAGTGAAATGGTTTATGAGTTATTTTTAGATTTAGGCGCTAATGACGAGCAATTAGATTTTCCGGTCATTTACGCGGCTTCGAAGCAGGGAATTGCTAAACGGAATTTGGCCGACGAGTCAACTAACCTAGATCCGCTTTTAGAGCTTATTTTAGAACATGTTAACCCGGCCTCTAGCCCAGAGCGAGAAACTAAACAGTTATTAATTCAGCCTTTTAATTTAGCTTATGATAATTTTTTAGGTCGCTTAGCTATTTGTCGTATTTATGAAGGGAAAGTTAAGGCCGGTCAGGCAGTATTTATTGAAAATTTAAACGGGGAAACTAGGAGCGGCAAAATTGCTAAATTATTCACTTTCCATGGTATAGCCAGGAAAGAGGAGCCTGAAGCCACGGCCGGTGATATTATTATGATTGCTGGACTATCGGATATTTATATTGGAGAGACTATTGCCGAAGCGGCCGAACAAGCGCCGCTACCAGCCATTAAAATAGATGAACCAACTATCTCTCTTAATTTTTTAATTAATAATTCACCCTTTGCTGGTCGGGAAGGAAAATTTGTGACTAATCGTCAAATTCGGGAGCGTTTAGAAAAAGAATTAGAAGTTAACGTTGGTTTAAAGATTGATTTTTCTAATGCTAATTTTTATAAAGTTTTTGGCCGTGGTGAACTTCATATTGCTATTTTATTAGAAAATTTACGTCGAGAAGGATATGAACTCCAAGTTTCTCAACCACAGGTAATTATTAAGGAGGAAAATGGTCATAAGTTAGAGCCGTTCGAAGAGGTTACTATTGATATTCCGGAAAATATGACGGGTGTAATTATGGAGAAAGTTTCTAGCCGTAAGGGCTTACTGCGCGATTTAAAGACCCACAATAGTCAATCTCGTTTGATTTTTGAAATTCCGACGCGCGGACTTTTAGGCTATCGCAACGAATTTATTGTCGATACGCGCGGCGAGGGTATTTTATGCACCCATTTCATTGGCTTTAAAGGATATGCCGGTACTATTGAAAGAGATAGTTTGGGCTCAATGGTCTCGATGATTGGTGGCAAGGCTCTCGCTTATTCTCTTTGGAATTTACAAAATCGCGGTGTTTTATATATTAGTCCTAATACGGAAGTTTATGAAGGAATGGTTATCGGTAATGTTACTAAGGGTAATGACATGGCCGTTAATCCGATTAAAGGTAAACAGCTAACTAATGTTCGGGCGTCAGGGACTGATGAGGCAATTATTTTAACGCCGCCTTGGAATATAAGTTTAGAGCGAGGTTTAAGTATTATGAATAATGATGAATATTTAGAGATTACTCCTAAAAATATCCGCTTGCGTAAACAGGGATTGACTGAGAATGAACGCGTGCGTTCTAAAAGATAAAGTTAGTTGTTATGTCGCGCCTTATTTTATCTTTTAAATTAATATTTCTAAGTTTAGCCATTGGCGCTAGTTATTCCTTATTTTATAGTCATCTGTTAGGTTTACAGAAAGAACCCATATCGCCAAATCCCTATTTACTGGCGGCGTCAGCCGCTTCCGATCAAGCCGCTTCGAATCAGACTCCGCCCGCGGCATCTCTCCCAACCGTCTTTAGTGATCAGTCTTTTAGTGGTAATAATGAGACTACGACTGTCAAAAATAAGATATATAAGAGGGAAGAACCAAAATATTTTCAGGCGGATATTCCAATTCTAATGTATCATTATATCGAAGAGGCGCCCACTAGCACTAAAATGGCCGCTCTTTATTTATCGCCCTTAATTTTTGAGGAACAGCTGCAGGCGATTAAAGATAATAATTATAATACGATTTTTGTTTCCGAAGCGGCCGTGAGCTTGCGAGAAAAGAAAAAACTCCCGTCGCGCTCTTTAGCGTTAACATTCGACGACGGTTATGAAGATTTTTATGATAATGTTTTTCCTCTTTTAAAAAAATACGATATTAAAGCTACTCTTTACGTGATTGTTAATCGTCTTGAGCATCCGGGTTATATTAACGAGGCTGAACTTAAAGAAATGGTCATGAGTCGCTTTATCGAAATAGGTTCGCATACTTTTAATCATCCTGATTTAAAATTGTCGAGTAAACAAGCGGCGGAGTGGGAAATAGGAGAAAGCAAAAAAACCTTATCTAATATTATTGGACGTCCAGTTTTGACTATTGCTTATCCGTTCGGACGTTATAATTATGAAGATGTTACTATTGCTTCTTCGACTGGTTACTTGGGAGCAGTCAGCGTCGACCATGGTTTTAACCAAAGCGTTAATAATTTATATCTTTTGAAACGTTTACGTCCCGACGATCGTCGTGGCCCGGTTTTCGCTAAATGGTTGAATAGGATTTTTACTGAACGATATTAACATAAATACTACAAAATAGGATTACAAAAAGGCTTTGTCTATTTCTAGATAAGGCCTTTTTATGTTATAATAAGATTTATAAATATTTATTTAATTTTAAAAATTTATGACAAAAAAAGTGTGGCTTATTATTATCGCTCTTATAGTGATATTAGGGGCTTGGTTTTGGACTTCTTATAATCGTCTAGTCTTAGCCAATGAAACAGTCGATAGCGCTTGGCAACAGGTCGAAACTCAATATCAGCGGCGTTTTGATCTTATTCCTAATTTAGTGGCGGCTGTTAAGGGGGCTATGGGCCAAGAACAACAAGTTTTCGGTGATTTAGCTAAAGCGCGGGAAAATTATAGTGGAGCGCAGTCCGTGTCTGATAAGGCGACGGCGGCTGGTCAAGTAGAAGGCGCTTTCGGCCGATTACTAGCTATTATGGAAAATTACCCACAATTAAAATCAATCGATACTGTTCAAACTTTAATGGCTCAGTTAGAGGGGACGGAAAACAGGATCAGCGTCGAGCGCAGTCGTTTTAATGATGAAGTTAAAAATTTTAATGTTGTAACTAAGAGATTTCCTATGAATGTTTTAGCTAATCTCTACAATTTCTCTGATAAGAATTATTTTGCCGCTGTTTCCGGCGCCGCAGAAGCGCCTAAGGTTGATTTAGAGATTAATAAATAAAAAGCGGTTGATCTAATTATTATTATCATGTTTCGTCGCTTTTTCTTTATTTTCTGTTTTATTTTATTTTTAAGCGTCGCCGGAGTGACGCAGGCTTATTATAATCTCGGGAAGCCGGTCTCTCTAGTTAGTGACTTTGCTAATATATTAAGTGAAACAGAACGAATAAGTTTAGAGACTAAATTAGTTGGTTTTAGCGCTAGTTCGAGTAATCAGATAGCCATTGTGACCGTTAAAAGTTTGGCCGGTGATACGATTGATAATTTTGCTGTTAAGCTTTTTGCCGATTGGAAAATCGGCCAAGAAACAAAAGATAATGGTATTTTGATATTAATTGCTTCCGAGGATCGTCAGATGAGAATAGAAGTCGGTTACGGTTTAGAAGGAGCGTTGCCGGACGCTATCGCTAGTCAGATTATTAGAAATACTCTGCGTCCGGCCTTTCAAGCAGGGAATTATTATGTCGGCTTAGACGAAGCGACCAATGAAATTATCGCCGCAACTAAAGGAGAATATCAGGCCGACGCCCCTTTGACTCAAAAATCAAAATTTCGATTTAGTTTTGAGTCAATAATTTGGTTGATTATTTTTGTTTGTTATTTATTATCAGCTCTTTGGCGCCATTTAGCTAAAAGTCAAAGCTGGTGGGAGGGCGGAGCGATTGGTCTTTTTTTAGGATTTTTAATCGCGGTTTTTTTCTTTAGAACTTTACTATTTTTTATTTCTCTCCCGCTCGTCTTAGGAATATTTGGCCTTATTATTGATTTTCTAGTGTCTCGGGTTTTGCCTAAGCCGAAGGACCCTAGCCGACGGCGTGGTGGATTTTGGTTTTTTGGTGGTCCGGGCGGCTTTGGCGGCGGATCTTCTAGTGGCGGGGGATTTGGTGGCTTTGGTGGCGGCTCTTCGGGCGGCGGGGGATCGAGCGGTTCTTGGTAATATTATTTTAGCGGTGTTACTATTTTAACTTAGCTAAATGAAAAAGCGCTAGAGTTAACCAGCGCTTTTTTTGTTGTCCATTTTTTATTTTTAGATTTTCTTAATTACTATTTCAATCTTTTGTTGATCTTTTTGACCTCGATAATGAGCTAGAATTAGACGTAAGGTTAATAGTATTAAACAGATAGTTAGATATAAACCTAAATAGATCCATAAATCCGCAGCTTCTTTACCGAAAAGACTATAATTAAGGTAGGCTAAGCACCCGCCATACATACTCATAAGTAGAGAGATCATAATACCGGCCAGAACGTCTGGTCCGAATTCTCTGTCATCGGAGGCTATATTAGGCACAGCGACTGTTATGATAGCCGTAACAGCACCGACAAAAAGAAATATTATTATATCCAGAGCGAAATCGTTTCTTATGAAAGCGGCCAGCCAGCAGAGAAAAAATGAGATAAACATTCCTAGAATAGGAAAAATTAGTGAAGAGCCGATAAAAAAAGCGACTTTTTTATTTCTAATTTTTAGATTTAAATTAGAAAAAATAAAGAAAACTACCTGAATAATTATACAATAGATTAAAAAAGTAATAGTAACATCTATTTTACTAGCTTCCACTGTTCTCGTTAGTTTGGGCTGGATGACTCCGCTCGCTAGTTGGTAGTAGTTATTTTCATTTACTTTCTTAAATCCAAAAAAAGGAAGTTCTAAGGAAAATATATACCATAAATTTTCCTGACGGGTTATTGTCTCGCCTCGCGACAAGGCTATTTTTTCCGAGTCAGAAAAGGTAAATTCCGATATTTCCTTAGGTATTTTGAATTTTTTTAAGACAGTTTCGGTTTTTTGTTGAACGATTATTTCGATATCTCGCCCATTGCTTATAGCTAGAGTATCCTCCGTGGATTTAGCCATTAGCGCTGTTTGTAACATGACCATGAGAACAAAAAAGAGCTTTTTCATCTGATACCTCAATTTGTTGATTATTTATTTGTTATAAGAACTTAGTGTTACTAATGTTATAGAAACCTAGATTTCTAATGGTTAATTTTGCCATAGATAATAATTTTTGTAAAGCCCTGTTTTGTGCTATAATTATTAAATTAATATAGCTTATATCTGATTATGCTAGACATTACTATTGTTGCTATCGGTCAGCTTAAAGAAAAATATTTTCAAGCGGCCTTTTTAGAATACGAGAAACGCTTGCGACCTTATGTGCGGTTAAAAGTAATAGAACTCTCGGCCCAACCATTTTTTAAGAATGAACAGGCTAAGGCCAAGGAGATAGAAGGGGCAAAGATTTTAAATTTTTTAGAGAAAAGAGTAAAAGGAGACAAACCGGCTAAGATTTATCTTTTAGCAGAACGCGGGCAAGATTTTAGTTCGTCGCAACTAGCGGCTTGGTTTCAAAAGAATGATCCGCTTATTTTAATTATTGGGGGCGCTTTGGGTTTTAGTGAAACGCTTTATAAGCGCTATCCTCAGATTTCTTTATCGCCCCTTACTTTCCCACACGAATTATCCCGGGTAATCTTAATTGAACAAATATATCGCGCTACGACTATCTTAAGTAATAAAGCTTATCATTATTAAGACTATATGTCCTCTATTCAAAAATTAAAAAGGGAATTGACTAGTCTGGCTAATAAGCCTCAGGCGGCTATTTTACAACGATTCTTTAAGACTGGTCCGGGTCAATATGGCGCCGGAGATCGATTTCTAGGCTTAAAAGTGCCCCTACAACGCCAAATCGCCCAGAAATATGGGGATTTGGACTGGAAGGGTCTTCAAGAGCTTTTAGCTAGTAAAATTCATGAATTCCGTTTAGTCGCTTTGCTAATATTAGTAGCGCAATATGAAAGAGCGCAAGATTTAAAAGATAAAAAGAATATTGTTGATTTCTATTTAAGTAATGTTAAGGGAATTAATAATTGGGATTTAGTCGATTTGTCGGTTTATAAAATTTTAGGGGATTTTCTCTCTCGTCAAGAAGATTTTTTAGTTAAAGGGGCAAATGTTTTGTCGCTGGAAGTTAAACAGCTTTTAGATAAGTTAGCGGAATCCACTAATCTTTGGGAAAGACGGATGTCTATTGTTGCGACTTATGCTTTTATTAAAGCCGGCAGATCCGAAGAAACTTTTCGTCTAGCTGGTAAATTATTAAAAGATGAGCATGATTTAATTCATAAAGCCGTCGGTTGGATGTTACGCGAGGCAGGAAAGCGGGTTAGCGAGAAGGAGCTCTTGAATTTTTTAGATAAAAATTATTTAAAAATGCCAAAAACCGCTCTTCGGTACGCCGTTGAAAGATTGCGTCCGGCGCAAAGGGAGCGTTATTTAGTTAATCAGAACTAGTTTCTGCTGATAGTGATTTTTATTGTGGTTTTTGTTTAAAGTGTTATAATGTTAAATATTAAAATTTGATTTATATTTATATGGCCGAAGAAAAAAATCTGAGTGGTAATAATAATTGGTCGCGCGCCCTGGTTATGATTGTCGCCTTGATTTTATTTAGTGTCATTATTATTGTCGCTCTTGTGCGTGATCGAATAGTGAACCAAATGTTTAAGAGCGTAACAATCACCGGGCAGGGGCGAGTGTCCTATGTTCCCGATATCGCGATTATTACTTTAGGAGTTCAGATTGATAAAGTCTCGAAACCGGCAGACGCGTTGAATCAATTAAATTTGAAAATTGATAGTATAATTAAGGCAGTCCAAGCGGCGGGGATAGAACCGGAAAATATTCAGGCGCAGAATTATTATCTTTACCCCCAGTACGATTATAAAGACAATGTTTCGACTGTTTCCGGGTATAATGCTAACGAACAGTTAGTGATAAAAGTAAAAAAATATGATAAGGAGGCTAGCCGTTTGAATCGTGTCATCGCGGCTGCTTCTAGCGCAGGGGCTAATCAGATTAATAGTTTAGCTTTCGATTCTTCAACTATCAATGATTTAAAGCAACAAGCGCGTCTGAAGGCGATTGCCGACGCTAAGGATAAAAGTATTTCTTTGGCGAAGGCGGCGGGCGTAGAACTTAAAGATATTACCGGTTGGTATGAAAATTTGATCAGTCCTAACCCGGCTTATATTGCGGATTACGGTAAAGGCGGCCTGGGAGCGGGCGGGGCAATGCCGACGACCCAAGTACCGTCCGGAGATCGCGAAGTGGTCCTAGAAATAGGTGTGACTTATAATATTAAATAAATAAAATAAAACAATTTTGGTTCTGACTTATTAAAATTAGAGCCTTGATTTCATGTTTCTTATGAACGGAAACGGTAACTCCGATTCTAATCGCAACGCTTTAAGCGGCAAGACGGTTCTAATCGTTAATACGGCGGGTGCAAGCGATCCTCTCCATTCCAAAAAATTTTTTATCAAGAAAGTAAAAAATTTGGGAGTTAATATAGTGATCCTTAGTAAAGAGGCTAATACTTTTCAGCCTTACGTTGACTATTGTTTGACCGCTGATACTTCTAATTACGCCGAAGCCTTAATAATCTTAGATAGTTTTTTAAAAGAAAAGCCTAATCTTAAATTAGATGGGCTGATTACTTTTTTAGAAGACGATGTCCTTTTAACCTCTAAAATAGCCGATAAATATAAGTTAATTAATACTTCTTTTAAGGTAGCGAGCGGTATTCGTAATAAATTTTTTCTACGAAAGTTTTGTGCGGCTAATAATTTGCCGACTATAAAATTCAAAGAATTAAAAAGTAGTCGTGATTTAGAAGAAGCGGCTAATTTTCTTAATTTTCCTTTGGTAGTTAAACCGGCTTATGGGGCAGCCAGCGCTTTTGTAGTTAAGGTTAATAATTTAGAAGAATTAAAAGAAAGCTATAACTACATCAAAAAAGATATTTCGCCTAAAATAGAGTCCGCCTTAAATGACGGTCTGGATATTTTTGCTGAAGAATATATTGATGGTGACGAGGTCGATATGGATATTCTTATTCAAAATGGCAAGATAAAATTTTGTGCGATTTCTGATAACGGCAAAACTAAAGAGCCGTTTTTTATTGAGACTACGCGAATTACTCCCTCTAATTTACCGCAAAAAAACCAAGCCGAATTAGTCGTCATGGCGGATGAAACTCTAGAAAAACTCGGTATTTTAAATGGTTGTGTTCATTTTGAAGCGAAGTATACGGCGCGTGGTCCCGTTCCGTTAGAGATTAATTTACGTTTAGGCGGCGATGAAGTATATCCGAGCGTGAAAGTTGCCTGGCACGTTGATTTAATTGAAAATCTTTTGAAAATTGCCTGCGGTATTTATATTCCGAAGTTTGAATTTCCCGTCGGTCCTTATGAGTATTTAGTGGCTAAAACTTTTTCGGCCGATTATTCGGGAATTATTGTTAATTTAGAAATTGCTGATGATTTAAAACGACGTCCTTATGTTAAAGAATTCCAGTTTGAGAAAAAAATTGGTGATTCTGTTCTGTCGCCGCCGGAGGGTTATGAGTATCTGGGCTGGATTCTAGTTTCTGGTTCTAATCCCTTAGATGCTCAAGATAATCTGCAAGAGGCGGAAAAAGATATTAATTACGAAATAGCTAAGTTTCATCCGGCCTCATCCATTGGTAAGACAACTCGTCGCTCGCCTTTTTCTGTTTCGGCTATTAATGTTGATATTCTAAAGCGTCGCAGTAAGATTGAAAAGATCCGCCGTATGGAAATTTCTAATCAGCGCAACCTTCATGTCGGCATCGCCTGCAATTTATACGAAGAAGAGGCGAGTGATCAAGAGGTGGCAGTCGAGAATGATTTAACAGTCATTGGGCAGGAAATTGAAAAAACCTTACGGGCCAGAGGTTATAAAATTAGTTTTTTCGATTTTAATGATTTACCTAAGGCTTTTAATGATTTAAAAAATAGTGACGTGGATTTAGTTTTTAATGTTTGCGAGCGAATCAATAATTCTAGCTTACTCGAGCCACACGTTGCCTCTATTCTAGATACCCTGCAAATTCCTTATACGGGTTCGAACCCGTTTACTTTAGGCCTCTGCATTGATAAGATCCGAGTGAAAAAATTATTGTCTTATCATAAAATACCGACCCCGGAATGGGATTACGTTTATTCGCTTGATGATGATATTCGGGAGGATTTACGTTACCCGCTAATTGTTAAGCCGGCTAACACCGATAATTCTATCGGTATTACGAACGATTCGGTCGTTCGTAATAAAGAAGAATTATATCGTCAGTTAGAAAAAGTCTTGAAAGAAATCGGTCGGCCGGCTCTAATTGAAGAGTATATTGATGGCGATGAATACGATGTACCAATTATTGGCAGTGAAGAGGATGATTTAAGAATTTTGCCTCTCGCCCGTTCAATCTTCGACGAATTACCAGCTAATCTTTGGCATATTTATCCTTTTGAAGCTAAATACGCGGATAAAAGTGAATATGATAAGATTATCCGCCAACGACCGCCGAAAAATATTGGTAAAAAGTTAGAGACGCTTTTGGGCGAAATCGCTTTAGATACTTATAATATTTTAGATTGTCATGATTATGGTCGAATTGAGATTAGAGTTGATAAGAATAATAATCCCTATGTTTTAGAACTTAACCCTAATCCGTCCTTAAATGCGGATGGCACTTTTTCTGCTTCCGCGGAGCTTATCGGTTTAGATTATGGCGATTTCTTAGAAGAAATTATTCGTTTAGCGATTAAACGTTATAAAGATAATCCGCCTTATTATCATCTGCAGCCCAACGTCATGTAATTTATGTTGACTATTAAAATTATTACCGATCTAAAAGAGGCGGAGATTTTATGGCGAGTTTTATCGCCTCAAAAAACTATTTTTGATGAATGGGATTTTCGTTACTGTTTTTATAAATATCATTTCTATCCTTTAAATTTTATTACCGCTTATGAAGACAGTGAGCCGGTGGCTTTATTGCCGCTGGAGCATCATCCTAATTATGGTTTAAAATTTATCGCTGAAGATCCGTGCGAAGAGAACCGTCCTTTTGTTAAAACTGGTTATGAATATATTATTCCGGAGTTATATGCGGCAGTTACGGAAGCGGCTAAATGTTATGATATTTCTGGCGAGGATGAATTTACGATGAAGATGCCGCTAGAGGATTATAAATATGTTTTGCCTCTAAAGGGGCTAGGCAATTTCTCGGATTTTTTAACAACCCGCTTAAGAGCTAAACGGCGGCGGAGTTTAGAAAAAGAACTTAACTCTTTAGCCGGTCATCAGATTTTAGCGTCCACTAGTCGGCCAGAGAAAATGGCGGAAGATTTAAATTTATTATTTGAGCTTAATACTAAAAATTTTACTGAAGAGTCTTATTTATTGAAGCCGGAACAAGGCGCTTGGCTCGACCTTTTAAAGTTAAATTTTTCCTGGCGTTTGATGACTTTAGAAATAGGAGGCATTAAACAAGCAGTTTCTCTTAGTGTTTTACATAATAACGATTGGCACTATCTTATTACGGGAGTTAATTTTAAGGCTTTTCCAGGGTTAGGTAAATATTTAGCTAAAATTAATATAGAAGCGGCGATTACTGAGGGAGCGGCCGTTTTTGATGCTGGGTTGGGGGACTGCGGTTGGAAGCATATTTGGCATTTAGATAAAATACCGCAGTATGAATTTATTAGGCCATAGATTAAATTTTGTCTGGTGACGGCTACTGTCAGGATAGTAGCGGTTTGCTGTTAGAAAAAGCGGTCAGGCCTGTCTTTATTGGCATATTTAAACAGCTATGCTATAATGTACTTATAAACATTGAGTTTTAAATCGGTGGCTTTTAAAAGCCCCGGTAAATATTCATTAAAATCGTTGTTAGTAAATTTAAATAAGAATTATTTAATTTTTGGTCATTATCATTAAACGGTTTTTACTGTTTACTGTTAATCCCCATACTACAATTATGTCAAAAATGACAAAATCGCAGATGATTGCTTCTTTAGCCGAAGCAACCAGCTTGAGCAAGAAAGACACGGCTAGTTTTATGGATCAATTAGCGGAGTTTGTTTATAAAGAAGTTAAAAAGAATGGTGAATGCATTGTTCCGGGCTTTGGTAAATTAGTAAAGGCTAAGAGAAAAGCCAGAGAAGGCCGTAATCCAGCCACTGGTGAAGCGATTAAGATACCGGCAAAGACAGTAGTTAAATTTCGTTTAGCTAAAATTGTTAAAGATACTGTTTTATAGTTGATTAAGGTAAATAGGAAAAATTTTAAAACCATCTCGTCGGAATCCGAGATGGTTTTTATTTACAAAAAATCTATTGCCTTGAGTGGTAATAGATTTTTTGCTCTTAACGTTTATTATTAAATTATTAAAATTTCCATTCTTTAACGTATTGTCCTAAGCCGAAATCGTGTAGTTTATTTTTTAATTTAGTATTTTTATGGCAAAAATAAAGAAGCGATCCAATTTCTATTTGATATCGATTTTTGACGATTCTATAACGAAAATTTTTATCATTTTTAATAGCGCGGCGAATGGTTTTTCCGGTTAAACCTCCGAATTCTGCCGCCCCTGAAACAGATATCCAAACAGGATAAGAAACTTCTTTATTTGTCAAATTAGCTAAATTGGGCATGTTTAATTAATTATATTTAAGTCTAATCTAATTTAGACTTAAATATAAAAATAAGCTAATAAAAAATAAAAATTTATTTAAGTCTAATATTTATTAGACTTAAATAATTAATATATCTAACTTTTTAAAAAATTAATGGTCAAAAATAGTCAAAAAATTAAATAAGTAGGAATAGTCTATTACCTGATGGACTTAAGTCTTAATATCTTATACTTTATAAAAATAAAGTCAAGGATTCTACAAGAAACCTCTAATATGATAAGAAAAATATAATTTATTAAGAAAGATATAAATAAAGATATAAATAATAAAAGAATATTATAATAAATTTATGGTTTAAAATATTTGCTCTTGGAAGCTATTTATGCTAGAATAGTTTAAGAATTTAAAAGGATAATCACGGCGGGCGATATATTTCCCGTTATTTTTTGTTAAAACCATTTAACAGTGTTTTCATGTCCAATTTAGTCCAAAAATTTAAAGATCGTCAGGTTCTTAGTCGTCTAAAAAATCGCGATAAAGAGGCCTTTATTCGAGTTTATGACCAAAACGTTAAGGATATATATCGTTTTGTTTATTTTAAGATTAGTAATAGGGAAGAGGCCAATGATTTGACGTCCATGATTTTTTTAAAGACCTGGAATCATATTCAAAATAAAACCCTAGAAGACGCTAAAACTTTACGCGCCCTTTTATATAAAATAGCCCGTAACTCAATTATTGATTATTATCGAGAAAATAACGGTAAACAATTTACTTCTTTAGATAACCAAGATAATAAACTCGAAATTATTGACGAATCACAGAACACTCCGGAGGATTTAGACAAAAAAACTAACCTAAATTTGATTAAGAGTAAATTACCGCTTCTTAAAGATGAATATCGGGAGATAATAATTATGCGTTTTATCAACGATCTTTCCTTAGAAGAAATAGCGGATATTAGCGGAAAAAATAGAGGCAATGTTCGCGTTTTGCTTCATCGTGCCCTTAATGCTTTAAGAGAATTAATAGAAAAAGATCAGGGAAGTAATAATGAGTAGGTTTAGACTGTAACAATTTATCGAGTTTTACGTATATTATAGTGTATGGATAACCGAGAACTTATCGTTAAATTAAATAATTTGAAAACAATAAATCCGGATTCGGCTTGGCTGGCTAATAATCGGGAGCTTTTATTATCACAGATTTCTAATTCAGGAGCGGAAAATATTAGCGCTTGGAAAGCGGTTTTAATTAATTTTTCCAGTGTCGCTCGAATCGCGTCTCGTCCCGTTTTCTCTTTAGGCGTTTTTATTTTACTGCTTCTTTTTGGCAGTTTTTTTGGTCGTAGTTTATTTTTAAATGCTAAGCCTAATGATTCTTTATATATCGCGAAGATAATTTCCGAAAAACTAAAAGTTAATACTACCTTTAATACTCAAGAAAGAGATAAATTAGCTTTGCAGTTTGCGACTGAACACGCTCAGGCCATCACGAGCGTCTTATCTGACCCGACTTTTAATAATGAAGCCAATAAGGATCAAGTGGCTAAATTAAATGATAATTTTAAAGAAGAAGTAGCTACCGTTCAAAATAAATTTGATAAATTAGACGCTAGTAAAAAGATGACTCGCCCGGGGACTGCTAATCCGAAATTAAATTCTGATTTTACCCTTATTGATGATAATGTCGTAATTGCCGATAGTGCTCGCGATAAGCAGGGAATTCAATTAATTGATAGCGCTGCCAGTCAAATAAAAGCAGAAGAAGTATTAGAATCAACCAAAGCTAGTAGCGCTCTTAGTTCGCTGGCCGCTAAAGAAGCTAAAATAAATTTAGCTAGTTCGACTGGAAATATTGCCTCTAGTTCTGAGTCAGCTCCCGAAGTTAATAAAAATGGCGCCAGTCAAATTTTAGACGAAGCGCAGAAGTTATTCGATCAGAAAGATTATTCTCAAGCTTCTAAAAAATTAAAAGAAGTTGAGGAAATTATTAAATAAGATAAGGCGGTTTGAGCCGCCCAAGCGCTAATTTGTTAGTTTATCTCTGATTCTCGGTAAGACCTAATTGGAAGATCCGTCATCCCTTTTGGAAAAAGCCGAACGAGATAAATTAACAAATTCGCGTTTAAAGTTTATCTTTAGAGCGAATTGGCGAACCCCTAAAAGGTCGGGCCGCGGATAACGCGGTGGTTTGTCCCTTATAAATATCAATTCTTCAGTTCCAAGCTCGAACGATTTAGTAATTTGAATAAACAGTAAATCGGTTAAGCTTTTCTCCAGCTAGCGGGCAACACGCGCTCTGGCTGGCAGGACTTATTACTAAGATCAGCCGGCCTTCGCCTTAAGCCTTAATAAGCTGGTGAAGCGGGATTCCGACTGATTTACCGAATTAGTAAAATTTCTGATTTAGTAAAGCGGCGAACTGAACAACTTATCATTATTAATCAGTTTAAACTACTATTGTTTAGACAATTAAAAATGATCTTAAAATTACTTATGAAAAAATTACGCAAATTCTTAGTTGTTAGCGTAATGGTATTATCAGTTCTTGGTATGAGTTTTCCTTTTGGTGCATCCGTGCAAGCGGCTGCTTCAACTGGTGATTTAATCAAGATGGCTGGTCATCCTGCCGTGTATTACATGGGCGCTAACAGCAAGATCTACGTTTTTCCTAATGAAGTTACCTACTTCACTTGGTACAAAGATTTCAGCGGTGTTATTACTGTTCCTACAGCTGAACTCCAGAGCTACACTATGAGTGGCAATGTTACCATGAGACCGGGCACTAAATTAGTGAAAAATACATTAAGTCCGGCTGTTTACGCAATCGAACCGAATGGAGTTGCTAAAAAGATCCAGAGCGAAGCCCAAGCAGTTGCTTTATATGGCTCAGCTTGGGGTAAGAGAATAGTTACTCTACCTGATTCTTTCTTTACTAACTACGCGGTTGGCGATCAATTACCATTAGGAAATATTCCGGTTGGTTCTTTAGTAAAGAATGCCGATTCAAGCGCCGTTTATTACTATGATGGTTCCAACTATCGTTTAATAAGCGAGGCGGCTATGACTGCTAATCGTTTTATCGCTTCTAATGTTTTAACCGTTTCTACTACTATTACAGCGGGCGGTTCTAATGTTACTAGCGCTGAGTTCGTTGACGTTTCTCAGAAAGGCGGTACAGTTCCGGGCCCAGTTTCTACTGGTTCTGGTTTAATGGTTTCCTTAAATTCTGCGACTCCGGCCGCTAACAATGTTCCTCAGAATACTTCAATTGAAATGTTGAAGTTAAATTTAACTGCTTCTAATGATGGTGATATCAGTATTTCTGGTATTAAGTTATCAGCGGCGGGCTTGGGTACAGCGAGTGAAATCGACCAAGTGACTGTTTACAACAACGGTGTTAAATTAGCTTCTTCTAAAGATATTGATTCTAACAAAGTTGCTCAAATCAGTTTCACTAACGCCTTGTTAGTAACTAGAGGTTCAACCGTTACCTTATCGGTTAAAGCAAAAATTACCGGAACCGGTCATTATGCTTTACAAGTTGAAAAGGCTAGCGATATCAGCGCCCCTGGCGTTAATATTACTGGTGCTTTCCCAGTTAAAGGTAATGAAGCGACTGGCGTTAACGTCACTGTTGGTGGTTTAACCATTGATGATGATGGTTCATTGTCTGATGTTAAATTAGGCGATCAACAAGCGACTTTAGCTAAATTTAAAGCTACGGTTGACGGGGTTGAAGACATTACTTTATCTTCAATTACTTTGAAGAAAGATTCTGTTTCTACAGCCTCTGATGCTTCTTTCGAGAACTTGAAATTATACATGGATGGCAGCGTTGTCGCTACCTCTAATGGAATTTCTAGTAGATATGTAACCTTTAACTTCACTACTCCAGTTACTATTTTAAAGAATAATAACAAGAGATTCGTCGTTAAAGGAGACGTAGTTGATGGAGCCGCTAAAACTTTAATGTTAGTTTTAGATTCCGTCACCGATGTTAACGCGGTTGGTAGTCATTATGGCTATTCTTCTTTAGTAACGAACACCTTAGCGGGTGATTCAGTTCTTATTAATGCCGGCGCCTTTACTATCGAAAAAGTAAATGCTCCTAATGATAAGATTAAGAAGGATACAACTGATGTTGAATTTGGTACTTTCAAAGTTACTGCTAATAGCGGTAAGAACGTAGAAATGTCCAGATTTAAATTATCAGTTCTAACCACTAATGATAACCAAGGTGCCGCTTCTGCTTTCACCTACATTGAAAATCTTGAATTATACAACAAGACTACTAATACTGTTTATGACTTAGCTTACGAATCTGGCAGTGCTACTAAGATCTATTCTAATACCAGCCTGGGCTTTGTTATGACAAGCGGTGTTACTTATGAGTTGGTTGTAAGAGCTGACGTTAAAGCTACGGCGACTGTTGAGGATTATACCCCGAGCATCGCTTCCGCTTATACTAGCTCTTCTGTTCAAGACGTGACCTTAAAGGAAACTGGTAATGACACTTTAATTAGCGACATTACTCCTAACTCAGTATCTTTGAAGAAAGTTACTGTTCAGGTTCCGGCTGTCACTTTCTCTAAGAATGCTTTATCGGCCGCTTATAACTCAGTAGTTGGTTCTTCAGATGTTGAAATTATTAATTTCAACGTTAAGGCTGGCGAAAGCTCAGCGGTGAAGATGACTGAGTTAAAGTTTGTTGATACGGTTGCTGACAACGGCACTCCTAATTCAATTACCAATGCGGTAGTTTCTGAATTCAAATTGTGGAAAGATTCTACTTTATTAAAGACAGTTTCAGCTTCCCAATTATCGAGCGAAGAAATTACTTTCGCTGACTTAGCCGAAGTTATTCCGGCTAACACCACGGTTGTCTACAAGGTTACTACTTCTTTAGTTAAAGATTCTAATTTAAATACGAATACTCTTAACTATCGTTTAAGTGGTTATAGCGTAGAAGATACCGATAAAGGCGGCGCTGTTTACGACGCGGTGGCTGAAAATGTTTCAGCTAACGGCGTTGTCGCTGCTGGTGAAACTGGTGAAACTAGTTTAGCTTCAGCTAGAACGGTTACTTTTGTTGGTACTGGTGCTTTATATGTCTCAATGGACAATACTGACACTGCTACTAATAAAGACGTTTATAGCGTAGCTAATGCTACCACTGGTAGTGTTGCTGCTCTAAAATTAAGAGCGCAGAACGAACCGATTAAGGTTACTAAGCTGACAATTACTGGCAGCGCTGATCTTAACGGTAAAGTAACGGAATTAGCTTTATATGATGGAACCACTTTAGTTGGTTCTACCAATGTTATTTCTACTGATTCAGTTATTGATATCAGTGGTGATAACTTAGTTGTGCCGATTACTTCTAAGAACTACTACTTAAAAGCGACTTTAGCAAAAATTGGTAAAGACGCTACTGGTTCCTTAGACCAAGATATAACGTTTAAAGTTAAGTCTATTGAGGCTCAAGGTAATGAGTCTGGCGATACTTTAGTCGTTAATGGTGCTGATACTACATTATCATCTGGTGAAATTGGTTATGATAATGATAACGATGGCACGATTACTTCTTCTGGTACAGAAACTGGTGTTTCTAAGAAGTTAGGTATCTTAGCTTCTAGACTATCTAGCGCTGCTTTAGTTTCTAGTGCTAGTGGTACTACTGTTGCTACTAAGATTTATAGTGGACAAGCTGCTAACGCTGCTATCATTCAGGTAACGGCCGATGCTTCTACCAACAGCCAAGCTAATGGCGATGCAATTAAGACCTACTTAAATTCAATTAAGGTTAAGGTTTCAACTAGCACCACTGTTACCTTATTAACCGCCACTTTAGAAAGAATTGGCGGCACTGCGGTAGCGACAAGCTCGGATTCTATTACTCCTGGTGGTCCAGCTTATGTAAGATTTAGTGGTTTATCTGGTTCTGACTACGAAGTTGCTCCAGGTGCGACTGCTTCCTTCTTAGTAAAGGTTGTTCCAACCTTCACTACGGCTGTAGCTGGGGATTCCTCAATTAATGTTAGCCTTGATAAGTTAGATGGTACCGCTGGTACTACTGATGCTTCTGGCGCTAACTTTACCTTTAAGGATTCCAGCACTGCTTCCGCTAAATTCCCTCTAAGATTGAGTGGGTCTACGGTAGACGGTGTGACTATTAGTAACTAATAGTTCCCAAACAGTTTTCTCAATTTTCTTTAATAAATTGACAAAAAAGAGCCCCCGTCAGGGGGCTCTTTTAGTTTAGTTTAAAGCGGGTTTTGCAGATAACTTTAATTATGCAACAGGGCATAACTTTTCAATCGGTCAGAAAAATGCTATAATAAATTACCTAGCTATTAGCTAGTCTAATTTATTTAAATAAATAAAATATATGAATGAAAAAATAAGGAATATTCTTAATGAACAGATTAAAGAAGAATTTTATTCCGCTTATTTTTATTTAGCTTTAGCGGCTAAACTAGAGAAGTTAAATTTACGCGGTATGGCCAATTGGTTATATATTCAAGCTAAGGAAGAAAATGACCATGCCTTAGGTTTATTTAAATTTCTAGTTGAACGCGGGGAAGAACCAGAGCTCTTAGCCCTCGCTCAGCCCGCCATGTCAGGCATTAAAACCGCTAGTGATATTTTCCAAGCCGGTTTGAAGCATGAGCGCTATATCACCACCCGTATTTATGGTATTTTAGAAGCGGCACGCGAAGCTAAAGATTATGCGTTAGAGTCTTTTATTAAATGGTATATTGATGAACAAGTTGAGGAAGAGGCTCAGGCCACGGAAATTATTGAAAAACTAAAGTTAATTGGTCAAGATGGTTCCGCTCTTTATCTGTTAGATCAGGAGTTAGCTAAACGGACGTATTTGCCTTCCGGTCCTTATGCGGCGGCTTAATTAATCTTTAATTTTTAGTGGAAACTATAAGCGTCGACAAACAATCGGCGCTTATGTTATAATTTAGGTTAATAATTGTCTTATTTGTTTTAAAAATTTATGCCAGCTAAAATTTATCGTTTAGTCTTACAAAGCGGACTAATCGTTTCGCTTTTGATTGTTTTTCTGGTTTTTAAGGATTTGCTTTTTCCTTATATAACCTCTAAGCAGTTAACTTTTAATGTCCTAATGGAGTTTTTGGGCGTAGTCTGGTTGAACTTTATCTTAGTTTACCCGGAATATCGGCCCAAGAAAAACTTGGTCACTTTTGGTTTAATCGCTTATTTCTTGGCGATATTAATGTCCTGCGCGGTGAGCGTTAATTTTACCTTGAGTTTTTGGGGAAATGCCGAGAGGATGCTTGGGCTTTTTCACCTTCTACACTTTTTAATATTTTATTTAATTCTTATTACGGTTTTTCGCAGCTGGCGAGAGTGGCGCACTCTTTTATTTTCTTCAGTCGGGGTGGCTACAGTAGTCAGTCTGATTGGTCTTTATTCGGCGGAAACTTATGCCACCATTGGTAATACCGCTTATGTTAGTGGTTACTTGATTTTTAATTTATTTTTTCTATTAATTCTTTTTTTCCGTTCGGAAAATAAAGCGGCTCGTTGGTTTTATGCTATTCCGGTCTTAATCATGTTAATAGAATTTTGGCGTTGTCATACTTCAGGCGCGATTATTGGTTTGTTTATTAGTATTTTATTTTTTTTCTTTCTATTAGGTCTATTTCATAAACATCGGATCTGGCGTCGAACTGCTTTAATTTTGGCGGGATCGTTAATTATTATTGTTATCGCTATCTTTTCTCAGCATCAGGCCGCTTGGTTTCAAAATAGTTTTTTGCGAAGTTTAACTTTTCAAAAGAATACTTTTCAGACTCGCTTAATCTCCTGGAAAAGCGCCGCCGCTGATTTTAAGAGTCATCCTATTTTTGGCACCGGTTTTGGTAACTATGCGATTACTTTCGATAAGTATTTTGATCCTAAATTTTTGAATTATTCTCGTTCGGAAACTTATTTTGATCGCGCCCATAATAATCTTATTGATATTACCTCAACTACGGGCGTAGTCGGTTTAGTGACTTATTTAAGTATTTTTATCGTTGTTTTAGGTTATCTTTGGAAAAAATTCAAAAACGGGGGAGCTTATATTGGGACAGGAGAAGAAATTGCTCTGCGTAATCTGGAAATTTTAATTGTCGTTTCTCTACTAGTTGCTTATTTTATTCAAAATTTGGCGGTTTTTGATTCCTATGTCACCTACATAGGTTTAATGATAATTTTAGGATTTACGGTTTGGTTAGTCCAGGATAAAGCCGGGGAAGATAATAAAGAAGAGGGGGAATTAGTACCCTCAACCTTTAGACTGGCTAAAGATTGGGAGTGGTGGTCGCTCATTATTTTATTGATTATTTTTTATATTTTTACTAGCTATGTTAACTTTCGCCCTTGGCGGATGTTCCAGGGAGTGATTTCCGGCTATGGTAGTATTGTCAACCAGCAACTCGCGACCGGAGTATTAACTTATCAGGAGGCTTTAGTCGATACTCCTTTAGACCATGATGGGCGAGTTACTTTAATTAATTTGGTGGCTTCTAATCCGGGTATGTTAGATCAATTTTCTCAAGATCAGGCTCAATTAGTTTTAGAGTACGCGATATCTTTGGCCCAAAAGAATTTAGATACTAATCCGAATGATAGTTTAATGCAGATGCAACTTGCCCAAATTTTGGATACCGCGGCTCGATATAATTATCAGAATTTAACTAAATTTAACGAGTATTCTCGACAGGCTCTAATAGCCATTGATCGCTCGATTGAGGCTAGTCCGGGGCGACCACCAGTATACTTAATAAAAGCTCAGATGCTTTTACTGCGGGGAGAAAAAGAGGAAGCGATTAAGACGGTTGATCAAGCCATTAATTTGAATCCAGTCTTTCCTGATGGCTATTGCCGTTTAGCGCAATTTTATCTTTTTTTGAAAGAGGAAAAAAAGATTATTGAACCCTTGAATAAATGTCTTGATTTAGATGGTATTAGTAGCCTTAATTCTGGATCGTTATTAACTCAATTTATGGGTTATTATACGGGGAGTAATGATTATGCTCGCGCTCTTAAGATCGCTAAACAATTAGCGTCAGTCTATAGTTCTGAGCCGCAAATTTTATTTGATTTAGCGAAGCTTTATTTAATTTCCGGCGATGTTAAGGCGGCGCAAGAGGCCGCCGACCGATTTATTGTTTTAGATAAGACTTTAGAGAAAGAATGGCTTAATTTTGTTAAGACGGTTGAAGGCACTAAAACTCCAACCAGTTCGGTATTGAAATAGGGTTTAGGGAATTTTTTTAAAGAGTCCGCTAAAATTTATTAGCTAAATAGTTTTTAGACAAAAATCAGACCTTACGGTCTGATTTTTTTAAATCGCGACTTCTCCTTTATTCATTAGGTTTTTTGTTCTTAAGCCGCTAAGAAAAGCTTAATAAAATTTTAAGTTCCCCTCAGCCTAGTTTTGCTATAGTTAAATAGTAATTCTAGATTTCGTTTATTTATTAAACCGAATGTTAATTAAGTCAAATTTTATGTCGATAATCAAAGTAAAATTAACTAGGCTGATTAGTTATTTAAAAAATCTAGGGCAGAAAAATCGCCAGTTTAAAAAACGGCTAGGATATGGGTTAGGAATATTGGTTCTATTTCTGATGGCTTATTATTTATTAGCTCTCTTAGTCGTCAGTCCGGCTGAAGTTAATTTACTCCGGCTGAAAGAGGACACGACTTATCATAAAATTTGTCATGAAACTTGTCTCCTCGCTAGAACTACTTTAGAAAAAGAAATTGCGGATGAGTTAAAAAAGGGCGGTTCCTCCAATCTGCCGAGCGTTTTACAGAAATATTTTAGTGATTCTTCGCAAGATCTTAATTTTCGGCAAGAAATACTTAAAATTTTAAGTTTAGCGCGGGGGACTGATAACCCGCCTGATTATTTGAAGATTTACTTTAATGATTCAAAAAATCCGGTAGAGTTACGAACCAAAATTTTAGAGTTATTTAGTTTAAATAGTTTAATCAAGTCGGAAACTAGTGGCGCTAATTTAAATAAAATTGAGCCGCTTAATGTCTATTTTAAATTATTAGAAAAAGAAGACAATTGGTTGTTGCAAGAAAAAGCTATTCAGGCTATTAGCAGCGACCACGATAAAGCCAATAACTTTACGGAGAGTCAACTTCTCATAATTAAAAGAATTGTGCGGGATAGAAGTTCTGCACCGCGTTTGCGTTCGGCGCTGGCTATGCTTTTAAGTGATTATTATCCATTCTTTCCTAGTTTAACTAGAGAAATTTTAGAATTAATTTATCAAGATTTTTCTACTGATGCTATTAGTCGTTATTTTGCCGCGGATATTTTAAATCGTTTAGAAGTAGGACCAGCTAGTCGCCTGCTACCGGAAATTAGCGAAGAGGCTTGGCAAAATTATTATAATTATTAAAAAATTTATTATTAAATTTTTTAGATTAATTGTGTTTTATGAAGGTAAAAATATCTATTAAAATTTTGTTTATTAGTGGGTTAATTGGTGGCGCGCTGATGCCTAGTTTTTGTTTAGCCATGTCGCCCGGTACGCTTTTATTTCGGACTTCGCAAGATGCTAAGATGTATGGGTATAGCGCCGATCCCTTAATTTATGCGGAGAAGGGGATTGTAAAAAATATTTATTCCGGGCATGTGGGAGTTTATATCGGGCGAGAAAACGGTGTCGACTATATTGTTGAAGCTATGGGGGGAGGGATAGTTAAGACGCCCGCTAAGTATTTTGTGAACCGCGCTGAAGGCGAAACTTTTTTAGGCGCCCGACTGCCACGAGGCGTCACCCACTCGCAACAAGCTAAAGTAGTCGCTTTAGCTAAAAGCTTGGTTAGCCATAGCTTAGCTTATGATTTTGATTTTAAACATCAAAAAGGGCCAGGGAGCGGCGAATGGACTTGCGTCGGTTTGACGGAAAAACTTTATGAAAGCGCTAATATTTCTAACCCCAATAATCTCGCCTCCTTAGAATACGAACCAGCTTATTATGCAATTAATATTACGCCGGATGGTTTTGATAATAAAAGTGTGGTAAATGCAGCCGGTGATTGTTTTTCCCGTAATCAAGAATTTTCTAAAATCGCTCGCCGCCGCGATTTAATAATTCCCGCTCCGGAGTTATTAGGTTTTGACGTGGGTTTAGAGTATCAAGGCGACCGTTATGTCTTTTTGCCTTATACTCAGTTTTTGCAACCAAGTTTAGATAGTGTGCCGACTGATATCACTATTGCCTCTTCTTTTTCCGGTAATGAAATTCGTGGGCCGATCAATACTAAGATGTTAGTTTTGCGCTGGAGTTTAGTTAATAATCCGATTTCTTCCTTTAAAATAATAGTGGGCGGTTTTAAAGATCTTAGTTCAGCCCTACTAATTAAATCTAAAGAATTGGCTAATAATTTGAGCCAAAAATTTTTTAATTCGGATAAGTCTGACGTTGTTTTACTCAGCGATGAGGAAAATGAAAAAAACGTTGCCTGGTCTGATAGTTTAGCTAAATCCCCAACAGCCACTACTAGTCCGCGCATCGCTTTGGTTAATAAAGCTGAGCCGGGGAAAAATATTGTCTCGCCAGTGAGTCAAACCATTAAAGCAACAACAACGCCAGTAGCGTCAGTAAAAATTAGTACCTCGACTGTTAAGGTCCGACCCATTGTTAAAAATCAAGCGGCTAGTACCACTAAAATAATTAGTTCTTCTGCGGCCGCTAGTTCGTCCGCTAGCCAAGCTTCTTCTTCGATTCTTCACCGCTCTAATTCTTCGCCTAGTTCAGTTAGTAATTCGATTGGACAAAATAAGGTTAATACTAATTTGAATATTTCAACGAGCGCGGCGACTAGTCTCGAGCAACCAAATAACTTAGCTTTAATTAATAAAATCTATAGTACGGCGGATAATTATTGGGTAGAATTATATAATCCGACTGATCATGATTTTGATTTAGCCGCCGCTGGTTATCGTCTAGAAAAAACTAAAACCGCGGCCGATCCTAGTTTAATTATTCGTATTGGTAATTCTAGTGATGCTTCTTATCCGGGCGGCACAATAATTAAGGCGCATGGAAAATATTTAATTGTTGCCAGTGATGCTAAAGATTTTTATCGTAATAAGGCGGATGCTTTAGTCTCGCGCAATGATTTTTCTTGGACCGGTTCCGGTTATACTCTTTATTTAGGTAATGGAGCGATAAGCTCAAGTATCGATTCAAATATTATTGAGGCAGTTGGTTTTGGCTCCCAAGCTAATTATTTCGAAGGAACGGGTCCAGCGCCGGAAATAAAAGATAATTATATTTTAAATCGCATTGCGACTTCTGGTAACAATAATTCAGATTTTAATTTAATCGCCTCCGATGATCCGGAAGTAATAATAGCGGCCAGTATTATCAGCGCTAATAATACGGCGACCTCGAGCAATAATATTGCCTCTACTTCTCCAGCCGCTTCAACGAGCCCAATAATTATTTCTACTAGTTCAACTTCGTCTTTAGCTACCTCTACTGATAATAATCCTGATGACGAAAATGCTAGTACGACCGAAATTGTCGATTGGCGAAAATTAGCTTTAATTAGTAAAATTTATAGTACCGGTAATAACGATTGGATAGAATTATTTAATGCGAGTAATCAGGACTTAGATTTAGCTTTAGCTGAGTATCGCTTAGAAAAGAGTAAAACGGCGACCGATCCGAGTTTGCTATTGCGTTTTAATAATACCGAGGACGCCCTTTATCCGGGCGGTACAATAATTAAAGCTAATTCTAGCTACTTAATCGTGCGCGATGATGCTTCGTCTTATTATAAGAGTCAGGCCGATGCGATTGCTTTGCGGGACGAATTTTCTTGGACGGGTTCCGGTTATACTGTTTATTTAGGCAATGGAGCGATTAGCTCTGGCACGGACTCTAACATTATTGACCTAGTTGGTTTTGGTTCTGAAGCTAGTCGTTTTCAAGGGGCTGCTCCCGCCTTATCCATAAATGATAATTATATTTTGAATCGCATTGCGACCTCGGGTAATAATAATTTAGATTTTAATTTAATCCCCTCTGACGATCCAGAAATTGCTAGTAGTTCTAGCGCGATTGATACTTCTTTTTTATTTTCGCCGCCCGTACCAGTTGAGTCGGCAGGTTTAACTGACCTTTGGCATTTTGATGAGTGTTATGGAGCAGGGAATTGGGGGGTCGGTTTTTTTGATTGTGCGCGGGAAATAGGCTTTACTTATGACAAGCTAGTGGGCAGTTTGCATCAGGCGGCTGATTTGAATAATTTTTCAGTTAGTTTTTATTATCGGCGATCTTATGATTATCCTAGGCTAAACTTGCGTTTCTATAATTCATTAGACACGCAGTTTATTTTAACTATGGAGCCTGATTATATAACTATTACTGGTCTGCCAGAATCTAGAGAGCGTTATTACATGACTGTTCCTTTTGATAATGAATGGCACCAAGCTACTTTAGTAATTAATCAGGCCAGTGATTATTGGGCACTTTATATTGATGGTCAGGAAATGATCATGACTAGTTTTTTAGCTCGTTTATCTTTAATGACTGATTTCGAGGTTAGTGGTAACTGCGGTTCGGTTTTATTTGATGAGTTAGCTTTTTGGAATCGTCCGCTTCCTATGGCGGAAATTTATTCTTATTATGCCATCGCGGTGCCTTTTAGCCCGATCGTCGCCCGGCCCCCACAAAAAATCGCGGCTCTAGTAAATTTATGGAAATTCGAAGAAGACACGGGAACGGTCGCTAGAGATAGCCTGGAAGGTCTAGAATTTAATATGCCACAAGCGATTTGGACGGGGCGTCATCATGATAATTATGCTATCCAAACAATTTATGGACAGAATTTTACAGCGGCGTTTAAAGAGCCAATTAAATCTCAAGATCTTTCTCTAGCTTTTTGGTGGCGGAACTCCGCGTATCCTAACGGCGGGCGAGCCGATATTTATTTGCGAGGGGGAACTAATAACGAAACCAATCTATTTTCTTTATTAATGGATTATTATCGTTTAGGTTTTTGGTTTAATGGTAGCCAAAATGTCTTGTCGGAGGGGATAAATGAATTTATTCCTTATGATAATCTTTGGCATCATTTAGCCTTAGTTTATGATTCTTATCGTTATAAATTAAGTTTTTATGTTGATGGCCAAGAACGAGCTAGTACCGCGCTTGTTTGGATAAAACCGAGTGAAGAAATTAAAAGTTTAAAAATTACTTCTAGCAGTGATGGTTCAGAAATCGATGATTTAAGTATATATACTGGCGCTTTAAGTCCGGTGCAAATTGAGGATATTTATCTTAATACTAAATGAATAATTCTAATTGGATTTGCCTTTTTCTTTGTTTTATTGTAGGATTAAGGAGTTATTAGGGTAAGCGGGCGATCGCTCCGATTTTTATCGGGGAGGAAAGTCCGGACTTCAATTTAGCTTATTTTTAGCTAAAAAATGATAGTGGGTAACGCCCACCGGTGTGTTAATCTGTTGTTAAATCAGCCGTTTGACACATTAGGGATAGTGCCACAGAGACAATACTAATTCTGAAACATTATAAACAGAATAAAAGGTGAAAAGTAGGCAGATGTCTTTCATTAGGCGACTGCTTTCGGCTTCCGGTGACGGAAAGTCCGCGGTAAACCCTATCAGAAGCAAGAGCAAACTGGCCGCCAAGTGGCTGCCAAGAAAAGTAGCTCGCTCGAGCTGATTAGCAATAATCAGCCTAGATAAATGGTCGCTAGAACAGAATCCGGCTTATAGCTGCCCTAATAACAATTATATATAAGTCAATTAATATATGAAAAAAGCTGAATCATTTTTTTCAGTCTTGTTAGTGCCGCTTGATTTTATTGTCTTAGTTCTCGCCGGTATTTCCGCTTATCATGTTCGGTTTTCGGGACCCTTTAAGAGTATTAGACCGGTAATTTTTGATTTACCATTTTTTAATTATCTTGAGTCGGTTTTAATTATCGCCGCTTTATGGATAATTATTTTTATTATCGCTGGTTTATATCAGATCCGCGGCGTCCGGCAAGTAGCCCAAGAATTAAGTAAAATATTTTTCGCTTGTTCGACGGGCTTAGCGCTAGTCGCTATTTTAGTCTTTTTCGAACGCGAATTATTTGATTCGCGTTTTATTGTTTTAGCCGCTTGGGGGTTTGCCGTTATTTATATCAGTTTGACTCATATTTTTATTCGTTGGTTCCAACGTTTTTTATTTAGATACGGCATCGGAACGCACCAAGTTATTATCGTCGGTAATTCTAAAACTACAGAGAATTTAATTGCCGAATTTTCTGGTAATAAACAATCAGGTTTCACCGTGGTTAAACGTCTACGGGATTTTTCTTTAGAAACGGCTCAGGAGCTAGCTGAATTCATTCAGCACACCAGAGTCGATGAAATAATTCAGAGTGATCCTAATTTAAGCAAAATAGAAATTTTGCGTCTATATGACTTTACTAATGATAATCATTTAACTTTTAAATATGTAGCCGATTTACTGGAAGTAAAAGTTTTACGGACAGAAGTCACGGAAATTATTGGTATTCCAGTGGTCGAAGTTAAGCGGACGACTTTAGATGGTTGGGGCCGAATTTTTAAAAGAATTTTTGATATTGTCTGTTCGAGTTTATTAATTATTATTTTTTCTCCCGTTATTATTTTAACAATCATCGCCATCAAGCTAGATTCCCGCGGTTCAATTTTCTTTTCTAAACGTGATGACGGCCAAACCGTCAGACGCATTGGCGCCGGCGGCGTTCCTTTTAAGTATTTTAAATTTCGTTCTATGACGCCTAATTCCGATAGCATGCGTTATCATGAATTAGCGGATCGCAATTTACGGACGGATGGGCCGATGGTAAAAATAAAAGATGACCCACGAGTGACGCGAGTTGGTAAAATCATGCGCCGGTGGTCAATTGATGAACTGCCGGAATTATTTTTAGTTTTTAGCGGTCGGATGAGTCTCGTCGGACCACGACCTCATTTACCAGAGGAGGTCGCTAAGTACGAAAATTATCATAAAAAAACTTTGACTATTAAACCGGGTATTACTGGTTTAGCGCAAGTTTCCGGCCGGAGCGATTTATTATTCGAAGAAGAGGCTAAGCTCGATATTTATTATATTGAAAATTGGTCATTACTTTTAGATATCTCTATTTTATTAAGGACGCCCTTTGCGGTTTTAAAGCATCGCCAGGCGGAATAAGTTATGAAAGTTGCTTTAATTCACGATCATTTAGCGCAAGACGGCGGAGCGGAAAAAGTTTTACAGGTTTTTGCCGGGATGTTTCCGGCGGCGCCTATTTATACTCTTTTGTATGAGTCAGATAATATTAATAAATATTATCAGGGTCGACAGATTGAGTCCTCAATTATTCAAAAGCTCCCGGGGGGCGTAAAACATTATAAATGGTATTTGCCGTTTATGCCTATCGCGGTGGAGTTTTTTGATTTACGACCCTATGATTTAGTGATTTCTGACACAAGTTCATTCGCTAAAGGCGTGATTACTCCGCCCGACTGTCTGCATATTTGCTACTGTCATACGCCGACTCGTTATCTCTGGAGTGATACTCATCAATATATCAATGAGCTTAAATATAATAAATGGTTGAAAAAGATTGTTTCTTTAATCTTAAGCGCGATTAGGCTTTGGGATAAAGCAGCAGCTGATCGGGTAGATTTATTTATTGCTAATTCTCGTACTGTTCAGGACCGGATAACAAAATATTATCGTCGAGAGTCGACGGTAATTTATCCGCCAGTGGAAATCAATAAATTCTCTTTAGTCGATATAACTAACCAGCCGGACGATCAACGATATTTTCTAGCCGGTTGTCGTTTGGCGCCCTATAAGAGAATTGATATCGTCATTGAAGCTTTTAAAATATTAGGTGATAATTTTAAATTAAAGATTTTTGGTGATGGCATTGATTTACGGCGCTTACAAGAGTTAGCCCGGGGGAGTGAAAATATAGAATTTTGTGGGCGAGTGTCCGAAGAGGAGAAGGCGGAATTATTTAAGAGCGCTCAGGCTTTTATTAATCCCCAGGAAGAGGATTTCGGTATTACGGTAGTAGAATCAATGGCGAGTGGCCGTCCAGTCATCGCTTATCAAAAAGGGGGCGCGACGGAAACGGTGGTAGAAGGAAAATCCGGTTTATTTTTTAAAGAACAAACTCCCGCCGCGCTCGCCGCGACGATTAATAAATTTCGCAGTGGAGATTTTAATCCGGCGGACATACGGCGTCAGGCGGAACAGTTTTCCGTAGAAAATTTTCAGCGCCAAATTATGGAATTTATTGTTAAACATAAGAAACAAGAATAATAAGCTGACGCCCTTAATTATGAAGATTGGCATTGATATCAGAGTTTTAATGGATAAGCAATATAGCGGCATATCAGAATATACCGCTAATTTATTAGCGGCTATTTTACGCCAGGATAAAAGTAGCGATTACCGTTTATTTTATAATTCGGGGAAGGATTTGAGCAGTAAATTAGAGAAATGGCACGGCGACAATTCTCGTCTAGTGGGGATGCATATTCCCAATAAACTTTTTAATTATCTTTTGCAAAAAATATTGAGATGGCCCCGGTTAGATCAAGTTTTGGGTGGCGTTGATTTATTTTGGTCTCCTCATTTTAATTTTACGAGTTTGAGCGGCGTTAAGTCGGGACTTAAAAAAATAATTACCGTCCATGATCTGTCCTTTCTACGCTACGGAGAATTTTTTAGTTGGCGCAAAAATTTTTGGCATCGCGCTTTAAGGATTAAGCAGAGTCTTAGGGAGGCGACAATGATTGTCGCTGTTTCTGAAAATACTAAAAATGATTTAGTTGAACTAGTGGGTATTCCGGCCGATAAAATCCGGGTGATTTATGCCGGGAATAATATTGAAGTCAGGACGATTAAGCAGGAGGAACAAGCAGATTTTTTGCGCCGCCACCAATTTCAAGGGCGATTTATTTTATACTTAGGAAATATTGAGCCGCGTAAAAATATTGCGGGTTTAATTGCGGCTTATGATAATTTACGTCGCTCTGACGAGTTAGGGAAGAGACGGCTAGGCGACTTAAAATTGATCCTGGCCGGTGCGAACGGTTGGAAAAATCGTCAAATATATCAAGCTTGGAATAATTCTCCCTATCGAGCTGATATTAAATTTTTAGGTTATGTTAATCAGACCGATCGGGAAATCTTATATAGCTTGGCGTCTGTTTTCGCTTACCCTTCTTTTTATGAAGGATTTGGTTTCCCCCCGCTTGAAGCTTTAAGCTATGGTTTGCCGGTAGTATGTTCGAATATTTCCAGTCTGCCGGAGATCGTGGGTAGAGCGGCTTTGACGGTTAATCCTTTTAGACCCGAACAAATAACAGAAGCGCTCGAATTAGTTTTGACCGATGAGACTTTGCGGCAAAATTTAATAAGAGCGGGATATCAACGAGCTCAATTATTTTCTTGGGACAAGACGGCAGCTGAATATCTTAAATTATTTCAATCATTATCTTAGTGTCCGTTGAATCTTAGTTTTTGCCAAGAAAATAAGAAAACAAAAACTAGAAAATTAACCATCACGATAGTCGCCCCGGCTGGTAGATTAGCATAAAAGGACAGACTCAGGCCGCTTAAGACGGAAAAAACGGCGATAGCGGAGGAGAGCATAAGAGCGACCTTAAATCCTTTGGCGATTTGTAGAGCCGAAGTCGCTGGTAAAATTAGTAAGGCGGAAATAAGCATAATTCCGACCATTTTTATCGCCAAAACCACCGTGATGGCGGTTAAACTGATTAGGAGAAGATTGAGGCGGTCGGTTTTTATGCCCGATATTTTGGCGTAGGCCTCGTCAAAAGTTGTGGAAAATAAATCGTTATAAAAAAATAGAATTATGACTAGGACTAGTCCGGATAAGACAAGTGACAGATATAGTTCTGGTTGACTGATGGCTAAAATATTACCAAAAAGATAACTTAATAAATCGACGTTAAAACCATTAGATAGGCTGGCTAAGATAACGCCGGCGGCGATGCCGACTGAGGATACTATGCCAATAGCGCTGTCGCCGTACATTTTAGATTTTTCGCTTAATTTAAAAATAAAAAATGAAGCGATCAAAACTAAGGGAACTGCTAAATAAAATGGATACAGGCCAAAGAAAAGAGCGAGAGCAATTGCTCCAAAACTGACATGCGACAAACCGTCGCCGATTAAAGACAGACGACGTAAAACCAAAAATAGACCGAGGGTGGCACTTAATATGGCAATCAGCGCCCCGGCTAGATAAGCTCTTTGAATAAATTCATATTGCCAGAAGTCGAAAATTAGCATAATTTAATTGGAACTATGTTGATGACAAATAAGATGTTGAGAAAAAACTCCGAAATATTTTTCCATATCCGGAGAGTGGCAAAAATCAACCAGCGGTCCGCAAAAAATAACTTTTTTATCTAAGTATAAAAGTTTGTTGGCATATTGTCCGATATAAGCGGTGTCATGGGTAATAATTATTATAGTTAATTTTTGTTCTTGATTTAATTTAGCTAATAATTGAAAAAAATTAGTACGTGTTTCTGGGTCAAGAGCCGCACTGGGCTCATCAAGAATTAGTATTTGCGGTTGAGAGACTAGGGCTCGAGCCAAAAATACTTTTTGTTGCTCGCCCCCGGACAGTTCATTTATCGGTCGCCGAGCGAGATTAGCGGTTCCTAGTCGATCTAAGGTATTTTTTATTTTTTGTCGGTCGGCGAGGTTTAATATTTTAGGATATTTTTTTTTAGATAATAAGCCGAGGCTAACTACTTCTTGCGCTGAGACGGGGAAGAGGGGATTAAAAGTATGTATCTTTTGCGGTAGGTAACCAATTTTTTCCCAAGATTTAAATTTATCAATATCCTCTCCGAGTAATTGTCCGCTGCCAGAAGTTTTTTTTTCTAAACCCAGGATTACTTTTATTAGAGTGGTTTTACCGGCACCATTAGGGCCAGCTAAAGCTAAATAGTCTCCCTGGCTGACCGTAAAAGATACATCGCTAAGAACTGCGCTTGGGCCGTAGCTAAAATTTAAATTTTGTATTTTTAAAACCTCAGGCATAATTTTAGTGGTCTATTAAGATTGACCGGAGTTAATGTTTACTGACAATTTAGGCCGACCTGTAAATTTGCTAAATTATTATTAAAAATTTCTAACAAATTAAGACCTTGAGCTAATTGTTCTTTAGTAATATTATGGGCGGCATTAAGGAGAAGTAGCTGCGCCCCACTTTCTTGAGCAATAGTTTCAGCAATTTTCGGACTGGCCAGCTCTTCGTAAAAAATATATTTTATCTGTTCGCTGTTTATTTGTTTAAGTAAATTAGCTAAATCAGGTGCGGTCGGCTCGGCGTCCGGGGCAAGGCCTTGAGCGGCAAAATATTCTAACTTATAGCGTTGAGCTAAATAGCCAAAGGCATAGTGGCCGGCATAAATTATTTTATGATTTTGACACGACGCGAGAGTAGTTCGATAAAGATTATCCAATTCTTGTAATTTTTTGGCGTAATGAAAGGCGGCTTGTTGATACGAAGTCGTATGGATAGGATCTTTAGTAACAAAACCAGATTGAATATTTTTAAGCATTAGCGTCAGGTTATCGAAATCAAGCCAAATATGCGGATCCGATGACCCGCTTGGTTTATTCTGATTAGATAAAACATTAGGGGCAAGTTTAATAGACTCACTCGCGTTAATTATCAATAAATTTTTATTTCTAACGCTTTTTAAGAGGTCATGCGCCCAGGGTTCCATTAGGCCGCCAGTATAAATAAAAATATCCGCTTCGTTTATTTTAATAATGTCACTGGGTCGAGGTTCAAAAGAATGAGCCTCCGCTCCGGGCGGCAATAGGAGGTCGACCTGAACAGCTGAACCGCCAATAATTTTCGCTAAATCGTACAACGGGAAAATAGTCGCTACTACTTTGATTTGGCTACTCGGCGTTCTATTATTTTTATTTATTTGAGAGAAGCGTATGCTTATCGCGTAGCCCAATAAAATAAGAATGATTAAAGAACCAGTGAGAAAGTAGATTTGTTTTTTAAGCGGCATAGATCAATAAGCCAATAGATAAATTAATGGTCGCATTTTTTACATAGACCATAGAATTCTAAAGCGTGACTAGTTATTTTAAATTTTTTGGTTTTTTTAATTTTTTTTTCTTGAGCGATTAAATTTTCGGCTAAATTAATCATTTCAATTTTCCGACATTTAAGACAAATCAGGTGATGACGATGCTCGCCGCTTAATTCAAAGCGGGTCGCCTGTCCGATTAGCCTGACTTCTTGCGCTAATTGGTTTTTTACTAAAAAACTTAGTTCCCGATAAACAGTTGTCCGATTGACGTTAAGACCATGTTGACTAAGATAACTCATTATTTCTAAAGCACTGATCGGTTTTTTAGTTTTAATTAAATATTTTAAAACCGCTTGCCGAACTTTGGTTAGACGGCCGCCCAGGCTTTTGACTTTTTCTAAGAGTTTAATTAGAGGCATAAATATTTAGCGGTCGAGTGCAAGCATTTACTAAATAATAATATAACGCAACATTGTTGCGTTTGTCAAGATGCTAAGTTAAATAGATGATCATTATGCTAAGTTAAATAGGCGATCATTTTATCAGCGATTTTTTGTAATTTATTTTTAGCCATTTCATCAAGCAGTTTGGCCGATCCAAAATAGAAACCTTTAGTCTTTAGCGCGCAAAAATTTAAGACATATTTAGTCAGGATAGAAACCGCGCTATTATTAGTTAAAAATAGGGAATACCAACGCGGTCCCCCGGCGGCCGTGAAAATAGCGGCTTTCTTGCCCTTCAGTAATCCTACCGGTAAACCATTTTTATAGACAAAAGCGAATTCGGCCGTAAAGACTCGATCAATAAAGCCTTTAAGAATCGCTGGCATGTTTTGCCACCAAGTAGGATAGATAAAGACTAAACAGTTCGCTTCTTTAATTTGTTTTTGAAATTCTAAATTTTCTTCACTAACTGCTCGGCGTCCCGAACTATACAGTTCAGAGTCTTTTAAAATTGGCTCATAGTTAATAGCATAAAGATCTATTAAAGTAGCTTCAATATTTTTTGTTTTAAGTTTGGTTTGAAGTTGTTCTAGTAAATAACCGTGGTGTCCGACGTGACTAGGATGAGCGTAGATAATTAAAAATTTGATCATAAGTTTTATTATTTAGTCTTAGGGGAACGATGTTTTTCGCCCCAGAGAGCTAGCTTTTCTAAGAGAGGCTTAAGGGTCAGGCCATAAGGAGTAATCCAATATTCTACTTTAGGCGGCACTTGGTGGTAAACTTCACGATGAATTATTTTATTTTTTTCTAAGGCTCGCAGTTCGCTGGCGAGTATTTTTTGAGAAATTGGTTTAAGACTTTTTTCTAATTCCCCAAATCGTCGTTTATCTTCTAAGAGGTGCCAAAGGATGAGCGGTTTCCATTTATTACCAATAACATTTAAAGTCGTTTGCACGGCCGCGTGGCATTTAAATTTATCTTTGTGAGACATATATTTCTTATGCTTACTTATTATCTTGTATTATATCAATAGGTATGTACTTGTGTCAATGTTAGCTTTAGGCTATAATAAAATAACTTAATAAATTATATTGACGATCCGCGCTTTCAAGAGCGGCTTCGTCAATCAAAAAATATGAAACAATTTATGTTAATCGCCGTTTTGGGTCTGAGCTTATTATTTCTGAGCGCCTGTGGTTTGTCTAAGACCACTGATCGGCCTCTAGACGCGCCCGCCGCTAGTGACACTGTCTTAAAAGATGGTGGGTATTCGGTCGATACGATAAACAGTCAAGTGACTTGGGGGGCTAATTATCTCGTCGGTGCGACTCATACTGGGTTCATCGCAATTAAATCAGGACAGTTGGAGATTAAGAATAATCAATTAATTGGTGGTTCATTTACTATTGATATGGCTAAGATAAGTAACGATCAGAATATTGAGGCTCTCGTGAAACACCTCAATAGTGATGATTTCTTTTCGACCGCGACCTATCCCGAGGCGCGTTTAGTTATTACTAGTGTGCCGAAAATTCAAGAGGATGGTACTTACTTAATTGCGGCTGATCTAACGATAAAAAACAAAACTGCGCCGATCACTTTTAGCGCTAAGCTCACTAGTGATAATGGACTATTGCAGGCCGTCAGCAGTTTTAGCATTGATCGAACTATTTGGGATATCAAATATCGTTCGGGGAAGTTTTTCCAAGATTTAGGGGATAAAGTGATTAATGATGAAATAAAATTTGATATTAAAATTCAAGCTAGACAGTAATAGGATATAAATTATATCGTTTAATCAGCCTAATAAATTAAAGAGTCGCCCCGTTGGCGGCTCTTTACTTTTTAAGAAATATCAACTATAATGAATTTACTTATAATTAAAATAACCCGATGTTTCATTTAAAAACTCGAACTGACTATGGCTTGATGATTATGGTCGAACTGGCTAAAAATAAACAGGCGATCATGTCTCTATCTGGCTTAGCCAAAAATTTAAATATTTCCTCTATCTATTTAATTCAAATTTCCCGAGTCTTGGCCCGAGCGGGTTTAATCAAAAGTCGGGAAGGTTCGCGGGGCGGCTATTTTTTAGCTCGCTCCGCCTCGCGGATATCGGTTCTAGAAATTTTAGAGATTTTAGACGGCCCGATTAGTCCGCGTTGCCTTAGTAGACATAAAAAAATTTGCCCCGGTTTAGCTAATTGTAGTTTACCTCTTATTTGGGAACATATTTTAGGTGATATTAAAACTTCTTTACATAAAAAAACCTTAGCTTCTTTAGTAAAACTTATTAGTTAATAAAATGGACCGTTTAAAAATATGGATATTTTAATTTTAAAAAATTTAAGCGTTTCGGTCGGCGACCGGATTATTCTTAATAATATTAATTTAAAAATAAAGTCGGGTAGCACTTGCGTAATCATGGGACCGAACGGTTCTGGCAAAAGTACTTTGGCTAATATTTTGATGGGTCATCCCGCTTATCGGATTGATTCGGGGCAGATTATTTTTAAGGGTGTCGATATTACGGAAAAAAAACCGGAGGAGCGGGCGGCCTTAGGTATATTTTTAGCCTGGCAGCAGCCTCGAGAGATTGCCGGTCTGGATTTTTATCCTTTTTTATTTGATGCTTACAAATCTCTAGAAAAAGCGAGGGGACAAAAAACGTCTGATGTTTTTGTTTTTAAGAAACGCTTAGATGAAGAAATTACCAAATTAAAAATCACCGGTGATTGGAGCAAGCGTTACCTTAATCAAGGATTTTCCGGTGGTGAGAAAAAAAAATCAGAAATGTTACAACTGGCCTTATTTAAACCCTCTTTGGCGATTTTTGATGAAATCGACTCGGGTTTAGACGTCGATGCTCTGCAAGTAGTAGGCCGCGCCCTCAAACGATTTAAACATAAAAATACTAGTGCCTTAGTCGTTACTCATTATGTTAGAATTCTGCAATATTTATCAGCCGATAAAGTTATTGTAATGTCGAAAGGCCGAATAATTAAAAGTGGCGGTCCAGCGCTCGCTAGACAGTTAGAAAAAAAGGGATTCTCTAACATTTCCGATTAAGTAATATGCCAAAAGTTAAAAAAGTAAAATTATTGCTGGCGAGCGATGTAAAAATGAAAAATCAAGCCGACTCGGCCGGCCATAGTTCGATGTGGGATTCTTATAATCAGGCTTCTTACATGAATCAAACTAAGCCTGGTTTGAATGAAAATTTGGTGCGTTTTATTTCTCAAGAAAAGAAAGAACCAGCTTGGATGCTTGAGCGACGCTTGGCCTCTCTGAAATTATATCAAGAAATGCCCATGCCTAACTGGGGTCCAGATTTAAGTCACTTAAAGCTTGATCAAATAACTTATTACGCTAAAGCCACTGATAAACAATCTCAGACTTGGGCGGACGTGCCGATTGACATTAAAAACACTTTTGCTAAATTAGGGATTCCTAAAGCGGAACAAGAAATTTTAGCCGGTGTTGGCGCCCAATATGAGTCAACGGTGATTTATCATAATTTAAAAGAACAATACCGAGAGCAGGGGGTTATTTTTGAGGATTTAGATGTCGCCTTATGTCAGCATGAAGAGTTAGTTAAAAAATATTTTATGCGCGCCGTGCCGCCGACTCTCCATAAATTTGCGGCCTTACATGGCGCCGTTTGGAGCGGCGGAACTTTTTTATATATTCCTAAAGGAGTTAAAGTTGATTTGCCTTTGCAAGCTTACTTTCGCATGAATGCGAAAGGGATGGGACAATTTGAGCATACCTTAATTATCGTTGAGGAAGGAGCGCAGGCTCATTATATTGAGGGTTGCAGCGCTCCTCGTTACGGCGTTGATTCGCTTCATGCTGGTTGCGTGGAAATTTTTGTGAAAGACAGAGCGCGTTTCCGTTATAGTAGTGTGGAAAGCTGGAGCAAGGATGCCTATAATTTAAATACGAAGAGAGCTCTAGTTAATACCGACGCACATATGGAATGGGTCGGGGGAAATTTTGGTAGTAATGTGACCATGCTTTATCCTTGTTCAGTTCTAATAGGGGAGGGAGCGAGCGCCGATCATCTGGGCGTCGCTTTCGCTAATCAAGGCCAGATTCAGGACACGGGAGCGAAAGTAATTCACCTGGCTCATAATACCAGTTCAAATATCGTTATGAAAAGTATTAGTAAAGGGGGCGGTCAAGCTATTTATCGAGGCTTAATTGATATCGCTGAAGGCGCGAGCGACGCCGTATCTAATATAAAATGTGATGCGCTTATTTTAGATGATCAGTCCTCTTCGGACACAATTCCGCTTATTAAAATTAAGAATGCCACCGCGGTCTTAGCGCATGAAGCCAGTGCCGGTCGATTAAACGAGGAAGATATTTTTTACTTACGTAGCCGAGGCTTGAGCGAGGGGGCGGCGAGCGCCATGATTGTTAATGGTTTTATTGAGCCTATTGTTAAAGAATTACCCCTGGAGTATGCCGTAGAAATGAATCGAATGGTTGAATTAGAAATGGAAAATAGCGTCGGTTAAAAAAGATAATTCGGGAGACAGAAATATGAAACAAAAAATAGTTAAAGCGACTGATCAAAAAATAGTTGTTCCTGATGGGGAGGAACTCCTTATTTTGGATTATATTAGTAATGATCGCCTCAAGAGTAATCTGCAAATTAATATTGGCCGGCAGTGTTTGATTAAATATATTTTAATTATTGATAATCCCGTGTCGGATCTCAATCAATTAACAAGAGCGATATATATTGGTGATAATTCGCGTCTGTATTCTCGCCAAGCTTATTTTGGCGCCGGCGATATTCAGGCGCAAATTAATAATTATTTGGGCCACGCTAGTTTTTTAGATAGTCAGGCTTTTCTTTATCAAATTGCTAAACAGGATTCGCAAATAGAGGATAATTACATATTTCGGGCGCCTAATAGCCAAGGTAAATTTTTAGTGACCGAAATATTAGACGATCAGGCTAAAGCGGCTTATTATTCTGATATAATAATTAAGCCCGAGGCCCAGGGAACAGATTCTCGAATTGATATGAAGCTGTATTTATTAAGTGATCAGGCGAGTGGTCAATTTCTGCCGGGTTTAAAAATCGCTGCCAATGAGGTTAAGGCCGGTCACGGAGCCAGTACCTTTAATCTTAGCGACGCTGATTTATTTTATTTACAAGCTCGCGGCTTGACGATTAGCCAAATTAAAAAATTAATTATTAATTCTTTAACGGAACGTTTTATTGCTTGTATCGATGATCAAAAAGTCGCTAAAATAATTTCGGTTTTAATTAAGAAACGCCGGACTGGACTAGTAAAAACAAAACAATAAATATGATCAAACGAAGTGATTTTCCTATCTTAACAAAAAAAATCGTCGGCCGACCGCTCGTTTATTTTGATAATGCCGCGACTACGCAAAAACCGTTATCCGTGATTAAAGCGACGTCGGAATATTATTCTAAATTTAATTCGAATGTCCACCGGGGGATAAATCCCCTCGCCGAAGAAGCCACTAAACGTTATGAGGAGTCGCGGGATATTATCGCCGCCTTTATATCGGCTCACCGAGAAGAAGTAATTTTTACTCGCGGCGCCACCGAATCAATTAATTTAGTCGCGCGTTCCTGGGGAGAGGCTAATTTAAAAAAAAGCGATACGTTAGTTTTAAGTGTTGCTGAACATCATTCTAATATTGTTCCTTGGCTACAACTACAAATAAAAATTGGTTTTAAAATATTATATATTCCCATAAAAGCTGACGGCCGGTTAGATTTCGTTGCGGCCAAGAAAATTATTTTGCAGCCGGGAGTTAAATTTTTAGGCCTTAGTTACGCCTCTAATGTGTTAGGTATAGTTAATCCCATAAAAAAAATAGTTAAATTAGCCCAGGCGCATAGCATTATCACTCTAATTGATGCCACTCAAGTTTTAGCGCATCAACTAGTTAATGTCCGTGATTTAGGTTGTAGTTTTTTAGTCTTTTCTGGCCACAAGATGCTCGGGCCGACCGGCACCGGGGTCTTGTACGGAAAACGTGAGCTGCTTGCGGCGATGCCGCCATTTTTGGGCGGCGGCGATATGATTAGTACCGTTTCTCTTGACTCGTTTACGCCTAATGTTCTGCCCTATAAATTTGAAGCGGGGACACCGAATATTGCCGGAGTTATCGGCCTAGCGGCGGCTTGTCGGTATTTAAGCAATTTAGGTTGGTCGGAAATTCGGGCTAAAGAAAAAGAGCTTAAGCAATATTTTTTAGATAAAATAAAGACTCTAAAATTTATAAAAATACTTGGTACCGCTGGACCAAAATTACCAATTTTTTCTTTAATAGTCGAGGGAATCCATCCGCACGACGCCGCTGATTTATTGGGTCAAGAGGGAATTATTCTTAGAGCCGGTCAACATTGTGCAGAACCTTTGCATAATCATTTAGGCTACAGCGCTAGTTTGCGGGCTAGTTTAAATTTTTATAATACTAAACGGGAGATTGATTTTTTTATTAGAAAATTAATCGAGCTTAAAAAGAAATTCTACTAATATGGATATTTATGCTCAAAATATTCTAGACCATTATAAAAACCCCCGCAATAAAGAGGCGCTGACTCGCGCCGATTTAGCGTTTTATGAAAAAAATCAGTCTTGCGGCGATGAGCTAACAGTTTTTCTCAAATTATCTGGGCAAAAGATTTCTACAATCAAATACCTCGGCCAAGGGTGTGCAATTTCTCAGGCCAGCATTTCCATTTTAAGCGAAAAATTAGTTGGCGATAATGTGGCCAAAGTCTTAAAGTATAAATTTACTGATATTATTAAGATACTAGGCGTACCCATTAGTGAAAGACGTGAAAATTGTGCGATGTTAGGCTTACGTGCTATTCAAAAAGCCATAGACAAATCCTCTTGCTAGTTTTAAAATATTTTTAGATAATAAAAACATGAATAAGAAACTATCTAAAATTAAGGTACTAGTTGCTATGTCCGGCGGAGTCGATTCTAGCGTGGCGGCTCAACTCCTAAAAAATCAGGGTTATAATGTCGCTGGGGTTTTTTTACATTTTTGGAAAGATGAATCAGCCGGGCTGAAAGCGGAAAATCGCTGTTGTTCACTGGAAGCGATGTTAGATGCTAAAGCGGTGGCCGCTAAAATCGGCATCCCCCTCTACACTTTTAATTTTTCCGATCAATTCAAACGCGCCGTCGTCGACAATTTTCTTAGTGAATATGAATCAGGTCAAACCCCGAATCCCTGCGTTGTTTGTAATAAACAAATTAAAATTGGTTTACTTTTAAAACAAGCACGCGCGTTAGGTTATGATTACGTCGCCACCGGCCATTATTTAAAAATTAAAAAAGTAGGTCGCGAGTACCAGCTTTTAAAAGCGAAGGATAAAAACAAAGATCAGTCCTATTTTTTATATACCTTTACGCCCGCGGAAGTTAAACATCTTCTATTTCCCCTTGGTAACTATACTAAGCCGCAAGTACGTAAATTAGCGGTTAAATTTAAATTAAAAGTAGCGGCGAAGGCGGAAAGTCAGGATATTTGTTTTTTATCTGGCGATCATAACGTTTTTCTTAAAAAATTTTTATCCTTAAAATCCGGCGAAATTCGTCGGCTGGATACCGGTGAAAAAATTGGAGAGCATCTCGGTTTGCCCCTTTATACGATTGGCCAACGGCGCGGTTTAGTCGGTGGTACGGGGCCTTACTATGTCGCCAAATTTGATTACCGAAATAATATTCTTTACGTTGTTAAAGATTGGAATGAAAAAATTTTATACGGGACAGAATTAATCGCTAAAAATGTGAACTGGCTCAACGGGCGATCGCCCCGACGGCGCTTTAAGGCTCAAGCGGTTATCCGCTATGGTCACCCCGCTAATCCTTGTATAGTTTCGCCCCAACCAAATAAAAAAGACTACCTAGTTAAGTTCGTTAAGCCGCAAAGAGCGATTACGGCCGGCCAAAGCGTGGTTTTTTATAAGAAAAATAAAATTTTGGGCGGGGGACTGATTAAAACTAATAAACATGTGCTATAATATTTTTGTCTTACGAAATTAATCATATAAAATATTATGGCCCAAGAACTTCCCGCTGTTTTTAAGCGCATTCAAGATTATAAGAAAGAACAAAGAGAATTAAAAGCGATGTATCGTGATGCCCTGTCAGTCCAGGGGGAGTATCAAAAAATTAAAGAAGAACAAGAAGCTCTTAAATTAAAAAAGAAAAAAATTGAAGCGACTGTTCAGGCGGATTTTAAATCAGAGTTCGATAAGTTAGAGGGCTTAAAATTAAATATTGCTGGCGACAATCAATTGTTAAGTGATTTAGCGGTTAATCAATTAGTAAACGGGGAAGCGTTAAAAATAGTTGATGAGAACCAAGTGGCTTATGAGCCAATTTTTAGCGTTCGCTTTAAGAAAGTTTAGCGGATTTATTGAGTATAAATACTCCTGAAGTTAGACGGGTCAGTTTATTAATTTGATAATTAAGCAAAAACCAGGATAAATCCTGGTTTTTTGTCGGAAAATAACTTATTCTGATCGAGTGCCGCGGGCGGGAATCGAACCCGCACGGAGTCGCCCCCACACGATTTTGAGTCGTGCGCGTCTGCCAGTTCCGCCACCGCGGCTTTAAATTTTTATAAGTAAAAAACAATTTTCTGCTTATAAATTACAAAATTTAGTATAATAAATAAAAGTTCAATTGTCAAAGAATTTTCTTTAATATATAATAATTATATCAAGGTCTCTCGATTATGAATTGATTATTTATGGGAAAGATTATTGCCATCGTCAATCAAAAAGGGGGAGTGGGTAAAACCACGACTTCGGTTAATTTAAGTGCTTACTTAGCTCATTTAGGTAAACAGGTTCTTTTAGTGGATATTGATCCGCAGGCTAACGCCAGTTCTGGTTTAGGCCTTGACCATCGGAATTTGGCAGCGGGAATTTATGAAGCTCTAATTGGCACACAGCCATTATCCTCAATTATCAGAAGAACTGTCCAGTCTAACCTAAAAGTAGCGCCAGCGACGATTTCTTTAGCCGGGGCGGGGATAGAAATGGTTAATTTAGAGAATCGGGAATTTCGTCTAGCTACTATTTTACAGGAAGTTAGAGAAGAATTTGACTATATTATTATCGACGGACCGCCTTCTTTAGGCTTATTGACTATTAATAGCCTAACCGCCGCTGATGATATTTTGATTCCTATTCAAAGCGAATATTTCGCTTTAGAAGGCTTAAGCCAGCTTTTGGAAACTATCGGATTAGTCCAAAATAATTTAAAGCCTAGCTTAGGTATAATGGGCGCGGTAATTACCATGTTCGATAGACGTAATAAGCTGTCTGAGTCGGTCATGGAAGAATTATATAAATATTTTCCCAATCGTATTTTTCGCTCGGTCATTCCGCGGAGTGTTCGTTTAGCCGAAGCGCCTAGTTATGGTCGCTCGATTTTACATTACGATCCGAAATCAAAAGGAGGGCGCGCTTATGAAGGTTTAGCGCGAGAAATCATTAGTTTAGAAAAATAATTATTTTTAATAAATAGTTTTAATATTATGCCCCAAGGTTTAGGCCGAGGACTCGGCTCGCTCATCCCTAAAAAAACTACAACTTACGCGCCGCCGCAATTAGGGGACAGTTTAAGTACGGAAGAAATAATTGTTTTAAATGATGGCGATCGTATTTTAAAAATTGACCCTAATCGGATTGCTATTAATCCTCAGCAGCCCCGTAGTCATTTTTCCGAAGGAGCTTTAAACGAATTAGCAGACTCTATTAAACAGCACGGGATTATCCAACCGCTGATCGTTACTAGAAAAGGCGAAAATTTTGAACTTATTGCTGGAGAACGTCGTCTGCGAAGTGCTAAGTTACTGGGTTTAGACAAAGTTCCGATAATTATTCGGGAAGAAAAAGACCAAAAAAAATTAGAATTAGCCTTAATCGAAAATTTACAACGAGAAAATTTAAATCCCCTAGAAATGGCGCGGGCTTACCAGCGCTTAATAGATGAATTTAATATTACTCAAGAAGAGGCGGCTAAAAAGGTCGGTAAAGCCCGTTCTAGTCTCGCCAATACTCTTCGCCTCTTAGCCTTGCCTCAGGCAGCGCAAGTGGCGTTAGAAGAGGGAAGAATTAGTGAAGCGCACGCCAAATACCTTTTAGGGCTAGAGGGGGAGCTTAAACAGCTCAGCATGTTAAAAAAAATAATGCGCCAGAATCTTAGCGTAGCCGAAACCGATAAAGAAATAAAACGTTTAGGCGGGACTAAAGCCGCTAAACCTAAAGATTATTTTGATCGGGCTAAAGAAGAAGAACTGAGCTCATTTTTAAGCACTAGAGTCGAACTAAAACGTCAGGGCAGGGGCGGGAAAATTATTATTGATTTTTATAGCGAAGAAGAATTAAACGATATTATTAAGAAGACATTGAGGTAACCTCTTCAATAGCAGCCAAAACTTCATCATCAGCGTAATTATTAATCGGAATATTCTTTTTACTTTCTTTTATCCGGTATAGTCTTTCTAAAATAGAATTTATTTTAAGCTTATAATCGTCAGTCACGGGATTATTGGTATATTTTAATATTTTGAGATAATAAGTTAATTGGGCGACCATTTGGCGGTAAATAACAACTTGCGCGGGGTGATTTTTTAGTTTTTCTTCTAATTCGGTTTGGAGAGTTTCTGTATCCGCTCCTAGATTTTTTAAACTTTCTCGGCTTTTGATATTTGTGAGATTGCGTAAAGAGGCACAGATTTTCATTAATTCATTAACGTGAGTGGCGTCTAAACCGATAACAACGGGAATAACATTTTTGAGTTGGCCTCTATTACTTTTATCAATCGCCGATTGAAAATATTTGACTTCTGGTAATTTTTGATTTTTTTGACCGGAAAGTTTTTGAATATTCCTCTCTAAATTTTCTCTAAGAGCGTAAGTATCGCCGTTACTAGAAGCATCAACCCCAAGCGCCAGCCGATCAGCGGTATTTTTATTATTATTTTCTTCTCCCGGTATAAATTCTAAAATAATATCTACGCCGTTAGCCAGATCGTCAAAACGACTAGTCCGACTCAGTCGGGCTTTATCGCCCGCCCACTCATAACGTTCTCCGTCGACGGCGATAATAATTTCTAAAACTTCGGAACGTTTTTCGCCATCACGAATTTTCTCTATACTTTTACTATCTAAATGTCGGAGTTGACTATCAAATTTATCTTGCAGACGATTAACAAAATTCGAATCATCGGTAATAGTTTTTTCGTCGAAAATATCTTTAAAATCGCTCTCCTTTATTCTGGTTTTCCCGGGATTTTTAAGGATAACCTCAGCGTTTTGGCGATTTTGTTCGATAATCAGGCCTCTATCTAAGTTAGCGAAAAATTTTTTATCATTCATCATATATAATTAATATCTCATGGATAAGTAAAATATGCAATATTTTAATAAATTTGTTACAGGGGATTGATTTGCTAATCCGGTTTGCTTATACTAAAATAATAAGGTCTAAATCAACTTTTTAAGATAATTTTAACGTGTCTTTTGTTCACCTCCATAATCATAGCCACTATTCTTTGCTTGACGGACTGACCAAGTTCGATGAGATGATTAATTTTGCTAAGGCGCAAGGTTCTCCGGCGGTGGCCTTAACTGATCATGGTAGCATGTATGGCGTAATTGAATTTTATCAGAAGGCTAAAAAAGCTGGCATTAAACCAATTATTGGCGTAGAAACTTATTTGGCACCAAATTCTCGACTAGATAAAAATACTCGCGATGATGGTCGAGGTTATCACCTTTTATTATTAGCGAAAAATAATCTTGGTTATAAAAACCTAATTAAATTAGTGTCAGCCGCTCACCTCGAGGGTTTCTATTATAAGCCCCGTCTTGACTGGGAATTACTGATTAAATATCACGAAGGCTTAATCGCCTCAACCGCCTGCCTCGGCGGCGAAATATCTCGTTTAATTTTAGCTGATAAATTAAAAGAGGCAAAAAAGAGAAGTTTAGAATATAATGAGTTATTTGGCCAAGATAATTTTTATTTAGAAATAATGGATCATCCTGAATTAGTTGGCCAAGCTCAAGTTAATGCTCAACTCATAAAATTTTCGAAAGAACTAAATATTCCTCTGATCGCTACTAATGATATTCATTATTTTAAGAAGGAAGATGCTGAGGCTCAGGATATTCTTCTTTGTTTGCAGAACAAGAAAAAAATAACCGACACTGATCGGATGAAAATGTTGGGTTACGGCGATTATTCTATGCGTTCTAACTCGGAGATGATGGCCGCCTTTAAAGAGACGCCCCAAGCAATTGCTAATACTTTAAAAATAGCGGAGAGGTGTAATGTGGAAATTGAGTTAGGTAATATTCAATTACCACATTTTGAAGTCCCCGCCGGTTATGATGGTAATTCTTATCTGCGAGAATGGTGTGAGAAGGGAATTCCTAAAAGATTCCCCGGTGTGGGCGGTGCCGAGTTAATTAAAATAAAAGAGCGTTTAGACTATGAATTATCAGTTATCGCTAAAATGGGTTGGCCCTCTTATTTTTTAATTGTCGCGGATTTTATTAATTGGGCGAAAGAAAATAAGATAGTAGTTGGTCCGGGACGCGGTTCAGCGGCGGGGTCGTTAGTTTGCTTTTTAACGGCGATAACCAATCTTGATCCTTTAAAATATGATTTATTATTTGAACGTTTCTTAAATCCCGATCGTATCTCGATGCCTGATATAGATATGGATTTCGCTGATACGCGACGCGCCGAGGTTTTAAATTATGTGGGTGAAAAGTATGGCCATGACCATGTCGCTCAGATTATTACGTTTGGGACGATGGCGGCTCGAGCGGCGGTTCGCGATGTCGGGCGCGTCTTAGACGAACCGTATGAATACTGCGATAAAATTTCTAAGAGTATCCCGATGTTTATGAAATTAGAGGAAGCTCTAAAAACAGTGCCGGAATTAAGAGAAATGTACGCCAAGGAAGCGGCGGCCAAAAGAATCCTAGATTACGCCAAACGTCTCGAAGGGGTAGCGCGCCATGCTTCTACTCATGCTTGTGGCGTTTTGATCACCAAAGAACCTTTAACCGAGTATGTCCCTATTCAATACGCCTCCTCGGCTGATAAAAGTATTATTTCCCAGTATTCTTTACACCCGATTGAGGACCTAGGTCTATTAAAAATGGATTTCTTAGGTTTAAAAAATTTAACTATTATTGAATCAGCTTTAAAGATTATCAAAAATACCCGCGATTTAGAAATTGAGATTGATAATATTCCCTTAGATGATGAAAACACCTATAAACTATTTCAAAAGGGCGAAACTACCGGTGTTTTCCAGTTTGAATCTTCAGGCATGAAACGTTATTTAAGAGAATTAAAACCGACTGAATTTGAGGATATTATCGCGATGGTCGCTTTATATCGTCCCGGACCCATGGAATGGATTCCTGATTATATCGCCGGTAAGCATAAAATTAAAAAAGTTTCTTATCTCCATCCTAAATTAGCACCAATTTTAGAAAAAACTTATGGTGTGGCTATTTATCAGGAACAGGTGATGCAAATCGCTCGCGATCTCGCCGGATTTAGCATGGGACAAGCCGATGTTTTACGGAAGGCGATGGGTAAAAAAATTGTTTCACTTTTAGCCGAACAAAAAGAAAAATTTATTGAGGGGGGCGTTAAAAATGGTGTTTATCGAGAATTAGCGGAAAAAATATTTTCTTTTATTGAGCCCTTTGCCGGTTATGGGTTTAATCGTAGCCATGCCGCTTGTTATGCGCTCATCGGCTATCAAACCGCTTATCTTAAAGCGCGTTGGCCAGTAGAATTCATGGCCGCCCTTTTAACTTCTGATCAGGGCGATACCGATCGGGCGGCCATTGAGATTGAAGAATGCCGTAACATGGGAATTAAAATAATGGCGCCGGATATTAATGAGTCTTATGGGACTTTTACAGTAGTGACAACCAATACTAAAGCGAACCAACCCGTGAATGAGAAAGAAAAATTAGATACTATTCGGTTCGGATTGAAAGCAATTAAAAATGTCGGAGAACACATCGTTGATGAAATTATTAGAGAAAGAAAAGATAACGGACCCTATCAAGATATTTTTGATTTGTTAGAGAGAACTATTGATAAAGATTTAAATAAAAAATCTTTAGAAAGTCTGATCAAAAGTGGCGCTTTAGATAGTTTCGGCGAACGTGGTCAATTTTTGAATAACATTGAAAAACTCTTAAGTTTTAGTAAAGAGTCCACTAAAGCAAAAGATAGCAAGCAAGGCAATCTTTTTTCTGATTTAACTGATCTTCAAGCTCATCATCCTGAACTAGCACTCAGTGCTCCGGCGATTCAAAATGAAAAATTAAGTTGGGAAAAAGAACTGCTCGGTCTGTATGTTAGTGAACACCCTTATAGCTTATTTCGCCCTTATTTAAAGGGCTATGCTATTCCTCTCGCCGAACTTAACCGACATCGCGATGATGAAAGAGTAATTGTTGCAGGAGTAATTTCCACAATTAAAAAAATAATAACCCGTAAAGGCGAGTCCATGTTATTTGTAAAACTCGAAGACGCTACTAGTACCGTCGAGCTTTTAATTTTTCCTCGTTTATTACAAGAAGATCCGGAACTCTGGCAAGCGGGTAAAATAATTATTACTGATAGTAAGGTGTCAGAAAAAGATCAAGAAATAAAAATATTAGTCAATAAAGCTAGACAATTAGATTATCGAGAGCCGCAAAAGTCAATTGATAATTTTAAAAAAATGATTTTAGAATTGCCGCCCCGCCGTTTAAATCATTTTTCCAAGGAACCGTTTAGCGCCGGCATCCAAAACACCCCTTCAATTATTAGCCGACAAAATATTAACTCTCGGCCGGCTACCCTCCCCTTATCTAAACAAACAAAAAAAATGCCCTTAAGAATACTAATGCTAAAAAATTTAGAGGCCACTGCGTTAGAAAAGATAAAAAAAATTTTTGCCCTTTATCCGGGTCAGGATGAAGTTTATTTTCGTTTGAATTCTAGCGCCGATGCGCAAGTGATTAAAACAGCTTTTCAAGTAAGAAATAGCCAGGGATTACAAGCGGAATTAAAAAAAGAATTATTGGGGGCCATCCAAATTGTGGAGTAAAGGATAATATTGATTATAAATTTTGTGACAATTGGAAAAATCTGTTATAATAAAATTTATCAAACACGTTAATTGTTTATTTTTTATTAATTTTATTTTTATCTATGCCGAGAATTAAAGCGGTCGCTACTCCTAATACTAAGCGACCGAAAGCCTTAAAAAATTCCGCGCCTAAAAGTTTGCGGCCTAAGAAAAAAAATAAATCAGTTTTAGTCGATGTGATAGAAGACGAATTGACTGATAATCGGGAATCAGAAATTCAGGCTGCGCGAGAAGAAGCGCTTTATCGATTGACTAAAGAAAACTCCGACCAGCCGAACCGATCAAAAAATTTTTTAGAAAAAACTCCGACTTATGTTGTCCCCGCCGATCTTGATAATCAGAAAAAGTTTTTTTCGGAATTAGCTTCGGAAATAAAAATCAAAAAATCGGCGGCCGATAAAGAAAAAAAACCAGTTCTGAGCCACCCCAGTCTTGGGCTCTATAGACGTTTAGTTTTTAAATTTATTATTTTAGTCGCTATTTTAGTCGCCGCCGTTTTTTATTTTTCCTTCTCTAAGCTGACGGTCGCTTTAACCCTCCGCGGGGAAGTTATTAATGACACTCTATTACTTAAAGTTAGCGACCCAGCTAATCAAATTTCCAGTACCACAAAATCCTTGGCCGATCAATCCGGGTTAGCAGAAAATATTGCGGGCCAAATTAAAGAAATTAAAACAGAAATTAGTAAAAGTTACCCGGCGACGGGCGCCAGTTATTTAGGAGAGGAACTAGTTGGTCGAGTAAAAATTATTAATAATTATAATAAAAGTCAGGCCTTAGTGGCTAAAACGAGAATATTAAGCCCAGATAATAAATTATTCCGTTTAAAAAACCCCGTGACTGTTCCGGCGGGGGGAGAAGTTAGTGTTGATATTTATGTTGATAAAGCTAGCGAGGAATTAGCGATTGGTCCGACTAATTTTACCATTCCCGGGCTTTGGCTCGGTTTACAGGATAAAATATACGCTCAAAGCGAAGGACCCTTTATTTTTAGTAAAAAAAGTAAAAAGTATGTAAGCGCGGAAGATATTGAGCGGGCGGCGCGCGATATTAGCGAATCGCTTATTGAAAAAGCTAAAGAAGAAGCCGGTCTTTCCTTGGGCACTACCACCGGCTGGTTATATAATACCGATGAAGCCGCGACAATAAATATTGGCGCTCGTAGTGGTGATGAAGTCGATCAATTCAGCGTCAAGGCGAGCGGGAAGATTATTGCCGTTTCATTCTCTAAAGATCAAGCGGTTAAATTAATTGCGGCTAAATTAAATTTAGTCGTGCCTGATGATAAAGAATTAGTAGAATTTAAACCCGAGACGATTACTTATAACTTAGAAAATTATGATAATGCCTCTCGGGTGGCTACCATTAAAGCCTCTTTTAGCGGCACGATGATCCTTAAAAAAGACGCCGCAATTATTAACCCGGAACAGATGGTTAATCTTAATGCCGCTCAAATTAATAGCTACTTAAAGAGTCAGCCAGAAATCAAAGATTTTCAATTGATATTTTCTCCGGCTTTTATAAAAAAAGCGCCTAGCCTAGTTGATCGAATTAAAATAGAAGTTAATAAAAATTAAACTCTTGACGGTGATGCAAATTATCAAAAAAACCGCTTAAATAATAGCGGTTTTTGAGCGCTAAAATTTTGGCTAATTAATTAAAATAAACCTAGGAATTTATTTTTTTTAACGGGAGTCGATTTAACTTGCGAATATATTTTAAAAGCGGCGGTCGCGCTAGTTGAATTAAAAATTATTGCTCCTAACGCGCGGGCTAGACGAGAGGCCTCCGCTAAAGATCTTTGGTGTAAATTACGGCCGACGGCTAACCCCGCTGAACCGGAAATTTTTACTTGATTCTCTAGATCATTCAATAATTCCTGGACGGTCTTTTTTTCTCCTCCTAAACAAACAACCTTTGTCCGACCGGCCGCGGCAATTACTTCTTGAAATTTTTTAGCAATATTTTTTTGGTTCGGCGCTTTATAAGGATATTTCAATTTCACAAAATCGGCGCCTAAAGTAGCCGCTACGCCAGCGCCACCAGCGATCGTATGAATATTTTCTTCTTTAATATTTTTACCCCGTGGGTACATCCAAATAATTGCAGTTAAGCCGTTCTGATGAGCCTGATAAGTCAGTTTGGCTGCTTCAGCGAGCATCTGGGCCTCATAGCGCCCTCCTAAATAGACAGTATAACCGATACCGACGATTTTGAGGCCACTCTCTTTTTTAAAATTAACAATCTCGCCTACTGACCACCAGGATTGGCTGGAATCTTTTTCCGAATTTTCCCCTAGATTACTTTTACTATTAACTTTAACAATATAAGGAATATGGCGATAATTATGCCCATAACGGGCAATTAGGCCTAACTGGGTAGCTAAAACGCCTCCCGTTGAGGCAGCGGCAATTTTAAAGAGATGCTCCGGGTCGCCATCTTCCGGACTAATACCGCGCCCTATAAAGTCATCGTTAAGGTGTTCGACTTTTTGGTCACCAGCGATAAGAAAAAGACGGCCGGAATTATTAGTTAATTGCTGATAATTCTTTTTATATTCGTTCTGTCGTCGTACGGGGACAGTTAGCGGGATTTTAATAGAAAACATAGAAAAATATTTATAAATTTATGATAATATGATATCATTAAATATGAAAATATTATACCACAAATATGTTAAAAGATAAAAATGACTTAGAAAATGATTTAGACAAATATCAAGATTTTAGTGGTCTGAGTTTAAAAGAGATGAACTTTGGTCTTTGGTTGTCAGAGAAACGTCAAAAAATAATTAAGTTCTTTGTCGTCACTTTAATAATTATTTGCGCCGGACTATTTATTTATTCGAGCTATAGTTTTATTATTTATTTTAAATCCAGCGATCTTAACGAGCAGACGATAACGGGCGATACTCCGACTTCACCGAGAAATATCACAGCGAACTTAGAAATTGAGCGTCCGCAAATTTTTCCGAGCGGCGGTCGTTATGATTTAGCCGTTCGTTTAAATAATCCTAATAATAAATTTTTGGGTAATTTTAAATATTGTTTCACTCAAAATAATAAAAATTTATTTTGCGCTGACGATTTTATTCTACCGGGAACGGAAAAATATATTTTAGCGCTCGCCAAAGATTTGCCTGATGGCGAAGCCGACGTCTCTTTTACTCTATCAGATGTTTTTTGGACTAGAATTAATGCTCACAAAATAAACGATTGGACGGAATTCTCTAGTAGCCGCTTAAAGATGGTTGCCTCAGACATAAGTTTCAATCCCGCTAATTATTCAACGGGACCCACTAATTTTAATAATTTAGAATTTATTATTAACAATCAAAGCCCTTATAGTTACTATGAGTTACCGGTAAACATTTTAATGTTTAACGGTTCGGAACTAGTGGGCGTTAATCGTTATAAAATAAATAATCTTTTATCCGCAGAAAAACGATCAATAAAAATAAGCTGGCCAGGGGCCTTGTCCGCCGTCTCTAAAACAGAAATCAGGCCGGATATTAATATAATGGATGATAACGTTTATTTAAAATATAGTGGACAATCCGCCAACTAGCTTTATGTATAGCCATTTTCGAATTTATTTAAAGAATTTTGATTGGATTCTCTTCGCCGCCGTTGTTCTATTAGTAGCTTTCGGGTTGATAGAAATATACAGCGTGGCTTTAGGTCAGGGCGATTTTAACTTATTAAATTTTAAGAAGCAGATTTTTTTTGCTAGCGGCGGGTTTTTTTTACTGTTTGTTTTCACTTTTATCGATTACCGCTTACTGAGAAGCCTCAATCGATATTTATATATTTTTTGGTTGATTGTTCTAAGCGCTGTGTTATTATTAGGTCAAACTCGCAATGGCACGAAAGGTTGGTTTTCTATATTTGGGCTCGGTATTCAACCGGTAGAATTCGCGAAGATAGTCTTAATTTTATTCTTAGCTAAGTATTTTTCTCGTTTAGCGACCAAAGTAAAAACCACTAAACATTTTGTCTTTTCGGCTTTTAGCGCCTTGCTTCTAATTGTTCTAGTATTATTACAGCCAGATTTTGGCTCAGCCTTGATTTTAAGCGCTATTTGGTTACTAATGATTATTGCCGCCGGATTCAATAAAAAATATTTATTGACCATCGCCGTAACCGGTTTGATCATTTTAATAATTTCTTGGGTATTTTTATTTAAAAATTATCAAAAAGAAAGAATCCTTAATTTTGTCAATCCGGGAGAAAATTCTTTAGAATCCGGTTATAATATTTCTCAAGCAATGATTGCTGTCGGATCCGGCGGTTTTATTGGTAAAGGGATTGGTTATGGCTCACAATCACAACTAAAATTTTTACCCGAAGCTCAAACTGACTTCATTTTTGCTGTTATCTCTGAAGAATTGGGATTCTTAGGAGTAATTCTCGTCCTCGGTTTTTATGCCGTCTTATTTTGGCGCTGTCTCAAGGCGCTACAGAAAATTACCAATGATTTTGGTATTTATTTTCTAATTGGAGCCAGTGGCTTGATTTTTATCCAAATGTTTATTAATATTGGTATGAATTTAGGAATCATGCCAATTGTTGGTTTACCTTTACCATTTATCAGTTATGGCGGCAGTTCCTTGGTTTCTTTACTTATTTTAGTAGGCATAATTGAAAATATAATCATTAAGTCAAAAATTAGTTATTAAATCTATGGAAATTAAATTAAAGGCTGAGTTGAGAGATAAAAAAGAAAAATTAGGATTGGATTTTTTACCGGGTGTACTATATGGTAAAAATTTTGCCAGTCAAAATTTAAAATTAAAAAAATCAGATTTTGATAAGGTCTTCGCTCGCGCTGGCGAATCAAATTTAGTTGATTTAGAAATAGATTCTAAAATAACTAAGGTTTTAGTAAAAGATACTCAACGGGATATTATGAAAAATTATTTTATTCATGTGGATTTCTATAAGGTTGATATGAAAGAGAAAATTACTACCGAAATCCCGCTGCATTTTATTGGCGAATCTAAAGCCGTTAAAGAGTTGGGCGGAGTTTTAATTAAGGATTTGAGTGTTTTAGAAATAGAATGTTTGCCGGGCGATTTAATCGATCATATTGATGTGGACATTTCTTTACTAAAAACTTTTGATGACGCTATTAGAATAAATGATTTACATTTGCCGCCAGGGATTACTTTGGTTCATCATACTAATGAAATGATTGCGGCTATTAGAGAAACGAGAATTCAAGAAGAAGTAGCGCCAGTCGAAGCGGCGGCGGCGCCGGTAGCGGAGACTCCCGCTCCCGGCAGTGAAGTTAAAAAAGAAGCAAGTAAGAAATAGCCTAAATTTCTAAAATTTAAATAAAATCCCGGTTTTAACCGGGATTTTTTATTATTAGCAAACGATTTTTTTTAGCTAAATCATTTTGGATTTTGACTTTCGCCGCTGGGAAAAATTTTTTGGCGAGCAGTTTTATCTTTAGCGTTTGACCGGGATCTATTTCGCAAAATACATGACTTTTTAGCCCTAAAGAATTAAGTTTAGCTAATTGTTTAAATAATTCCCGGTAATATTTGAGTCCTAACCAACCGCCGTCTAGAGCTAGTCGCGGTTCTCGACTAATAGTTGGTGACTTTTTAATTTGGGCCGGGGTTAAATAGGGGAGATTAGCGGCGATAATAAATTCGCGGTTAAGTAATTTTTGTTTATTTAATTTTAAAGGCATCAGCAGATGACCATGATATAATTTTATTTTTTTATTTAATTTATAATTCTTAACATTTTGCCGAGCGATATTTAAAGCAGCGACTGAAATATCCGTGCCGACTAGAGTAATTTTTTTAAAACGAGTGGGGAAGAGGCGCCGGAGCTCGCTAGCTACCGCAATAATAATAGCCCCCGAGCCCGTACCGACGTCAATAATAGTTAATTCGCCGAGAAAAGTCTGGTCTCTAATTAAGCTAAGGATGTTATCAATAAATAATTCTGTTTCCGGGCGCGGTATTAATACGGCCGGATTAACTTTAAAATTTAAACCGTAAAACTCTTTTTTTAGGGTTAAATAAGCTACTGGCCAATCCTTAAGACATTTGGTTTCTAAAACCTTAAATTGTTTATATAAGACTGGGGATATTTTAGTCTCCGGATGAGTTAAAATAAACTCGCGATTTTTATGTAATAAAAAGGCCATCAGAATTTCTGTTTCTAAACGAGGCAGGGCAGATTCTTTAAAAATTAGACTGACAGTATATGTTTTTTTACTTAGTATCAACATCTTATACGGTTGCTTCTATCGGGAACAACTTTCAACGTCAAAATTTATTTATATTTGTTTCCCGTTTAGCGGTTTTTTTTAATTCATTAACGATTTCCTCTATTTCGCCGTCCATAATTCTAGTAATACTGTGCCAGGAAATATTAATTCGGTGATCGGTGACTCGGTCTTGAGGAAAATTATAAGTTCGAACTTTATCTGCTCGGTCACCGGCGCCCACTTGCATTTCTCGAGTACTAGAATTAGCTTGACGCCGCTCGTCTTCTTGTTTAGCTAAAAGGCGAGAACGTAAGACTTGAAGGGCTTTTTCTTTATTTTGGTGTTGAGATTTTTGATCTTGGCAACTAACAATCAGACCAGTCGGAATATGCAAGACTCGAATAGCGGAATACGTCGTATTAACGCTTTGGCCACCCGGTCCGCTCGAGCAAAAAGTATCAATTCTAATATCGTTTGGTCTTATTTCAATATCGACCTCTTCGGCTTCGGGCAAAACCACGACGGTAGCGGTTGAGGTATGAATTCGACCTTGTTTTTCAGTCTCTGGCACCCTTTGAACTCGATGTGTTCCTGCTTCAAATTTTAATAAACCATAGGCCCCAGCGCCCTTAACTAAGAAGATTATTTCTTTAAAACCGCCAATGCCAATAATGCTCGAACTTATTAATTCTAATTTCCAGCCCTTTCTTTCTGAATAGCGAGAATACATTCGGAATAAATCGCCGGCGAATAAAGCAGCTTCATCGCCCCCTGTTCCGGCTCGAATTTCTAAAATAGTATTTTTTTTATCATTAGGACTGGCGGGATGTATTTCTTCCTCTAATTCGTCTTTAATTTTTTCGGAGCGCGACTCTAAGTCGGCGAGTTCACTTTGCGCCATTTCCTTAAGCTCGCCGTTTTCATTAGTAATTATTTCGTTGTTTTGTTTAATATTATCAGTTATTTTTTCCAATTCTAAAATTAGCGCTATGGCCTTTTTTAGGGCCGAGTGCTCTTGAGAAACTTTAATTAATTCTTTCTGATTGCTGGCCAGCTTCGGATCCATTAATTTTTGCTCTAAATCAGCGAATTTTATTTTTATATCTTCATACATATTTACATGGTATTTTATGGTTGTCACGATTGATTATTTTAACAAGATTTTGATAATAAAAAACAATCAGTCTGATTATCATTATTTTAACATACTCTAACTAAATAATGAAAAACTGATTGCTTCTTAAAAGCTATTTTTTGTTTAATTTTACTTGAGATATTTTCTTTAAATCTTTAGTTTTAACGACAACTTCTTTTTTAGCTCTAATTTCCGCCCGTTCTGCTCGCTTAACTTTTTTACCTTTTTTATCCTTAGCTACGCTGTCTTTAGCGCTAATTTTAGCCGTAAATTTTTCGACTCGGCGAGCCGTGTCAACTAATTTTTGTTTGCCGGTATAAAAAGGGTGGCAAGCTGAACATAACTCAACCTTAATTTCCGGTTCAGTCGAGCCGGTTAAAAAAGTCTGGCCACAAACGCAAGAAGCCTTACAATTTGCGTAATATTTAGGATGGATCTCTTTTTTCATACTAGTCCGTTAATTAGCAAATAAAAAAAATTTTATTGATTATTAATAAAATTTTTATTATTATAATTTATGATTATTTTATGATAAGATGATATTATCATAACTTTTAAATTTAATCAAGAGTTGTTATAATTAGACCACAGAATTACAAGATATGAATAAAATTGACAATATTGCTAAAAATACGTCTTATTTGACTTTAGCTTTAATTCTTCAAAAAATAATTTCTTTTACTTATTTTACTCTTTTAGCCCGTTATGTCGGGCCGGCTAGTTTAGGTAAATACTATTTAGCGATTTCTTTTACCACCATTTTTTCTATTTTGATTGATTTGGGTTTCGCTAATATATTAACTCGAGAAATCGCTAAAAATAAAGAGCGAGCCGGAGTTCTCTTAGGTAATGTTCTAACTCTTAAAATTCCTCTCTCGCTCATCGCCGCCGGCGTAGTAGTGATTTTAATAAATTTTCTACCTTACGATCCTCTGACGCGCTCTTTAGTTTATATTTCTGCCTGTTCCATGGTCTTAGACTCTTTTACGAGTACTTTTTTCGCGGTTATCAGGGGCTTTCATAATCTAAAATATGAAAGTATTTCCTCTGTGGTTTATCAGTTAATCGTTCTGACTATCGGCTATGGCGCCCTTCTTTTAGGGGGCGGCTTAATTCCGGCGATGGCGGCTCTAGCCGGCGCTAGTCTTTATAATTTTAGTTATTCAGGAATAATCTTAAAAAAATATCTAGGGCCAGCTTTCCGTTTTCATTATAACCCGGCTATAATTAAAGAGATTCTCTTTATTAGTTGGCCTTTCGCCGTCTATGCGGTTTTTCAGAGACTCTATACTTATTTAGACGCAATAATTCTCTCAATATTAGCCGGCGACGTCCAAGTAGGTTTATATCAAGTAGCTTTTAAAATAATTTTCGCCTTACAATTCTTGCCCGCCGCTTTTACCGCCTCGCTTTATCCAGCTATGAGCGCTTATTGGCATAGTAATCGCGAACAACTAGCGATTTCTTTTGAAAGAGCCATGAACTATCTAATTATAATCTCTTTACCGATAATTATTGGTGCCATAGTCTTAGCCGACAAAATAGTTCTACTTTTTAAAGAAGGTTATGACGGCGCCGCTTGGCCGCTGCGGATTTCTATTATATCTTTATTATTTATTTTTATTAATTTTCCGATCGGCTCTTTACTTAATGCTTGTGATGAACAGAAAAAAAATACGAGAAATATTGCTATAGTCACAATAGTGAGTATCGCTCTTAATTTTTTACTGATCCCCCGTTTTCAGGCTTTAGGAGCGAGCCTCACAGTCTTAGCGACTAATTTATTAATGTTTATTCTAGGCCTACGAGTAGTTAAAAAAATTATTCGCTATCAGATTAAGAAAAATCTCGTTATTTTTGCGAAAGCTTTATTATCCTCGATTATTATGGGCGCCCTTATTTTAGCGGGGCAAGGTTATCTCAATATTTTTTTAACTACTATTTTCGGCGCTGTTCTTTATTTTATTACTTTATTTTTCTTAGGGGGATTTAAACAAACAGATATTATTAGCATTTATCAATCATTCAGAGGAAACAAAATCTCAGAAATTCAAACCGATTTAAAAATAAATCTATGAAAACATTACTGATAACTTTAGAATTTCCGCCAACGCACGGCGGAGTAGCTAATTACTATGGCCACTTAGTCAGTAATTGGCCAATCGGTGAAGATTTATCAATCTTGGATAATAATCAGGGAGAATTAGATAGTAAAAAGGGTTTCTTCTCCTGGTGGCTGTCTTTTGGGGCTTTAGGGCGAAAACTCAAACGGAGCAAAATAGACTATGTTTTAGTCGGCCAAATTTTACCACTTGGGACAGTCGCTTATTTTTTATCTCTTTTTAACCCAATTAAATATGCTGTATTTCTCCATGGGATGGATTTGAGCTATGCCCTAAAATCACCCCGAAAAAAATTTATTAGCCATCTAATTTTAAAAAAATCTGATAAAATAATCTGCGCTAATAGCTACGTTGCCCAAAAAACTATTGAAGCCTATCCGGAACTAGAGTCAAAAATTGCCGTTGTTAATCCAGGCGTAACTACTAATATCCCAATTATCACGCCGAGTGATATCAGCGATCTTAAACTTCAATATAATCTAGAATCCCAAAAAATTATTTTTACCTTAGCGAGATTAGTCCGACGGAAGGGAATCGATATGACAATCAGGGCGCTAGAAGAAATGACTGATCAAGAAATCAGTAATTTAGTTTATTTTATTGCGGGGACTGGAACCGATGAATATTATTTAAAAAAAATGGTGCCCGAACGTCTGGCTCAAAAAATTATTTTTTTAGGATCTTTAAGCGAAAATAAAAAATGGCTCTGGCTAAAGTTATGTGATATTTTTGTGATGCCGGCACGCGATATTGAGGGAGACTTTGAAGGATTTGGCATAGTTTATTTAGAAGCCAACCTAAGTACTGCTCCGGTTATCGCCGGGCGAGCCGGCGGAGTCGAAGACGCCGTTAGCGATGGTTATAATGGATTACTGGTCGACCCAATCAATATTCAAGAGATAAAAAATGCTATACTTAAATTAGCTAATGATGACCAACTCCGAGAACAACTAGGACAACAGGGGCGAGAGCAAGCTATCACTAAATTTGATTTAGAAAAACAAGCCGCCAGAATCGTTAATTTAATTAAACAGTAAAACAGAGAAATTTATGATTTCTATTATCATACCCGTATATAATCAGGCGAAAAAATTAAGAGAAACTCTAAAAAGTATCGCCCAACAAAGTTATCAGGATTATGAAGTAATAATAATTAATGACGGCTCCCAGGACAATCCAGAAAAATCATTCATTGATTATTATAAAACAATTAATACTGATCATAAATATTTATTTTTAAACCAAATTAATCAAGGTGCGCCCGCCGCTCGTAATCGCGGCTACCAAGAATCTCGAGGAGAATTTCTCTTTTTTTGCGATGCGGATGTAATTTTAAAACCAACGGCCCTAGAAATTATGCTTAACACTCTAATCAGCAGCCCAGAGGCGAGCTATGTTTATCCCTCTTTTTATTGGGGCAATAAATTATTTAAGGTTGGACAGTTCGATACAGAAAAATTAAAAAAAATGCCTTATATCGATACGATGGCTTTAATTAAACGAGTTGATTTTCCGACGGACGGTTGGGATGAGAATCTTAAAAAATTTCAAGACTGGGATCTCTGGTTAAGTATGCTTAAAAACGGTAAAATAGGGAAGTGGGTTCCCGAAATCTTATTTAAAGTTAGCACGGGGGGAACCATGAGCTCCTGGCTACCCGCCTTTGCTTATAAGTTTTTACCCTTTTTGCCACGAGTGAAGAAATATCGGGCGGCTTTAAAAATAATTCAGGAAAAACATGGGCTTAACTAAAGAGTTTATCAACCGTCCTCAAAAAATTACTATCATCGTGGTTTTAATAATGTTAATCAGCGCCTTAATAGTTGAATTGACTCTGAACAATAAAATAGAAATAGTTCTAGTTAACATTAATAATCAGAAAATCCGCAGTGAGTTAGTTTACCAGCCAAATGATTTATATCGCGGCTTAAGCGGTCGGAAATCTTTACCGGAAAACGGCGGCATGCTTTTTAATTTCGACGAAAGCGGAATTCGTGATTTTGTGATGAAGGATATGAACTTTCCGTTAGACATAATATTCATCAGTGACAATACGGTAGTTAAAATATTTAAGAATCTCCCGCCCGAAGGAAATAATCCTCAAAAGATTTATAATAGTGGCGTCGCCATAGATAAGGCTTTAGAAGTTCCCGCCGGTTACACGGAACTTAAAGATATAAAAGTCGGCGACCGAATTTTAATCACTCGGGAATAAAATATTATGGTTAAAATAAATATTGAAAAAATTACTCGAGCTTTGCTAGTATTTCTCGCTCTAGAATTATTATCCTTTCTTAGTTTGGCCTGGCCAATCGTCGGTCAATTTTCTTTTTTAATTCTAATAACTGCTGCTTTAGCTATAACGATTTATAAATTAGAGTACGGTTTATTAGTAGTTTTAGCAGAATTGTTCATCGGATCCATGGGGCATCTTTTCAAGCTAGATATTTTAGGCCAGTCAATATCGATCCGCGTTGCTCTCTGGCTGATAATCATGGGAGTATTTATTATTAATTTAGTAAGTCAATTAATAAGAGATGGCAAAAAGTCTATTTACTATCAAAGCCTAAATCGGCTTCGGACTAATAAATTTTTTCTCGCTTTAGCGGTTATTATAATTTTAGGGATTATTAATGGCTTAGCTAATCATCATACTGGGCGCCTGATTTTTTTAGACTTTAATTCTTGGCTTTATTTTCTATTATTAGGACCCGCTTTAGTAATCTATAGCGAAACTGCTACACAAAAAATATATAATTTAGTTAATTTATTTATCGCCGGATCACTCTGGCTTAGCTTAAAAACTCTTTTTCTTCTTTTTATTTTTACCCATAATATAGAAGCAGCCCCGGAAATATACTTCTGGTTGCGACAAACTTTAGTCGGTGAAATGACTCCGACTAAAAGCGGCTGGCCGCGGGTTTTTATTCAAGGACAAGTTTTTCCTTTAATGGCTTTCTTCTTTAGCTTTTGGCTTAGTTGCGGCACTGATTTTTTTAATAAAATAACCATCAAATATAAAATTTGGTCTCTAATTTTAGCGGCGACTTTCTTTAGCGCGGTATTAGTCAGTTTTTCACGCAGCTTCTGGGTCGGATTAATCATCACCTTGCTAGGACTATTAATATTAATCTGGCGAACCAAGGGTTTCAAGTATTTTCTAAAATCTCTGACTTGGATAATTATCTCAGGACTCTTCAGTTTCGGTCTAATTTATTTGGTAGTAAGTTTCCCTTATATACATTCTAACGATAATAATTTAGGATCAGCTTTTTTAGAAAGAGTGAGTAATAGTAACGAAGCCGCTCTTTCCTCGCGCTGGTCGCTGCTACCAATTTTAAGCAAAGAAGTGCTGAAAGAGCCCATCTTAGGACAGGGCTTTGGCGCTACGGTCAGCTATATATCTAGCGATCCGCGTATTTTACAGCAGGATCCTAAAGGTCGTTACACGACCTATGCTTTCGAATGGGGCTACCTCGATTTAGCTCTCAAGTTAGGTTTATTGGGTTTATTAATTTATTTATCACTACTAGGAAAATTAATTTTTGATAGTTTACGGCGCGGCTGGAAATTATCCGACGACTATTTATTTATTCCTCTCGCCGCTTCTCTTTTATTCTTAGCTCTGGTTCATATTTTTACTCCTTATTTAAATCATCCCCTCGGAATCGGCTGGATAGTTATTAGCTCTTGTTTAATTTGGCAAAGTAGAGTATATTAGACCTAAATTAATCTTTAAGATCACAATAAAATTATGAATGAGCAAATTATTTCCCAAGAAGGATATGATAAGCTGCAAGACGAGCTAAATCTATTAACCACGCTTAAGCGCAAAGAAATTGCGGAGCGGATTGAACGAGCTAAAGATCTAGGAGATTTAAGCGAAAATGCCGAGTATAGTGAAGCTAAAGATGCCCAGGCCTTGAATGAAGGTCGAGTCATGGAACTTACCAACATTTTAAAAAATGTGACGATTGTTCAAAATAACAATTCCCACGAACAAGTAACTATGGGTTCTAAAGTGACGGTAAAATCGGCGGCGGGGGAAAAACAATATACAATAGTTAGTTTTAACGAAGCCGACCCGCTTAATGGGAAAATTTCTAACGAATCGCCGCTCGGCGTCGCTTTTATCAATAGGCATAAAGGGGAACAGGTTGAGGTAGAAACCCCGAAAGGAAACATAAAATATAAAATTATCAAAATTGAATAGAAAATACGAGGTTTTAAATATATGGAAAATAACGAAAATAGAAAACCAATCGTCAGTGAACGCCAGGACCGTTTAAAAAAATTAGAAGAACTTATTAAATTAGGCATAACCCCTTATCCCGCGAAAGTTGAACGAGATTACACTATTTCGGAAACTCTAGAAAATTTTTCTGATTTAGAAAAATCGACCAAAGAATTTAAAATTGTCGGGCGCTTACGCAGTATTCGTAGCCACGGGAACTTGACTTTCGCCAATCTGGAAGACGGCAGCGGTAATATCCAAATCGCTTTTTCTAAAAAAGACTTGGCCGCGGATTCTTACAAAAATTTTTTAAAATTTATCGATGTCGCTGATTTTCTCCAAGTTAGCGGTCACGTTTTTTTAACTCATCAAGGCGAAAAAAGTTTAATGGTTAAAGACTGGAAATTACTAACTAAGGCTCTACGGCCGATACCTGACGCCTGGTATGGTCTGAAAGACGAAGATGATCGACTGCGGAAGAGATATTTAGATCTTTTATTAAACCCGGCTCTACGTGATTTATTTTATAAAAAGGCTTTATTTTGGGAAACTGCTCGTAGTTTCCTGAAAAATCACGGATTTTTTGAAGTAGAGACCCCGACGATTGAAACAACGACCGGCGGCGCCGAGGCTAATCCTTTTAAAACACACCATGACGATTTTGATCTCGATGTTTATTTACGAATTTCCGTCGGCGAATTATGGCAGAAGAGGTTAATGGCCGCTGGCTATGAAAAAGTCTTCGAGATTGGCCGCGCTTATCGCAACGAAGGGTCAAGCCCTGATCATTTGCAGGAATTCACTAATCTGGAATTTTATTGGGCTTACGCTGATTACGAAATGGGAATGAAATTGGTGCAAGAATTATATCAAGAGATTGCTGTAAAAGTTTTCGGTCGCACTAAATTTACGACTCGAAATTTTGAGTTTGAGCTCGCCGGCGAGTGGCCGCGCCTCGATTATCGCGAAGAAGTCCAGCGCCAAACAGGAATTGACGTTTTAAAAGCCGACGAAAAAGAAATGGCTGATACTTTAAAAAAATTAAAAGTAAAATACGAAGGAAATAATCGAGAACGTTTAACCGATACTCTTTGGAAATATTGTCGAAAAAATATTGCCGGTCCAGTTTTTCTAATCAATCATCCAAAACTAGTATCTCCTTTATCAAAAGTTAAAATTGATAATCCGGAACTAACCGAACGTTTCCAAGTTATTATCGCCGGTTCCGAAATCGGCAATGGTTTTTCAGAATTAAATGATCCACTTGATCAATATAAGCGCTTCACTGAACAGCAGGAACTAATTGATCGCGGTGATAAAGAAGCAATGATGCCGGACTGGGAATTCGTCGAAATGCTCGAGCACGGGATGCCGCCCACTTGCGGTTTTGGTTTCGGCGAACGTTTATTCTCCTATTTAGCTGATAAGTCAGCTAGAGAGGTCACTTTATTCCCGCTCCTTAAACCACGGCTAGAAGAATAATCTATATAAATATAATTCGGGGATCGTCTAACGGTAGGACAACAGGTTCTGGTCCTGTTTATTGGGGTTCGAATCCCTATCCCCGAGCAAATATGAAAAAGAGGCGAGAGCCTCTTTTTGTATTTCTGAGACGAAAAATGGTATACTTATAATACTATTTAAATTTACTATGATAGGAAAATTTTTTAATTTTGATTTTAGCCATCAAAATAAAGGAGAAAAAGGAAAACAGGAAAATAGTTATCAAGAAATGCCCTATTCGGAGGAGGCGTATGAAGATTTGGCGACAGCACTCACTAAAACTATTAATGTGCTGGAGCAATCAGGCGCGTCTTATATGGTACGGGGAGGGTTTGCGATAGATTTGCTTGGCAAGGAAAAACTTAATAGATTGATCCAGTTCAAGGCATCAGATATTGATATTGATGTCGCCAGTCCCGGGATAGAGAAAGCTGTGGATGAATTGAAAAAAGCAGGTTTTTTGCTCGAAGATCAAAAGTTTTACACCGAAGAGGCGGATCCGACATTATACAAATTTCGCGAGCCAGCCACTCAAGCTTCCGTTGATATTTTTAAGATGCAACCCGACGATGCTCATCTAGCGACAAGAGTAAAACTTCGCAATATTGATTTTAATTTACAGAGCCCCTCCTCTTTATACGAGACGACATTAGCGGAGACAGAAGGCAGATATAAACCAGATTTTCCGGATTCTATAAAACGACAAAGAAGTATAAAGGTAGGTGAAAGGTTGAAGATCCTGCAAGATATATTGATAAACTTAAAAAATAATCAGAAATACCTTCAGGAATAATGGGTTAGACTGCGCGCTTTTTTTGTTACTCCAAACTAATATTAGTACCCATTTTGTTTAAAACCGTTCCAACTATATCCCAGCCTCCGAGCCAGCATAAAATAGCTAATTTTAACCTATTTTTTTCTAAAAAATGACAGTGTAAATTACATTATTATTATGTTTGTTAGAATTTAGGTCTAGCAACGGCTTGATAATTAGAGAGACTAATATATTAATATAAATAATATGAAAGATGACCAAACACAAAAAGATGAAGAAGCAGAAAAACAAGATAAAATAGCTCAAAACTCAGAAGTAAAAGCGGCCGAGGCTAACAAGGCAGCAGCGGTGGAGCATGAAAAACAAGCCGATAAACAAACGGATAAAAGTAACTCATAATTTTATAGATTAATTAATAATAATTTAAAAAAATATGTGGACAATCGCCATAATTTTAATCATTCTCTGGTTGTTGGGTGTATTTACTTCTTATACTTTGGGTGGACTGATTCATATTTTGTTAGTTGTCGCGCTTATTGCAATTATAGTGCGCTTGATTAGGGGGCAAAGAATATAACGTTGTTCAAATAGTGATCAGGTATTTAACGAATTAACTCCAAAAAATTCTTTTAGACAATTTAAAAGAAAGTTGGAGTTAATTCTTTTAGCAATATGAATTATAAAGGTGTGATAATTGAAGAAAGTTTAGAAAATAATGGTATTTTAAAAAGTGTTAATATCTTAAGCACTAAAGTTGAGCCTATTGTAGAAAAACATAAGACCCCATGGTTAAAACAATGGACTTTGCATACTGTTGAAATTTCTGAAAATCAAGCCAATAGTATTACCGAGGAAATAAGCAAGGCATTAGAGGCAGAACATCCTTGGTATGCCGATTTTAAAAATGAAACTACTCATTTTATTATTTTTAAAAATAAAATTTTTAAAATAGATCGAACAAGCAAAGAGCAATATAATCAGGCGAAAGAATATGGTATTTCACTAGGTATTCAGCCTTATCAAGTAGATTTTCACCCTGAAATTAAAGAGTGGGAGAGATAATTAAAATTTTATTCATGAAATCAAATAAGTTTAGTCCAATAAAAGATAGGAGCCAGCTGTTTGAAGCAATAAAATATACGCATTTCAAGTGTTTTGAGCTATGTAAAAAAGTTTACGGTAAATATCTTCCTATCGCCGGTAATATTGGAATCTTTTGTCATTACGAAGATGAGTATAAATTTCTCGCAAAATTACGAGAAGAACTGACCGAAGAATCAGATAACTGGAATAATAAATATTATCATCTTCATAAGCCTATCGTAATTAATGGCCTTAATGGCATGCCAGGCGCTCTCTATACTTATCTTTATATTCGCAAACCAGACCAACATGAGGAAGTGGGCGATGTTGATTTTGTCTTAGATAAAATAGAATATGATGAGCTAAAGAATTCTTTATTGATGGGGAAGCAAATTAAAGGAATAGAGATGTTTGACCGTCCAGATCTCGATTTGATTAGGCTTTCCGACCCAAATATTAATACCCTCTCTTTTGTCGGTATAAAAAATATGGCCGAAAATGTAAAAAAAGAAACAAATTAATTAAATCACTCTTGAAGCCGTTCCAACTATATCCCAGCCTCCGAGCAATCAAAACAGATCTAATATTAGGTCTGTTTTTTGGAGAATTTATTTCACTCTGAAGCTGAGTGTGCTATAGTTTAAATATGACTTATTTTATAAACATTATAAAAAAAACCACCCGATTCATTCTGATAGCTATCTTATTATGGATACCTTACAATAGCAGTTTGGCAAGTGATATCTCAGTTAGGTTGAAAGGCCGAATTCTCTTACAAGTAGAATCTGATGGTGAAGCATGGTATGTAAATCCTGATAACTTCCAAAGATATTTTCTGGGGAGACCGACTGACGCTTTCCAAATTATGCGCGAATTAAGCCTAGGTATTTCTAACAAAGATTTTAATTCGTTTAACGGGGTAGCACCCAGTAAATTGTCGGGTAAAATTTTGTTAAAAGTAGAAGATGGCGGGAAAGCGTTTTATATTAACCCAGTTGATTTAATAATGTATTATTTAGGAAGGCCGGCAGATGCTTTTCAGATAATGCGTAAACTTGGTTTAGGAATAACAAATAATGATTTAGGTAAAATTTTAAAATACAAACAAATCAGCACTACTAAAAATAACACCGACACTCCTGCGTCATCGCTGGTTCTCATTCCAGTACCTGACACAAGCGCATCCGCGATAACTTCACCGCCACCAAGCATGGATGGCATTAATACCCATACGGAGTTATATGGAACGGGTGCTGACACTGATATAATTACACTGGGCCCAAAGGTTGGTGGCCATCCAGACTGGAAACCTTATCAGTATAAGCCTGGTATGAGCTTTGAAGCTTATAAAGGCGGTTCGCCGGTAATCGCACCGTTCGATATGATGCTAGTTGGCTTTCGAGACACCAGTACTCAAATTGAGTCGGGAGGAATATCTACCCATTCCGATGATGTGAAATTATTTTTCGAGTCTGCAAGCCCTGATTGGCCGGGAGTGTATTTGACCGTATATCACTTATTAACCTCACCTCTATTGCCCGGACACACTCAAAGGGCAAGTAACGACCTAATGGCGCCGCCAGCCCAGGGATACCAATTATTTTGGGATGGGAATTATACACTTTCATCTCAAAATAATGCAACTTCATATGGAGCTCTAATCGGATACAAGGTCAAACGCGGGGAGCTTATTGGATTTGCCGGGACTGTGCCGGCACCGGATGGTGTTAATACTCACTCCTTTGCTGACTTCTATTTTGATGTACCAGATGCATCAGTAAATCCAAACATTAAAAATGGGAACAAAAATCTTCATCTTGTTCAACCCGGCTCGTTTTTTTACTGGAAATGTTATAATCCTGATGCGAATTTTTCCAGCGGGGTGC